>CAZUAL010000091.1:0-12295 GCA_964618305.1 uncultured Dongia sp. | reverse complement strand
CCGCAAGGGACCGGGGCCGCATGGCGAGATCTTCCACTACGTCTCGCCCAACTCGGACCTGCTGGGGTGGCTCCTGGAACGTGCCGCCGGCCGGAAGCTCGCCGATCTCCTGAGCGAGGGCATCTGGCAGCATATCGGCGCCGAAATGCCGGCCTATGTGACAGTCGACCGCCTCGGCGCCGCGCGGACTGCGGGTGGCATGAGTGCCTCCCTCCGCGATCTCGGGCGCTTCGGCGAGATGATGCGCAATCACGGCACTGTCGCCGGCAAGACGATCGTGCCGCGCCAGTGGGTCGACGATATCCTGCAGAACGGTGATGCCGGTGCCTGGGCGCGCGGTGACATGGCGCACTTCATCAAGGGCGGCAAGTACCGCAGCAAATGGTACATCGTGGACGAGGCGCGCGAAGCCTTCTGCGCTGTCGGCATCCACGGTCAGTGGATCTTCATCGACCGAAAGGCAGATACAGTCATCGTCAAGGTATCGTCGCAGCCATTGCCGGTCGATGAGGCAATTGACCGGCATATCCTCGCCGGCCGTCGCGCCAACGGCCAGCATTACGCCTGACCGAGCCGAGCGACCTAATCTGTGAGGAGAACGGCGGCGCCGGCGGTCCAGCTGAGCCACACGTGGCGGCCCATCGCATCTGCCTCATCCAGGCGCCGCTCCGCCTTCTGGTGCGCGACTGCAACCGGTGCCGGCAAACCGGGAACATTGATGTGATAGTGGCTGCGGTCGCCGAAATAGGCCTCGGCCGCGACCGTGCCGGCGATCATGTTGCTGCCATCACTTGGCTGCGACAAGCCAAGGCGCATCTTCTCAGGCCTGACGGCGACCGTCACTTCCGACCCGATCGGCGGCAGGTTGCCGTTCACGGCGACAGTCAGCTGCCCCATCGGACCGGCATCGACCGTCGCCGTGCCGGTGGTCACGGACCGCAGCCGGCCGCTGAAGAAATTCATCGAGCCGATGAAGGCAGCCACTTCGCGGCAGTTCGGTGCCTCGTAGAGTCGGCCGGCACTGTCGATCTGCAGAGCCTTGCCACGCGACATGACGGCAATGCGATCGGAGAGCGCCAGCGCCTCCTCCTGGTCATGAGTCACGAAAACGAAGGTAACGCCGACCGAGCGCTGGATCTGCCGCAATTCGATCTGCATCTCCTCGCGCAGTTTCTTGTCGAGTGCACCCAGCGGCTCGTCGAGCAACAGCACCTTGGGCTTGCAGACGAGCGCCCGCGCCAGGGCAACGCGCTGACGCTGGCCGCCGGAGAGCTGATGCGCGGCGCGGTCACCATACCCGGGCATCTTGATAAGCTCGAGCGATTCATCGACCACGCGCCGCAGCTCCACTTTCGAGAGGCCCTTCTTGCGCAGACCGTAGGCGATGTTCTGGCCGACATTGAGGTGTGGAAAGATCGCGTAATTTTGAAACACCATGTTCGTCGGCCGCGCATAGGGCGGCACCGCCGATACGTCTTGCCCGTCGATCATGATGGCTCCCAATGTCGGCACATCGAAGCCGGCGAGCATTCTGAGAAGCGTTGTCTTGCCGCAACCCGAAGGTCCCAGCAGGGAGAAGAATTCACCTCGCCGGATATCGAAGCTTACGTCATCGACCGCGCGTACCGTTCCAAAGTGACGCGAGACATTCTTCAACGAAATGATGGCATCGGTCATGGGATCACAATCCACTTGGCTTGCTGCTCTGAACCCCGCGCCGGCGCAGCAGTTCGGAAAAGACGACGATGATGGTGGAAACGAACAGGATCGTGCTGCCGAGGGCCAGCGTCACTGGCAAACGCTGCGGAAAGCGCAGCTGACTGTAGAGATAGATCGGCAATGTCTGGTCGAGGCCCGACAGGAAGAACGCCATCACATATTCGTCGAGGGAAATGGTGAAGGACATCAGAAGGCTGGAGACGACGCCCGGAAGAGCCAGCGGGAACGTTACCCGCCAGAAGGTCATCCAGGCGCCTTCGCCGAGATCAGCAGACGCCTCCTCGAGGCTCTTGTCGAACCCCTCGAGCCGCGCGATCAGGACCATCATCGAGAAAGGCACGCAGAGAAGGACGTGCCCGGCGCCAACGGTCCAGAGCGTAAGCGGAATGTCGAAGACCTGCCGCAGGATCACCAGCAGTGCAACGGCCAGGATGATCGACGGAACGACCATGGGCAGCATGATTCCGCCCATGATGGGGCCCCTGCCCGGCATCTTGTAGCGCGTCACCCCCATCGCCGCCAGTAGGCCGAAGGCGGTACTGACAATCGCGACACCGGTAGCAACCATCAGGCTGTTCTTGAGTGCACTCAGCAGCGTCGGATCGTGGATCATCTGCTGATAGGCCTTCAAGGTAAAGCCTTTCAGGGGAAATACGGCATATAGCGCGTCGTTAAAGGAGAAGAGCGGCAGCAGCAGCACCGGGCCATAGAGAAAGACCAGAAACAGAATGCCATAGAGGAGCAGGAAGTCGACGCGCTTGCCCATGATCTAAAGCGCCTCGCGCGCACGGATCTTGCGATAACCGACCGCCCACAGGAACAAGCAGACGATCGCGGTTATGATCGCCATCATCACGACCGATACGGCTGATCCCAGCGGCGCGTCGTTCTGGCGGCCGAAGAGAATCTGGATATTGTTGCCGATCATGCTGCCGCCGGACCCGCCGACCAAGGTGGGCGTCACATAGTCGCCAACGGTCGGAATAAAGACCATGAGCGCGGTGGCGATAGTTCCCGGTGCGGAGAGCGGCAAAGTGATGTGCCAGAATCGCTCCCACGGCCGGTCGCCAAGATCCGTCGCCGCCTCAAGAAGCGAACGGTCGATCTTCTCCAGGCTGACATAGATTGGCAGAATTGCAAACGCGACCCAGGCGTGAGCGAGTGTCAGCATCACCGCTGTCGGGCTGTAGAGAAGGAAATCAAGAGGTTGGTCGATGAGCCCCAGCTTGATGAGGCCCGAATTGATGACACCGTTGAAGCCCAGCATGATCTTCCACGCAAAGACACGTAGCAGGTAGCTGGTCCAGATCGGCACGGTGATGAGAATGAGCCACAGGATTTTGCGGCGATGGACCCGGAAGGCCATGAAGTAAGCCATCGGATAGGCAAGCAGGACGACGAAGGCCGTCACCGCCAGCGACATCAGCACCGACTTGAAAAGCAGAATGGCATAGACCGGATTGGCGAACGGAAAGGGGATACCCATCCAATAGGTGGTCTTGTCGCCGATCCCGACGATTTCGTGATAATTCCGCAGGGTGAAGGTCGTATCGACCTGGAAGACGTTCTGCGTCCAGAAGCTGCGCACAACCAGCGCGATCATCGGCGTGACCAGCATCGCCAACATCACGAGAAGTGTCGGTGACATCAGC
The DNA here is from genome assembly GCA_964618305.1 of uncultured Dongia sp. GTDB lineage: Bacteria > Pseudomonadota > Alphaproteobacteria > Dongiales > Dongiaceae > Dongia. The sequence goes on along the minus strand of CAZUAL010000091.1, from coordinate 8,924 downwards.
AAATAGCCACGCAGCCAAGGATAACGCTGCAATATCGTGCCCTTGGACGATTCTGCGCGCACCTCTCCGGCGGTGATCCCGCCATTCGCGGCATCACTCATTTCGCGAAATTCCCAAACACGCCTCACCCCTCTTTGACATAGTCTTCTTCGCTATGCCTTAAGCCAAGTTTCGGTGCTTGCCGACGCCGCTGTCAAGCAGATGGCAATTCATGAATCCGCGACCTCAGCTCATGCGTCACTGCAGGTTCATGCCATCAGGGTTAAACAGCGTTGACAGCCGTATACAGCCGGTCGTCAAATCACCGGGCAATTGGGGAAGTTAACAATCGATACAATCGAAGTAGACAGAGGGGGCTTTGGCTATGAACCGTGTGAAATTCATCGACCGCATGACTCAAGGTCGCGTATCTCGCCGCGATGTCCTGTGCTCGGCAGCCGCTTTTGGCGTCGGGGTAACGATGCTACCGATGCGCGCCCGCGCCGAGGAACAGCTCGTGGTCATGGAGTGGAGCGGCTACGATCAGCCGGACTTCTTCAAATCCTATGTCGACAAGCATGGGGCGGCACCGGCCTTTTCCATCTTCGCCAATGAGGATGAAGCGCTGCAAAAGGTGCGCTCTGGATTCAATGCCGATGCGGTTCACCCCTGCACCTATTCCGTCGGATATTTCGTCGAAGCCGGCCTCACCAAGCCGATCGACACGGCGCGCCTCAGCCATTGGAACGACGTGTTCGATTCACTGAAGACGGGCACCGGCGTGGTGGCCGGCGACAAGGTTGTGATGGTCCCCTGCGACTGGGGTAATTCAGGCATCGCCTACCGCACCGACCTTGTCGAGCCTGACTATGCAGCCAACGAATCCTGGGGCATCTTCACCGACGACCGGTATGCCGGCAAGGTATCGATGTCCGATACAGAAGCAGCCGCGGAAATCGCGGGCCTTCTGCTCGGCTACGACAAGAAAAAGATCTTCGAGATGTCGGATACCGAGCTCGAGGCAACGAGGCCACTTCTCGAGAAGATCGTCAAGAACAGCCGGTTCCTGTGGAAAGACAATACCGAGATCAATCAGGCCCTCGCCTCCGGCGAAATCGTTGCCGCCTATGCCTGGAACGAAGCGGTCAAGAGCCTCAAGGAACAAGGCGTTCCGGTCAAGTACGCGCAGCCGAAGGAAGGCATCTTCACCTGGCTCTGCGGCATGACGCTACTCAACACCGGCAAGGCCGACGAGGCCGCAGCCTATGACTTCCTCGATGCCTGGCTCTCGCCGGAGACCGGCAAGTTCATGATCGAGTCTTATGGCTATGGTCACAGCAACCGTAAGGCATTCGAAATCGCCGATCCCGCGCACATCGCAGCCCTCGGCATCAGCGATCCGGTCAAGCATCTCGAGAATGGCATCCTCTTCGAGCCGGTCGAAACAGCCCGGAACCAGAAATACATCAAGCTGTGGGAAGAGGTAAAAGCCCTGAAGCAATAAGGTTCAGCGCAGCGAAAAGCCCGGCGAAGGGACGCGCCGGGCTTTTCTCGCTACATCTTCCAGCGCAGGGCAGCCGTGTGGATCGGTGAGTCCCACAGCTTGAGATCGCTATCCTCGACCAGCGACAAGGTCAGCGAACAGCCGGCCATCTCCAGCGACGTCACATAGGAGCCGACCAGGCAACGCGCGACGAGGATCTTCTGTCCCGCCAGAATCCGGCGCGCCGCGTTGCACATGAGATAGAGCTCCATCGACGGTGTACCCCCGAAACCATTGACCAGCAGGATCGCCTGCTGCCCGGGCTTCGGGTTGAGATCGCCCGTGATCGCCCCCATCATCTCGGCCGCGATGGCATCCGCCGAGGCGAGCTTCACGCGGCGGCGCCCCGGCTCGCCGTGAATACCGACCCCCATCTCCATCTCGTCTTCCGCCAGCGTGAAAGTCGGCTTGCCCGCCGCCGGCACGGTGCAACTCGTAAGCGCTACGCCCATTGAGCGCGTCCGCTTGTTGACCTCGTCACCATAGGCCTTGAGCGTGGCTAAATTCCTGCCCTCCTCCGCGGCGGCACCGACCAAACGCTCCACAATGAGCGTACCAGCAACACCGCGGCGGCCGGTCGAATAGGTCGAGGTCTCGACCGCGACGTCATCATCGGTGATGACAGTGGCGACTTCGGCACCGGTCATGTCGGCCGTCATTTCTGCCGCCATGGCAAAGTTCATCACATCGCCTTCATAATTCTTGACGATGAAGAGAACGCCGCCGCCGGTATCGACCGCCTGCGCCGCGGCCACCATCTGGTCCGGCGTCGGCGACGTGAACACCTGGCCCGGGCAGGCCGCATCCAGCATGCCATGGCCGACCAAGCCGCCATGGAGGGGCTCATGGCCGGAACCGCCGCCGGAGATCAAACCTACCTTGCCTTTTTTCAGGTGGCGGCGCCGGATGAACTTCCGCTCCTCGCCCAGCTCGACAATGTCGGCATGAGCGGCGGCAAACCCATCGAGGGTCTCGGCAAGCACGGTCTCGGTCGCGTTGATCAGTTTCTTCATATCGCCTCTCCCAGAAAGCTTATTGGCCGTCGTCGATCAGCTTCGCGATCTGGACGGCCAGATCTGCCAGCATGTGATCGAGGCGGCGATTGCGATCATCGTCACCGAGATCCGGCACATGAAGCGTTGCCGTCCTGATCCGGCGGCTGGCCTGTGCCCGCTGCAACCGTCCTGGGTGCGCGCGGTCATAGGCATCGAGAAAAGCCTGGCGCTCCTGAGTCGGGAAATGGACGATCTCGAATATCGTCTCGATGTGCGGCGCCGGAATGGGCACGCCATAGCTCGGATTGGTGATCTGGGTGATGAAGCTGCGATTCTTGCCGAGCGCATGCGCCAAGCGCTGTCGCGTTCCCGATGGCCTGTTGTCGAGAAGGCGCTGCAGGATGCCTTTGTATTCCGCCATGGCGCCAAGTTCGCCCGCGTCACGACCTGCTCCCTCGCGCGGTGCGCTATCCTTGATCTCGCTGTCGCTTTCGATGGTCATGATGCCCGCCAGCCGGCTATCAGCGCCTTGGCGCGCGCCAGCATCTTGGGCGCCATGGATACGTTCCGCACACCCGCTTCAAGCAGCATGGGCAAAAGGCGCGGGTCGCCTCCGGCGTCGCCGCACAAGCTCACTTCCCGTCCCGTTTCGCGCCCGAAGCGCGCCACCCTCTCGATCAACATCAGTACTGCCGGATTCGCCGTATCGTTAAGTCCCGCGACCGATGATACATCGCGGGCGGCGGCGGTCACATACTGCGTGAGATCATTCGAGCCGATCGAATAGAAGGCAGCTGGATAGCGGTCGACCGCTAGAGCAGCGGCCGGCACCTCGACCATGATGCCAAGGGGCGGCATCCGGCACGGAATGCCTGAACGCTCGAGATCAGCCACTTCGCCCGCCATAAGTGCCAGAGCCGCCTCGATTTCGGCCGGCACGGTCACCATGGGGAGCATCACTTTCAGAGAGCCGTGCACGGCCGCCCGCGCCAGCGCCCGGAGCTGCACACGGAATACGTCCGGGTAAGCCAACGAGAGGCGCACGCCGCGCAACCCTAGGAAAGGGTTCAATTCCGCCGCCACCGACAGGCCCGCGATAGGTTTGTCGCCACCGGCATCGAGGGTGCGAATGGTCACCGGCCTGCCCTGCGCCCAGCTCACGATGCGCCGGTAGACGTCAAACTGTTCGTCTTCGCCCGGCAGGTGCGGCTGGTCGTGAAAGAGGAATTCGGTGCGGACCAATCCGATTCCGTCGCAGACTTCTGGATCAAGTCCCTCCAGATCAGCTGGCGCCGCCACATTGATGAGCGTATTGACGCGTTCTCCGTCCGCGGTAACCGCAGGAACATGAAGATATTGCGTCCAACGCTCGCTATCCGCTGCAGCGCGCTTCAATTGCTCTTTGAAATCGGCCCGCACATCGGGTCCGGGCGACAGGTTGATCCGCCCTTCTTCGCCATCGAGCAGTGCCTCGGTATCGCTCGCTACGGTATCGAGATCCAGATTTAGCCCCACGACCATGGGCACGCCTCTGGCGCGCGCCAGCATGGCGACATGGCTTGATGGGCTGCCACCGGTCAAGGCAACGCCGCCCCCATCCGACCAATTGCAGGCAAGGAACCGCGATGGCGCCAGATCCTCGGCAAGGTATATGGAGCCTGGGGGCGGCAATTGCGAAGAGCGCCCCAGCAGATGGTCCAGGACGCGGTCGCGTATGTCGATGAGATCGCTGGCGCGCGCCCTGAAATACTCATCTTCCGCCGCCGCATATTCGGCGATCTGCGCGTCAAGCCCGGCGCGCCAGGCGGTAGCGGCCGCTTCACCGTCGCCGATCAGTCCGAATGCCGCCTCCGCCAGTGCCTCATCTCCCAGCATGGCTACCTGGAATTCCAGGATATCCGCAGCGTCATCGCTCGCCTTTTCCTGGAGCTTCTCGATTTCGCCAATGGCGCAGGCAATGGCACTGCGGAGCTTGCGCGCCTCGCCTTCTGGTGTCTCGATCCGACCGCCTTCCGCCACCACCGGGCGCACGATGAAGAGCGGACCGATCGCAAGGCCTGAGGCGGCAACACGGCCGCTATGCCATATCTCCACCGCCATCAGTCAGCTGCCATGCCCCTCTGCACCAGGGCCGGCACCTTCGAGATGCTCGTCGAAATCCCGCCGGACGAGGTCAGTCAGAGCCGCGACCGCATCCTCGGCATCCGATCCGCTCGCGGCGAAATGCAGTACGGCACCTTTCGGCGCCTTGAGTGCCATCACCTTGACGACGCTCTTGGCGTCGATCCAGGGCCCTTCGGCCGCAAAGGCGAGCTGAACCTTCGCGCCGAACGACTTGGCAAGCTTCGTCATCTTCACGGCCGGCCTGGCATGGAGCCCGGTCGGGTTCGTGATCTCGATGGCTGCCTTGATCGTGCTCTCAGTCATGCTCACCTGGAATGCTCAAATCGCTCTTCGACTTTACTGGGGTGACAGCTCTTCGGCGGTCCGCCGCACCGTGTCAAGGCTCGAGCCGCCCGATGCCTCGGTCGCCGCGATTACCGCACCTTCGACGATCGGCGCATTGCAGACGACAACTTTCCCCCGACGTTCCGGCGGCAGCATCTCCACCGCCATCTCGGAATTCGTCTCGGCGCCGCCAAGGTCGACCAGAATGGCGACTCCCTTCTCAGACCAGGCACGATCGATCGCGGACAGAATATGCTCCACCGACGTACCCAAATTGCCGCCGGGATCGCCACCGCACCAGGCGAGCGGAACCTCATTCCCGACCATCTGGCGGACCATGTCCGCGGCGCCCTCGGCCACTTTCGGTGAGTGCGATACGATGACGATGCCGACCCTGCTCATGCCACTTCCTTCAATACATCTGCGATGGCGCCGATCATGAGCGCCGAAGACCGCGCGCCAGGATCGACATGGCCGATTGATCGGTCCCCCAGGAACGAGGCGCGGCCTCGGATCGCCTTGAGCGGTTTCGTCGCCTCGACCGCCGCCAGCGCTTTCTCTTTGAGACCATCGAGCGACAGATTGCCGGCCTCCAACTGGTCCGCGACCGGAATCAGTACGTCGAGCATCGTCTTGTGCCCGGCCTCCGCCTTGCCGCGGTTCTGGACGGCCACGATTGCCGCCCGCAGCGCCTTGACCGCATCATTGGCACTCGGCTCCAGGGGAACCTCCTTGCCCAGCGCCATGAAGAGCGTCCCGTAAAGAGGGCCGGAGGCGCCGCCCACCTTCATGACCAATGTCATGCCAACGCTCTTCAGGAATTCGGGCCAAGGCTTCCCGGCGAGTGCCGAGCCATCGGCCATCACCGCATCGAAGCCCCGCTTCATGTTGATGCCGTGATCGCCGTCGCCGATCGCCTGATCAAGTTTCGTCAATTCCTCGGCATGGCGGGCAATGACCTCGGCCACCGCACCCAGCAATCGTTGACGGACATCTGCATCCAATCTCATCGTCACCATTCCATACGCCTACGCTGCAATCCGCTCGCCGTCGTGACCAAAATAGAGGGCCCCCTTCAAGCTGAGATCGACCGCATCACCGACCGACAGTGCCATATCCGGATCGACCAACGTCACCAGACGATGCGCACCGAGGCTTAGGTGCAGGTGATTCTGATCCCCCAAATGCTTGATCCACTCCACCTTCGCAGGGTTTGCCCCGCTAAGGCCGCTTCGCCCCACCACAATATGCTCGGTGCGAGCGCCAATCGTCGCCGCTCCCGGCGGCATCGGCTGGTTGGCAAAGGCTGACGCTGGCAGCAGGTTGATCGACGGCATTCCGAGCCTGGTCGCCACATAGATGTTCCGAGGTGATTCGTAAATCTCCCGCGGTGTTCCTACTTGAACCAGACGCCCGTGATCGAGCACCCCGATCCGCGTCGCCATGGTCATCGCCTCGATCTGGTCGTGGGTCACGTACAGCATCGTGGCACCCAGATCCCGCTGAATGTGCTGCAACTCCAGGCGCATGTCGGAGCGCAACTTGGCGTCGAGTGACGACAGAGGTTCATCCATAAGATAGATGGACGGCGAGCGGACCAGCGCGCGACCGATCGCCACCCGTTGCATCTCGCCCCCGGAAAGGCGCGTCGCTCGATTCTGCAGCTTTTTCTCGATGCGGAGCAGGCTGGCCACCCGTTCCACCGTCGACCTGATCGTCTTCTCGTCAAGCTTGCGGATCGGTGAGCGAAGCGGAAAAGCTAGATTCTCGAAGACACTCAGGTGCGGGTAGAGCGAGTATTGCTGAAAGACGAAGGCCACATCCCGCTCGGCCGGCGACAAGGTCGCCGCGTCATGACCGTTGATGTAGACCAGACCCGCATCCGGCTTTTCGAGGCCCGCAATGAGTCGAAGCGTCGTAGTCTTGCCGGCACCGGTCGGCCCCAGCAGCACGACGAACTCTCCGTCCCCCACGGCAAGGTCCAAGCTTTCGACTGCTGTTGCCTCGCCGAAATGCTTGCTCACACCTTCCAGTCGGATGTCAGCCATGCATTCCTCCTTCGAACAGCGCCGATCGCACCGCCTTGCCGCCATTCCCGTGGAAAAGCGAGAGCCGCTCTGCTTGGAACCGCAGGCCGACATGAGATCCGGGAGCCACATTGATGTGGGAGTTGGTCCGCGCCTTCACCTGGCCGAACGCCGTCTCGACTGTCACGATCTGTGTGGTACCCAAATATTCGGCTCCATAGACTGACCCGCGCAACGGCGACGCATCGTTAAACCGGATATGCTCCGGGCGCACCCCCAGCACCAGCTGCGCGGGCGCCACGTCCTCGTGCACGGCTGGCATCTGCACCAGGGCATCGCCAAGCCGCGCCTCCGATGCCCCGCGCGCCAGCCCACCTTCGAAACGGAGGAAATTCATTGGCGGCGAGCCAATGAAATCTGCGACAAACATGCTGACCGGCCGCTGATAGATCTCCTGCGGCGTCCCGAACTGCTCGATGAGACCGGCGCTCATGACAGCGATCTTGTCCGCCATCGACATGGCTTCGAGCTGATCGTGAGTAACATAGACCGTCGTTGCCTTCAGCCTGTTGTGAAGCCCGCGAAGTTCACCGCACATCACGTGGCGGAACTCGGAATCAAGGGCACCCAACGGCTCATCCATCAGGAAGCACATCGGTTCGCGGACGATCGCACGACCCAGCGCCACGCGCTGCCGGTCGCCACTGGAAAGGCCGGACACGGACTTCTCCAGTATATGCTCGATGCGAAGAATACGCGCCGCTTCATCGACGCGCCGGCGAATCTCCGCCCGGGCAAACCCCTGGCACTTCAAAGAGAAGCCGATATTGTCGCGCACATTCATGTGCGGATAGAGGGCGAAGAGCTGGAAAACGAACGCGATGTCGCGCTCCGCCGCCCGCTTGAACGACACGTCGTCACCGCCGAGCAGGATGCGTCCCGACGTCGGCAGTTCCAGTCCCGCGATCATGCGCAAGGTTGTTGTCTTGCCGCAGCCAGACGGTCCAAGAAGCACGAAGAATTCACCATCTTCCACCGTGAAGTTGGAGTTCTTCACGGCGGCGAAATCGCCAAAGGATTTATGCAGATTTTCGACCCGGATCTCCGCCATGATTTACTCCGGGAACTTCGAAACAACGGTAAAGGCGGCAACACCGGTGAGCATCATGGCAAAGGACCAACCATAGATGTCGATGGAAAAGGGCTGCACCATCATCGCCACACCGAGGGCGATAATCAGAATGGCAAGGTTCTCCATGCGGCCGCGCCGCAGCCAAACAGGCCACTTCCCGCTTGATTGCCTGGTCTTTGCTTGCTGCATATCGCTCATTTGCGCACCGCACCGAAGGTGATGCCGCGCAGCAAGTGCTTCCGCAGCACGATGGTGAAGACGACGATCGGGATGAGGAACAAGGTCGTGCCCGCCGCGACCGCCGGCCAATCGAGCCCGCCCTCGCCGATAATGATCGGAATGAAGGGTGGCGCGGTCTGCGCCTCGCCGGAGGTCAGCAGCACGGCGAAGGCATACTCATTCCATGAGAAGATCAGGCAGAAGATGGCCGTGGCCGCAATACCGGTCGCCGCCTGGGGCAGCACTACCTTGAAGAAGGCATGGAGGCGCGTATAGCCGTCGATCATCGCCGCTTCTTCATATTCGCGCGGAATTTCGTCAATGAAACCTTTAAGGAGCCACACGGCCAGCGAGACGTTGACCGCCGTATAAAGAAGGATCATGCCAAGCCAGGTATCAGACAGTCCCAGTTCGCGGTACATGAGGTAGATCGGGATAGCGACCGCGATCGGCGGCATCATGCGCGTCGACAGGATGAAGAACAGCAGGTCGTCCTTCAGCGGAATCTTGAAGCGCGAGAAGGCATAGGCCGCGAATACGCCCAACGAAACCGCCAGGAAGGTCGAGCCGAAGGCGATGAT
>CAZUAL010000090.1:0-12559 GCA_964618305.1 uncultured Dongia sp. | reverse complement strand
ACGGTCGTCGTGGAGGACGGCGGTCGCAAGCGGATCGAAGTGGTCGACGACGGTAAGGGTCTTGCGCTTGACAAGATCAAGGCGAAAATTCTCCAGAATGGTCTCGCGACCGAGTCCGAACTTGAGAACATGTCGGATCAGCAGATCCAGCAGTACATCTTCAAGGCGGGTTTCTCGACCGCAGCCAAGGTCACTTCGGTGTCCGGCCGTGGCGTCGGCATGGACGTCGTCCGGACCAACATCGAAAAGATCGGCGGTACGATCGAGCTTCGTTCAGTCGAAGGGAAGGGCACAACCTTTTCCATCAAGATCCCGCTCACGCTGGCGATCGTCTCGGCGCTCATCGTCGAATGCGCCAACGAGCGCTTTGCCATTCCGCAGATCAGCGTCGTGGAACTCGTCCGCGCCAGCCCAACCGGCGAACTCAAGGTCGAGCGCATCAACGACACGCCGGTCCTGCGCCTGCGCAACAAGCTGCTACCGCTTGTCTCGCTGCGCGAGAAGCTCCGCCTGCAGGCCGAAACCGACCGGGCGAGCGATGACACATTCATCGTCGTGACCCAAGTCGGCACCTATCAGTTCGGCATCATGGTCGACCGCGTGTTCGACACCGAAGAAATCGTCGTCAAGCCGGTGGCGCCGATCCTGCGCCATATCGAGGTCTTCTCCGGCAACACGATCCTCGGCGACGGCTCGGTCATCATGATCCTTGACCCCAATGGCATTGCCGCGACGTCCGGCCAGCTCAGCATGGCCGACGCCGAGCAGGCGGAAAAGCAGGCGCTCCGGAGCCGCGCTCATGGCGACGAAGCCGTGCCGCTGCTGCTTTTCCGTGCCGGCCAGGGCGCGCCGAAAGCCGTGCCGCTGGCGCTGGTTGCGCGTCTCGAGGAGATTGAGCGCAGTGCGATCGAACGCTCGAACGACAAACTGGTCGTCCAGTATCGCGGCCAGCTCATGCCGCTCATTCCGCTCGAAGGCTATCCGGATGTTTCTGGCGGCGAAGGCCGTCAGCCGGTGCTCGTCTTCTCGGATCGTGACCATTCGATGGGCCTCATGGTCGACGAGATCGTCGACATCGTCGAGGCCAAGCTCAACGTCGACTTGGCCGCCGAAACACCCGGCCGCATCGGCTCGGCGATCATCGCCGGCCAGGCGACGGACATCATCGATACGGGCTTCTTCCTTGCCCAGGCGTTCGCTGACTGGTTCGGTTCGCGCCGCGAAGATACTGTCGGTGCCAAGGCGCGCCGTGTCCTGATGGTCGACGACAGCGCGTTCTTCCGCAACCTCTTGGCCCCGCAGCTTTCCGCGGCTGGGTTCTCGGTGACGGCGGTCGACAGCGGCGACAAGGCGCTTGAACTCGCCGAGGCCGGTGAGGAATTCGATCTCATCATCTCCGACATCGAAATGCCGGGCATGGATGGGTTCGCGTTCTGCGAAGCGGTCAAGAAGAGCGGCCGCTGGCAGACGACCCCGATCATCGCGCTGTCGTCGCATGCGAGCCCGAAGGAATTGGCGAAGGGCCGTTCCGTCGGCTTCGACGATTACGTCGCGAAGTACGACCGGGAAGGCCTGGTCCACATTCTCAATGAAGCTCTTTCTGAAGTACGAGGTGCCGCATGAGCGGAATGACGAACGGTGCTGCGGGCGAGTTCGGCTCTACGATCGCCGCCAACAGCGGTGAGCAGCGCGACTATGTGACCATGTCGATCGGCGACCAGATGTTCGGTATTCCCGTGCTGACGGTGCAGGACGTGCTGGGACCGCAGAACATTGCCCGCGTTCCGCTGGCACCGCCGGAAGTGGCTGGCAGCCTCAATCTGCGCGGCCGCATCGTGACGGCGATCGACGTTCGTCCGCGTCTCGGCATGCCGACGCGCGAGGGCGGCAAGACGGCGATGTCGGTTGTCGTCGAGCATGACGGCGAACTCTATAGCCTGCTGGTGGACAGTGTCGGCGAGGTGCTGAGCCTCAGTACGCGCGATTATCAGCGCAACCCGCCGACTCTCAATCAGCGCCTGCGCGAATTCTCCGACGGCATCTATCGCCTTAACGGTTCTTTGCTCGTCGTCCTCAATGTCGGTTCGCTGCTTGATTTCGGCGCAGCGCGATCGGAAGTGGCGTGAGGTAAGGGAAGGCAGCCGGCCGCAGGTCGGCTGCAACCTGAAATGTGACTTTCGGCTAAAAGCCAATGCAGAATTGGCGGCAATCTACTCTCTTGCTGACTACTGGCAAATGAATGACAATTACCAAATAGTGCGGTACGCATGCAGGGATTGCCCAAGCATAGTTCGGCGAACGGAGCATTTTGAATGAAGTCTTGCCTGGTCGTAGACGATTCAAAGGTCGTCCGGATGGTTGCTCGAAAGATTCTGGAAGGTCTTAACTTTCAGATCGTCGAGGCCGAGAACGGCAAGCTCGCCATGGACGAGTGCATGAAGGAGATGCCGGACGCCATCCTGCTCGATTGGAATATGCCGGTAATGAGTGGGATCGAGTTCCTGCGTCTTTTGCGCAAGACCGAAGGCGGTCAGACTCCGATCGTCGTCTTCTGCACGACGGAGAACGATATCCAGCACATTCAGGAGGCCATTTCGGCGGGCGCGAACGAATACATCATGAAGCCGTTCGACAGTGAGATTATCGAGTCGAAATTCTCCCAGGTCGGCTTGTTGTAAACAAATGGGTGCGGAGGCTGTCGATGGCAACGGCATGCTGTTCGCGCAACAGATAAGAACTGGGACAGGTTCGCGTAATGACACCCTTTAAGACGGCAGTGGCGGGCGCCGGTGGCAAGGCTGGACCCTATCGGGTCATGATCGTTGATGACTCTGCAGTCATCCGCGGCCTGCTGACCCGCGCTCTCGAGTCCGATCCCACCATCAAAGTGGTTACCACGGTCGGCAACGGTCAGCTGGCGATCGATGCGCTTGGCCGTCCCGAGAATGATATCGAAGTTATCGTTCTCGATATCGAAATGCCGGTCATGGATGGCATCACGGCTCTGCCGAAGCTGCTGCAGGCCAAGCCGGGCGTTGCCGTCATCATGGCTTCGACACTTACCCTCAAGGGCGCGTCGGTCTCCATGAAGGCGATGTCGCTCGGCGCATCAGACTATGTTCCGAAGCCGACGACGACGGGGGCCATATCCGCCGCCGCCGATTTCAAGGCCGAACTGGTAGAGAAGGTGAAGTCGTGGGCCCAGGCCGGCAGGCGCAAGCGGGGTATTGCCGCGCCGTCGCCCACTGGCGAGCCCAATGCGGCACCGGCTGCACCAAAGCGTCTCTATGCCTCGCAGCCAGTGAAGCTGCGTGACATGCCGCCGCTGTTGCGGCCCGAATGCCTTGCGGTCGGGTCATCGACCGGCGGACCGCAGGCGCTCTTCAAGATGTTCCAGGCCATCGGCAAGATCACGCAGATGCCTGTTTTTGTGACACAGCACATGCCCGCCACTTTCACCACGATTCTCGCCGAACATCTGGGGCAGGCGGCCGGCATGCCGTCGGCCGAGGCGAAGGATGGCGAGGCCGTTGTCTCCGGACGCATCTATGTGGCCCCGGGAGATTTTCACATGGTCGTCGAAGGCGCGCCGAATCAGCGAGTGGTGCGCCTCAACAAGAATCCGCCGGAGAATTTTTGCCGTCCAGCCGTCGATCCCATGCTGCGCTCGATCGCAAAGGCGTACGGAGGCAAGACATTGTTTGTCATGCTTACCGGAATGGGGCAGGATGGAATGAAGGGGGCGCAGGAATTGGTCAATGCCGGGGGAACGGTGATCGCTCAAGATGAACCGACTTCCGTGGTCTGGGGCATGCCTGGTGCCGTCGCGACTGCGGGGCTTTGCTCAGCGGTGTTGCCGCTGCCGGAGATAGGTCCGTTCGTCAAGAAGGCCGTCACCCGTAGCGGGACATGAGGCAGCCGTCGATGACAATCACGGACTTTGACTTCATCTGCCAGCTCTTAAAGACCAGGTCAGGCCTCGTCCTCACCAACGACAAGACGTATCTGCTCGAGAGCCGCTTGCTGCCCGTGGCGCGCAAGTGGAAGCTTGCGACATTCGACGATCTTGTCCGTCTGATTCGCACCAAGAATGACGAGGCGGTCATTCGCGACGTGGTCGAAGCGATGACCACGAACGAATCGTTCTTTTTCCGCGACACCAAGCCATTCGACCAGTTCAAGCAGATCTGTCTGCCGGCGCTGTTGAAGGGGCGGGCGAGTTCGAAGACCTTCCGAATTTGGTCAGCGGCCTGTTCGTCGGGCCAGGAAGCCTATTCCTTGGCGATGATCATGTCGGAAATGGGCGCCCAGCTTAGCGGCTGGAAGATCGAGATCGTCGGTACCGATCTGTCGCAGGAGATTTTGCAGCGCGCGAAGGACGGCCTCTATTCGCAGTTTGAGGTGCAACGCGGCCTGCCGATTACGTTGCTGGTCAAATATTTCCAGCAGACCGGCGACCGCTGGAAGATCTCCGACACAATCCGCTCAAAGGTTCAATACCGTGAGTGGAATCTGCTGAACGACCCGGCACCCTTGGGCAAGTTCGATATCGTCTTCTGCCGCAACGTGCTGATTTATTTCGATCAGCCGACCAAGGCCAAGGTGCTGGCCGGTATCGCCAAGCAGATGCCGGAAGATGGCTTCCTGTTCCTCGGTGGTGCCGAAACAGTTCTCGGCATCTCGGACAAGTTTCAGCTTCTCCCGGGCCAGCGTGGCATCTATGGCCTTACCGGCGGCATCAAGGCGCCGACCGCTTTCGGTGCGGCGCCGGCCACTCCCAGGGCCTGAGTCCAGTCACACCTTTCATCAGGTAATGCTCAAAAAGAAAATGGCCCGAGCCTAGCTCGGGCCATTTCTCGATTTCGGCAGGCTTCCGATACGCTCAGGCGCTCTCGGCCGCCTTGGCGGGCATGGTGCTGTCGTCCGGATCGCGCAGGACGTAGCCGCGGCCCCAAACCGTTTCGATATAGTTCTCGCCACCCGTCGCGGTGCTGAGCTTCTTGCGAAGCTTGCAGACGAACACGTCGATGATCTTCAATTCCGGCTCATCCATGCCGCCGTAAAGGTGGTTGAGGAACATCTCCTTGGTGAGCGTCGTGCCCTTCCGCAGGGAGAGGAGTTCCAAAATGCCGTATTCCTTGCCCGTTAGGTGCAGCGGCTGATTTTCAACTTCAACCGTACGTGTATCCAGGTTCACGGTCAGGCGGCCGGTCTTAATGATCGAATCCGAATGCCCCTTCGAGCGGCGGACGATCGCCTGCAGACGGGCGATCAGTTCGCGGCGGTCAAACGGCTTGGTCAGATAATCATCGGCGCCGAAGCCAAGACCTTTGATCTTGCTGTCGAGCTCGGAAAGGCCCGACAGGATCAGGATCGGCGTATTGATACGGGCGGCCCGCAAGCGGCGTAGCACCTCGTAGCCATCGATATCCGGCAGCATCAAATCGAGAATGATGATGTCGTAATCGTAAAGCTTGCCGATCTCGAGGCCATCTTCGCCGAGATTGGTTGTATCGACGATATAACCCTCGGCTTTGAGCATCAGCTCGATGCTCTGGGCGGTGTTGGAATCGTCTTCGACGACTAGCACGCGCATGACAAGGACCTCATCCGGTTCTCGACGGGAGCCGATTAATGTGTGAATCTTAACCATTAATAGCGGCCTATGTAAAGCACGTGGCGTTAACTTTGACGATAGAAGATGAAGAAGATTGTCTCGGGAAAAAGCTCCTAAAATGCTAAAGTTACAATATGTTAAAGGCAATCTGACGGCTGGGCGACCTAATAAACGGAGTGTTAACCACTTATTTAACGCCTCTGGGCTAGTCTTTTATCGACAGCGCCGGGCTCAAACTAAGTTGCCGGCATAGAGAGGAACCAAGGTCGCGGTGAGCGCCACGTTGCAGGAATTCGACGCCTTCCACCGCGAGATGGAACGGATCCCGGATACGCGGATCTACGGCCGCGTCGCTGCCGTTGTCGGCATGCTTGTCGAAATCAGCGGCATGGAAAGCGCGCTCTCCATCGGTGCGCGCTGTGCGCTGGTCGACCGCAACGACCGCCAGGTGCCTTGCGAAATCGTCGGCTTCCGCGAAGGGCTTGCCCTCGCCATGACCTATGGCTCGCTGGAAGGGGTGGGCTTGGGCAGCAAAGTCGTCCTCATCGATGGGGAGCCGGTCGTGCGGCCAACCCGCGAATGGCTGGGCCGCGTCGTCAACGCCTTCGGCGAGCCGATCGACGGTAAGGGGCCGCTGCCGCAGGGACCGGAATCGCGCCGCATCCGCAACCAGCCGCCACCCGCGCATGCCCGTATGCGCGTCGGTGGAAAGATCGACCTCGGCATCAAGGCGATCAACACCTTCACCAGCGTCTGCAAGGGTCAGCGACTGGGCATCTTCGCTGCCTCGGGCATCGGCAAGTCGGTGCTGATGTCGATGATGGCGCGCTATACCTCGCTTGACATCAACGTCATCGGCCTCATTGGCGAGCGCGGCCGCGAGGTGCAGGAATTCATCGAAGACGAATTGGGGCCGGACGGCCTTGCCCGCAGCGTCGTCATTGTCGCGACATCGGATGAATCGCCGCTGCTGCGCCGGCAGGCAGCCCAAATGACGCTGGCGCTGGCCGAGTATTTCCGCGACCAGGGCGAAGACGTGCTCTGCCTGATGGATTCCGTTACCCGCTTCGCTATGGCCATGCGGGAAATCGGTCTTTCGATCGGCGAGCCGCCGGCGTCGAAGGGTTACACGCCGTCGGTCTTTGCGGAACTGCCGAGGCTATTGGAAAGGGCGGGGCCAGGTATTGCTGGTTCCGGATCGATTACGGGGCTCTTCACCGTTCTCGTCGAAGGCGATGATCACAACGAGCCGATCGCCGATGCCTGCCGCGGTATCCTCGACGGTCACATCGTCCTCGAGCGGTCAATCGCGGAGCGGGGGCGCTATCCGGCGGTCAATATCCTGCGCTCACTGTCCCGAACCATGCCGGGGTGCAACAACGAGTTCGAGAACCGGCTGGTCCGCGAAGCGCGGCAGCATATGTCGGTCTATGAAGACATGGCCGAGCTCATCCGCCTTGGCGCCTATCGGCGCGGCACGGATCCGGCGGTCGACCGGGCGATCGAGCTCTATCCGGCCATCGAGCGGTTCCTGGGGCAACGGCGGGACGAACAGGCCACGCTGGCCAGCGGCTATAGCGACCTTGCCGGCATCCTCGGCATTCCCCTTGAAGAGGCCGCGGCCGGCGAGGGGGCGTCTAAATGAACGGCCTCGACCAGCTCCTGCGCTTGCAGAAATGGACGCTGGATGAAAAACGGCGCCAGGCGGCCGACCTCGCGGCCCTCATCGAGCGTCTGCAAAGCGACATCACAAAACTTGACGAGGACGTGGCGCGAGAGATCGAAATCGCCCGCACCGACCTTGAGGTGAGCCGGCATCTGCCCGCCTATCGCGACTTGATGGCAAAGCGGCGCGAGCGCCTGGAGCAATCGGTTGCCGACGTGACGCTGGAACTCGACCGGATGCGGGACGAGATCGCCGAAGCCTTCAGCGATATCAAGAAGACCGAGCAAACGATCCAGAACCGGCAGGAGCGTCGCCGTCAGGCGGTGGCAAGGCGCGAGCAGATCGCTGCCGACGAAATGGCGATCGAGCAGCACCGGCGCAAGGCCAAGCGCGAAAGCTAGACCATATAGGTGGGTTGCCCGCGCTTGAGGTCATCAAGTGGAATGACGGGAAACTCGTTGACGGTCTGAAAGGCGATGGCACCGGCAAAGCCGGTGATGCCGCGCGCCTCCTCATAGATGGTCTCGATTTCCCGGCGCATCCTCTCGGAAAGGCGCAGCCGGCTTCTCACCATCAAGTCAAAGCGCTGCGGCCGCATCAATCCGTCCAGCTGGAATGGGCCGAGGCGCGTGAAATCGGCCTCGACGACGAACCGCGTGCCGCTGCCCTTGTCGCCAGGATCGGTTTCATTGCGCTTGGCGCGCCGATAGAAGAGGTTGATCTGGCTGACGCGGCCCTGGTCGTCGATGACGGGGAGGAAAAGGGCACGCCAATCGACATCCGGCCGGTCCTGGGCCAGGGCGGACAATTGGCTGAATTCTCCCTTCAGGCGCCGCACCAGTTCCTCGCGTTCGGCACTTCCGGCCTTACCGACGATCGGCCCGAGGAGCTTGCCGAGATCGCCACTTCGCAAGGCCGCCATGGCATTGAGCAAACCGGCCGCCATCTTTGCGCCGACATGCGGCAGGGCGGCGATGGCCTGCCGAACAGCTTCCTGATCTGCAACTCCATGGGCTGGATCGGGGCCGCCGCCCTGGATCAGCGCAAGGAAATCCGCGAGCGTCGGCCAGCCTTTCGACAGAGTCAGCAGAGCCTGTTGCGGCGTCGCGACAGCGGGGGTCGGCAAGGCAACTGGCGCGGCCGTTTCCAGTGTATCGATCGCGAGCGCGATCTGGGCACCGACGGGCAAGCTCGAGCGGTTCTGCAGCATGAGATCGCCGATCGGGGTGTGTATGACGGCATGACCGGCCGGTGTCATGCTGACAACGCGGCCGAAAATGATCTGGCCGGCCGCATCGTGCGGGTCGAAAGCGATCGGATCGATGGCGATCTGCTGGTGGGCCTGGAGCTGAACTGCCAGCACGCGCAGCTTGATCTCGGCGCCGAGCGGCAGCGGCGAACCGGCTGCGGCCGGCTTCGTCGCGTTAGCCACCTCATCAGTCTCGATTCCGATTCCGGCCGTTGCCGCCGCGAACAGGGCAAGGATTCGTTGCCGCGTCTCCGCCGACAAAGCGCTATCCAGCGGAACAAGCGGTGTCGTGGCTGATGTCGGAGAGTGCTCTTCGACTGCATCGGCCGGATAGGGAGAGTGCGGAACTGGTGCGGTGGCTGTGATGGGACTGCTCGCCCCTTTGACTTCGTCCGCTGGCAAAGCGGCTGTGGCTGGTGCCGTCGAAGTGAGGCCCTTATCCCTTTTGTCGAGACTGGCGGCAATAAGCGCGGTCTGCAGGGTCGCGATATTGGAGGCCGACGACAGGCTGCCCGGCAGGGGCTGGGCAATCGGCCCAGGTACCGGCACGCCGGTCGAATTGTCGGGCGCTTGCCCGGTGGCTGGCAGAATGATCGTTGAGCCCGCGCCGGAGACGACAGGCGGTTGTTGCGGCGATGCGGTGGTCGGAACCGCAACAGCGCCCGGAATCTGTGCCGGGACCGGTGCCTGGACCGGCGCTTGTCCGCTATTGGGAACTTGCCCGCCAGCCGTTCCCTGGCCGCCCGCGCTTGCCGGTGGAACTGCGGGCGGCGCTGGAAGTGATGGCGGCGCCTGAACGACAACAGCCCGGAGCGTCGACCCGACGAATTCGATACTGGGTCCATCGGGGCGGGCAGGTGCCGTCGGTTGTGCCGAGGGCGATGGTGCTGGCGAGCGGGGATCGGCGGGGGCGGGAGCGTTAGCGCCCGCCGGTGCGGGACGCCCGTTAGGGGCGGAAGGTTGCGGCTGCCCGGCTCCTTGGGACGGCGATTGTGCTTGCGGGTGAGGCTGGGTCTGAGGCTGCCCTGGCGTCTGCACTTGAGTTTGGGCCAGGGCATGTGACTGCGCCTGTGACTGTGATTGCGCGCGCGCCGCTGTCTCGTTGGCAAGGATAAGGACCTGCAATCTATCTCCGGCGGGGCGCACTTCCAAAGTCACGTGTGCGCCTGGCGGCAGGGGAATGTTCGCGGCGACACGGACCGTGCCCTTGTCGGTCGCGATCGATGTCAGCCCGTCCGGCTCCCGCCCAAGGACGATGCCCTTGATGATCGTGCCAGGGTCAACCTGCCTCAAGCCGCGCGGTGGATCGGCCACTGTCCCCAACACCGCAGTCGTCGTGACCGAGCCCGGAGGCCCAATGAACCGACCACCTAGCGGGTTGAGGATATCGCTCATGTCAGATTGGAGAGGGATATCTGCTGTGCCAGCGCCTCAACATCCTGGGCTGCGATGCTGCCCGGATGCCGCGTGAGCAGGGGTGACTGCGCCCGGATCGCCTCCTTGACCTTGGCATCGCGACGAACGATGCCGGCAAGCGGCGGATTGAGCTTCAGGAAATTGGCGCACGCCTTGGCAAGTGTCTGATAGGTCTGCTGGCCCTGCGCCGTGTCCTGCGCCGAGTTGACGACGATCCTAATGCCGCACTGCGCCTGGTCATTGGTCAGCATCTTGATGAGAGCATAGGCGTCGGTGAGCGTCGTCGGCTCATCATTCGCGACAACCAATGCCGTCTCGCAAAGTGCTGCCATCAGGCGTACCGGCCGGTCGATGCCGGCACCAAGATCGATGACGACCCGGTCATAATCGCCGGCGATTTCCCGAAGCCCCTGGGTCAGGTAGGAGAGGCGGTGCAAGGGCATGTTGGCCAATCCACCGGAACCGGATCTGCCGGCGATGACATCGAAACCGGCAGACGAGGCGGTCGCCGCGCGCTTCAGCGGCAATTGCCGTTCCAGGGCGGTGCCAAGATCGATGGCCGGCGTTAGGCCAAGCTGGATGTCGACATTCGCGAGGCCGAGGTCACCATCGAACAGCACGACGCGCTCGCCGCGCTGAGCAAGAGCCTGCGTCAGCGTGATTGCAAGCCAGGTCTTGCCGACGCCACCCTTGCCAGACGCAACAGCGATGGCGCCGGGGATCGTCTCGGCATCCGACTTCACAACAGCGATGGTCGAGCGAACCTGATCATTCATGGGCGTGTTCCACTGGCTTGGCGCAATTGGCGCCTCTGTCCGGGCTGGGCTGGCGCCGTTTCAAGGAGCCAAGCGGCGATCTTCTCTGGATTGACGATTTCGATGCCGCTGGCGATTTCCGGCGAAATACCGAATTCGGCAAGCGCCAGCCGGCCAGCCTCGGCCGCGGACAGGATACCACCGTAGCGCCGGGCGGCGTCAATGCGGGTCGGCAGCAGCCTGGATGCACCGGCCTCGGCAAAGAGTTGGCCCAGTTCGGCCGATTCCACCGGGCAGCCCCCGGCCGCCATCACCAGAACCATTTCCGCCTTTACCGCTTCAGCGAGTTCGCAGAGATGAGCAAGATCAGTGGCATCGAGCGGGTTGCAGCCAACCGTGTCGATGACGACAAATGTCTCCGGCGCGGCCTGGCTGACGGCGCGCTTGAGTGTCGCGGCATTTCCGGCCCGATAGGCTGGTACCTGAAGTGCCTTGGTATAAGTTCCAAGCTGCTCGACGGCACCTGCCTTCACGACGTCGCAGGTGATCGCCGTGGCCGGCCAGTGCAGGAGCTTTGCCCGGGCGATCAGCTTGGCAAGGGTCGCCGTCTTGCCGGCACCGGGCAGGCCGACCAGCATGATCGGCCGGGTAGGGCGGCGATCGGTCAGCGGCTGCATCGGGAACCGCAGGCGGAGGGCGGCACCCAGAGCCTGAACCGGATTCTCAAGAAGGATCTGCGCCGCCTGCTGCGTCAGCCGTTCCGCCAGCGCCGTGTTGACGCGATGAAATTCAAGCGCCTGAGCGATCGCGTCGAGCGGGTCCTGCGCTGGGGCAGGGGCCTGGGCGAGGATTGCGTCACGGTCGAGTGCCGCTGTGATCTTAACCGCTTGGCCGACATTTTCCGTGTTGAGAATCAGGGCGTCCGGGCCGAGTTCGGCCTTCACGAGAGCCATCGCCTCTTTCATGCTCGGGGCGTTGAACGTGCGCAAACGCATCGCTAAGCCGGCTCCCCGCCGCTATCGGCAATGGCCCCATGCTGGCCGAGGCAATCCTGATCGGTCCTGTCCTTCAGCATCAGATCTGACCCAGGGTCCTGATCTTCGCCTTGGGATGAATCTCGTTCTGCGACATGACGGTTGTCGCCGGACGGAAACGTTCGACGATGGAACGGACGAAAGGCCGGATCATCGGGCTGGTGAGGAGGACCGGGCTGTCGCCCATGATTGCAAAGCGTTCAAAGGTCTGACGTACGCTCTGGATGAATTGCTGCAGGTCGCTCGGCGCCATGACCAGCTGGCGATCTTCGCCTTCACCACGGATGGCATTGGCAAAGGCCTGTTCCCATTCGGGCGACAAGGTCACGAGCGGGATGACGCCGGAGGCGTCGGAACTCGCATCCGATATCTGCCGCGCCAGGCGGGCGCGAACATGTTCGACGATGGCATTGACGTTCCTTGAATAGCCGGCCGCCTCGGCCACGCCTTCGAGAATGTTGGCAAGGTCGCGGATGGAGACGCGCTCGGTGAGCAGCGCCTGCAAGACCCGCTGCACGCCACCAACCGATATCTGACCGGGGATGAGATCGGCGACCAGCTTCTGATGTTCCTTCGGGAGTTCATCGAGAAGCTTCTGCGTTTCGGCATGCGAAAGCAGCTCCGCCATATTGTCTTTGACGAGCTCGGTAAGGTGGGTCGTGATGACGGTGGCCGGGTCAACGACCGTGTAGCCGCGGAAAAGGGCCTCTTCGCGCGCGCTGGGATCGACCCACATGGCAGGCAGGCCGAATGTCGGTTCGGTCGTTTCCTCGCCCGTCATGTTGATCTTGTCGCCGCGCGGGTCCATGACCAGGATCATGT
>CAZUAL010000089.1:0-12690 GCA_964618305.1 uncultured Dongia sp. | reverse complement strand
CGGCTATATCAATCTGGTGTGCAACGAGATCCTGCCATCCGTCGCGCGCGACGGCCTCGCCGACGCCGTCGATGCCTTCTGTGAGAAGATCGCCTTTACGCCGGAGCAAACGCGCCTCGTGTTCGAGACGGCACGGCGCCTCGGCCTCCCCGTCAAGCTCCATGCCGAGCAGCTTTCTGATCAGGGCGGCACTCAGCTTGCCGCTGCGTTCAATGCCCTGTCCTGCGATCATCTAGAATATGTGAGCGATGACGGCATCGCGGCGATGGCGAAGGTCGGCACCGTCGCAGTCCTGCTCCCCGGCGCATTCTATGCCCTGCGCGAGACGAAATTGCCGCCGATCGATGGCTTCCGCAGGGCTGGCGTGCCGATCGCGATCTCGACCGACCACAATCCGGGAACCTCACCGACACTCTCCCTTTTGCTGATGCTCAGCATGGCGACGACCTTTTTCCGCCTGACCCCGGAGGAGGCGCTGGCGGGCGCCACCCGGCACGCCGCCAAGGCGCTGGGGCTCGGCGTGAGCCACGGGCAATTGCAAGCGGGCATGGTAGCCGACATCGCCATCTGGTCCATCGAGCGGCCGGCAGAACTCAGCTACTGGTTCGGCGGGAATCCTTGCGCCGGGATCGTGCAAAACGGAGCCTGGGTGAAGAAATGCGCGTGACCGCTTTGGGACCGGCCGATTATCGCCGCATGCCGTGGAAGAATGGTGGCGGCTCGACGCTGGAGCTGCTTCAGGAGCCGGCACCTGATGGTGGCTTCCATTGGCGCCTTTCCATTGCCGACGTCGCCAAGCCAGGCCCCTTTTCCACCTTCGACGGCATCGACCGCCAGATCATGCTGGTGAGCGGCAAGGGCATGGTCCTGAGCTTTGCCGATGCGGCGCCGCCAGCTGTGATCGCGAAACCGCTCCAGCCTCACAGCTTCAAAGGGGAATGGGCAACCGATTGCCGACTCATTGATGGCGCCATCCAGGATTTCAACGTGATGGTGCGGCGCGATTGGGGCCGCGCGGCAGTGAGCGGGCATGATCTGGTCAAGGATCAGAACCTGACACTTCCGGTGGCACCCCTCACCCTCCTTCATCTTCTTGCCGGCCAATTGGAGGGCGCCGGGCGAACGGTCGCGGCCGGTGAGACCCTGCGCCTGGAGAGCGACAGCACGGAACTCGTGAAGCTCAGCGTTGGGAGCCCGCAGGCGCGGCTCATCATCGTTTCACTGAAGGCGCATGACTGATGCTGCAGGCCTATGATTTCGTCGCCGGGGACAGCCCGCTCCTCATCAGCATGCCGCATGTGGGAACGGAATTGCTGCCGCAAATCTCGGCGGCCCTGAGCGAACCGGCCAAAGGGCTTTGCGATACCGACTGGCATCTGCCGATCCTCTACGATTTCGCGAGGAACCTTGGCGCAAGTTTGTTGATCGCCCGCTGGTCGCGCTTCAACATCGACCTCAACCGCCCTTCCGACGACAAACCGCTCTACGCAACCGCCACCACCGGGCTCTACCCCGACATATTGTTCGACGGGCAGCCGCTCTTCGTACCGGGCCAAGAACCAAGTGATGCCGTGCGCAAGCAGGCGCTGGACGAGATCTGGCAGCCTTACCATCAGCGGCTGACCGAGGAACTGCAGCGCATCAGGTCGAGGCACGGCTATGCCGTCCTGTTCGACGCCCACTCGATCAAGGGATTCATTCCCCGCCTCTTTGACGGCGACCTGCCTGATTTCAACATCGGGACCAACGAAGGCAAGAGCTGCGCCGCCGACCTGACCGCACGCCTCGCCGCGGCTTGCGATGCGCCCGGCTATACGCGGGTGGTCAATGGCCGTTTCAAGGGCGGCCATATCACCCGCCACTATGGGAACCCGGCGGAAGGCATCCACGCCGTGCAGCTTGAACTGGCGCAACGGACCTATATGCGCGAGGCACCGCCCTTTGATTACCTGCCGGATGACGCGGCACGGGTGCGCGTGGTGCTGTCGCAATTCGTCGAGATACTGGTCAACTGGCGACCCGCCTGAAGCGGCGCAAGGCGCTTGCCGACCCTTGATGGCGCGCGTAAAAGGGGCGTCATGCGACAGAAGCGCCGCCCGTTCGTCTCCTTCAAGCGCCCGGTCTTCCGGACGCTGGCGCTTGCCTATGCCCTGCTCCTCCAGGCTATCCTCGGCCCGACGCTCGCCAATGCCCATGCATTCGCGCAAGCCGAGCACGAAGCCCTTGGCCTCGGCGTGCTGTGCCTCGAGGACGGACGTGTCACCGTCGCGGACCCAGGGAAATCAGCCCCGGCACGGCCCGGCGCAGCTATCGATCGCCTCGCCTGTCAGATCGCCTGCAGCGTCGGCGTCATCGTTCCCGCCCTGCCGGAACCATCCTTTGCCGGCATTTTCGTCGCGTCTTTTCCGCAAGCTGAGACTCGCTATTCAACGCCGGCAGACGATCGCCCGCTCCCGCCGGCGCGATTCTCCTCCGACCTCGCCAACCGCGCACCTCCCGCAGCGCTGATCTAGATCGACCCGAACAAGATCAGTCACACCTGCCGCCGGCAAAGCTGCGCGGCATCTTGGAGGTATCCATGTCCAATATCGAAATGGCGGGGACGCGCGCTGCGGCGCTCCCCTCGCCGCTCTACCGTGCCGTCTGGCGCTGGCATTTCTATGCCGGCCTTCTGGTAATCCCGTTCATGATCATGCTGTCCATTACCGGCGGCCTCTATCTATTCAAGGACGAGCTCAACAGTGCCTTCTACAAGAGCTATCTAGAGGTCGACGCGCGTGAAACACCGGCACTGCCACCGTCGCAGCTCGTTGCCGCAGCCCTTGCCGCCGTGCCGGGCCAGGCGAAAGCCTACATCCCACCAAGCGACGCCGATGCGTCGGCGATCGTCACGGTGAAGACCGATGCCGGCAAGGAGCGGGTCTATCTAAACCCCTATGATGGAACATTCCTCGGATCGCTCAGCGATGCCGGATTTGCGGCGACACCCTTCATGAAGCTCGTGCGCAAGATCCACAGCCTCGACTATTTCGGCTGGGTCGCGAACCGGGTCATCGAGATCGTCGCCGGGTGGGCGCTCATCCTGGTGATTTCGGGGATCTATCTGTGGCTGCCGCGCGGTCGGCAGGTCGGTGCCTTCAAGGTGCGGCGAGGCGCCAAGCGCCGCCCATTCTGGCGCGATCTTCATGCCGTCACGGGGCTCTATACCGGCGCCTTCATCTTCTTCCTGGCAATCACCGGCTTGCCTTGGTCGGGCTATTGGGGCGACAAGGTCAACACCTACGCCAACAAGGCAGGCCTCGGCTATCCGACCGGCTACTGGGACGACATCCCGGTCTCGACGGTTCCAATGAAGGATTCCATGACCCAGGTGAACTGGACGATGGAAAGCGCGCCGATGCCGGAATCGACGCCGACCGGGGCCCCGGCCTTTGGCATCGATCAGGCTGTCGCCATCTTCGACAGCCTGGGTATCCATAAAGGATATGTCGTCGACATGCCGACCGCGCCGGAAGGTGTCTATACCGCTTCCGTCTATCCGGACGACATCGCCAGCGAGCGGATCATCCATCTCGATCAATATAGCGGCAAGGTTCTGTTCGATGCCGGCTTCAGCGATCTCGGACCTGTGGGCAAGGCGATCGAATGGGGCGTCAGCGTCCATATGGGCCAGGAGTTCGGACGCCTCAACCAGTTCGCCATGCTGGCAGCGTGTCTCGCCATCATCCTGATGTCGGTCTCCGGCATCGTCATGTGGTGGCAACGCCGGCCGAAGGGATCCCTCGGTGCCCCGCGCTATCCCAGCGACTATCGTGTCGCGCGCGGGGCCGTCGCCATCCTTGTGGTCATGGCCTTGCTCTTTCCCCTGACGGGCCTGTCGATCCTGGTTGCTCTTGTGATCGACTTCCTGTTGCCGAAGGGCATGCGGCCGCAAGCCACCTAGGTAGTAAAGGGAAAAGAAGCACTCTGGTTACCCGGCTCCGGACATCTCGCTCCGGAGCCGGCTCCTATTGGCGAGATTGCAGCCAAGATGCGCGTGCCAAAGCTTTTGCCTCGCACGGTCGAATGTGGAACAGTGACTTTGTTCATTCTGCTGGTGAGCCAATGGATCCGGTCCTGCACCAGATCGCCGATCATCTTGCAAAGCTTAGCGGCGGTTCAGCTCTCGACCCGCTGACGGTGAAGCCCAATCTTCTGCCGCATCTCTTCATTCTCGAAGTGGTGGGTTCAAAGGACGGGCAGTTGCGTCTGCGCATCCGCCTCACCGGCACGGCGCTGGATCGCGCCTTTGGGCGCAATCTCCGCGGCGCTTATCTGGAGGATTTCCTGCACGGACCGCGCAGCTCCGAGGTGCTCGGTGCATTTCACCGATGCGCGACCGACCATAGGCCGATCTGGATGCGGCAAGTCGTCGAGATCAGCGGCGGCATGCCGCGCTTCGTCGAGGGCGTCGCTTTTTTCGCCGAGCCGGACCTCATCTATGGCGGGCTCCTCCTCGGCGAGATCGCCCGCGACGGTGAGACCGCGGGCTTTGAATCTGCTTGCCTCTGAGCGATTGAGACTAGACGAGTGCCTTCACGGCCTCGGCGAAGGCGCGGCCGGCTTCCAGTTCATCGCCGTGCCGCCCGTCCTGGACAACCCATTCGCCGCCAACCATGACGTCCTTGACCATGCGATTGAGGCCAGCAAAGAGCCAGCGGCCGAGGATGTCGTCGCCAGAGACATGGACGAGCAGCGGGTGCTGGCCGTCGAGGACGATAAGATCGGCACGATGGCCGGGTGCCAGGGCGCCGATCTTCTGGCCCAATGCCTGCGCGCCACCGGCGAGCGACGCCCGGTAGAGGGAGCCGGCGACATGCTTGCCGGCATCGTGCAGACGGTTGCGCCGTTCATGCTTCAGGCGCTGGCCGTACTCGAGCCAGCGCAGTTCCTCGACGACGCTCAAGGAGACATGGCTGTCCGAGCCGATGCCAAGGCGCCCACCGGCGGCCAGAAACTCCACTGCCGGAAAAAGGCCGTCACCGAGATTGGCCTCCGTCGTCGGGCAAAGGCCCGCGACCGCCTTGCTCCGCGCCATCGCGGAAACCTCCGCGGCTTCGGCATGTGTTGCGTGAATGAGGCACCAACGCTGATCGACGGGAACTTGATCGTAAAGCCATTGGATGGGCCGCCGCCCGCTCCAGGCCAGGCAATCCTCGACTTCCTTCTGCTGCTCAGCGATGTGCACGTGAATCGGCCGGTCGTCATCGCTGCTCCCCAGCACCGCCCGGATCTGCTCCAGAGTCACGGCACGCAGCGAATGGAAGCAAAAGCCCAGCCGGCGCCCTGGCCTCGCACAGTCTTTGGCGAGCGTCTCCTGGAGCCGCAAATAGCTGTCCACCGAATTGAGGAACCGCTTTTGTCCGTCGCTCGGCGCCTTCCCGCCGAACCCGCCATGGCTGTAGAGAACCGGCAGCAATGTCATGCCAATGCCGGCCCGCTCCGAAGCGTGGAGAACCCGCCGCGACATTTCAGCCGGGTCGGCATATGCGCTGCCGTCGCGGTCGTGATGGAGATAGTGGAATTCCGCCACCGACGTGTAGCCCGCCTTCAGCATGTCGATATAGAGATATCGGGCGATGTCTTCGACCTGCTCCGGCGACAGGCGCCCCACCAGCCGATACATCAAGTCACGCCAGGTCCAGAAACTGTCCTCCGGGTTAAGGGCCTTCTCGGCCAGGCCCGCCATCGCCCGCTGGAAGGCATGCGAATGCAGGTTCGGCATGCCGGGCAGAATCGGTCCCTGGCATTGAATGGCGCCAAGAGGTGCGCTAGCACCGGTCGCGACATGCGTGATGACGCCATCGCGGTCGAATTCGATGCTGACATTCTCCGCCCAGCCATCGGGCAGCAGAGCGATCGGCGCGCAAACGATCCTTGGCATGGGGGATTCCAAATGGCTGTCTATACATGTATATATATCTTGGATTTCAACTCACCTGTCGAGTCTGGTGATTGATCGATCGGAATCTTTATGAACCAGGAAATGGTCCCACATTATCAGCGCGTTAAGCGCATGATTGCCGACCGGATCGCCGCTGGAGGCTGGCATGCCGGTGACCGCATTTCATCGGAAGCGGAACTGGTGAGGTCGTTCGGGGTCAGCCGCATGACAATCAACCGGGCCCTGCGGGAGCTCACCTTGGAGGGGCTCCTCACCCGTGTCCAAGGGGTCGGCACTTTTGTGGCCAGTGCTAAGCCCCAGGCGGCCCTGTTTGAAGTCCGCAACATCGCAGAGGAGATCGCCGAGCGCGGCCACCAGCATCGCGCCGACATCATCAGCCTGAAGGCGGAGCCGGCCACCGACGAAATCGCGGCAAGCTTCGGATTGAAGCCTGGAAGCCGCGTCTTCCATTCCGTCCTGCTTCACCGCGAGAACGAGCTGCCGGTTCAGATCGAGGACCGCTTCGTCGATCCCCGCCTTGTTCCCGCCTATCTCGAGCAGGATTTCACCCGCCAGACGCCCTATGTCTATCTGACAGCGATCGCGCCAATTTCAGAGGCCGAGCACATCATCGAGGCCGTGCTGCCCAGTGCCGCGGAACGCAAGCTGCTCAAGATCGATGCGCACGAACCCTGCCTGCAGCTGACGCGCCGGACATGGTCCGGCGGCAGGCCGGTGAGCCATGTCCGGCTCATCTACCCGGGCAGCCGCTACCGCCTCAGCGGCCGGATCGCCCCTAAGAACTGAGCCGCTCCTCTACGTGCGGATAACAAGGAGCGTCTGACGGATGCCGTCAATTTCCCCCTCGAGCAATGGCTCGAACGTGATCTGAGCATTTGGCGCGTGGCGCGTGGCGATCTTTTCAAGTAGCGATTTGGGGCTCGACCAAGCAAGACCTGAGAGCTGACGCCGCTCTTTCGTCTCGGGAAAATGGATAAGGGCGATGCTGCCCGCCGACATCAGCGAGATGATGTTGCCGATATAGCTGTCCAGCCGCGCTTCCGGCACTTTCGAGCAGACGTGCCATGAACCGATGATCTTCGGCTTATCCGCCCGCACTTTGGCAAGGGTCTCCGGATTGATCACACCAAGTTTGGGGGCCTTTGCCTTCAACCAATCCTGATCGGCAGCCTCCAGGCCAAGCTTGTAGAACTCGTCCGTGATATCGACGCCCCAATACTTCCCTGGTTCGAGGAAGTCGATGACCGCCATGCCAAGGCGCAGCGAGCCGCAGCCATAATCAACCGCAACATCACCAGGTTGCAACCCGTACTTCCGCAGGAACTCGAGCAGTTCGGCGTGCTCTCGGACTGGCCGCGACGCCGAGCCGATGGCAGGGTGCCCCGCGCCAGCCCGGATCTTCTTCATCACCGCGTGGACGTAATAATCTTCATAGGGGGCAAATGGATTGCGGATTCGCCATGCGATATAGCGCTTGAACTTGCGCCACCAGCGTTCCAGCGTGAATTTGTGCGCCACTCGCGACCCCGTTTTTCTTGGACTGACAGGGCGGCGAACCTAACCAGATTCTAGAGTTCCGCCAAGGTGCGATTGCGTCGCCCCTCGGGACCTCAGTTGCCCCCACCGGTCGGACGATCCGGGCCAACCCACGCGCCTGTGACCTCAGTCACAGACGATCTGGGCCAACACACCTAAATTCCATCTTGTGAAGCGGGGTACACCCAACCGTCCCCATCTCCGCTTCAAGTTAGCAGGCGTTCGGTGCCATCCCCACCGGACGCCTGCATCCCCTGCCCAAAATGGGCCGGCAGTTTGGCCTTTCCTGACAACTCAAGCTTGGCTATTTATGCCCTCGCCGGGCGCAAGTGGCGTTCCGGTCATGTCGTTTGGGCCGGCATAGCACAGTGGTAGTGCAGCGGTTTTGTAAACCGAAGGTCGGGGGTTCAAATCCCTCTGCCGGCACCATTTTACCTCCCGCTGACGGCGACGATCCGCTCATTGCAGCCACAATGGCTTGGCAATCTCTGCTTCGGCATCCGCGCGACTCATGCCGATGTCCATCAGCATGCGATCATCGAAACGCCGCAAGTCGTACCGCCAGGCGTGCCGTTCCCGCCAAACCGCGATAAGCCGCCATGGCGATACCCGCTCCCGGGAAGCTGCACTGCGGGTAGCCGCCGGTACCGGGGCCATAGCTATAAGCTTCGTGCTCATCTTCACCCTCTTAAGGACTTCGACCGGCCTGGATGCCGGATCAATTGTCCATTGGTGACGACGAATCGACCGCAGGTTCGAATCCTACGGGTGATGCAAAGCACAGACCTGCGTGCGCGGCCCCATCGGCCTGGCCGAGCAAGCCGTGCCCATCTGTCGCACAAAAGATACATGTGGTTCGGATATTTATTGACACATAATAAGATTCTTATTTCTTCCATTAAATCCAGTGAGATAGTCAAGAAACTCTCTCCCCCGTCGCCGACTGAAAGGAGCCAACATCACCGCGGCAAATGCTGATCCAGAACCGGTAGAGACAATTTCCGTTCAATCATTCATTGCATGTGGTATCTGCGTCAGGTTTTTGTCAGTATTATGAATGCATCAACGAGACGAGTAGAGAAGCATTTCCAAATGTCGGCAACGAGTTATCCTGCAGTAGTTAAAGTTAAAGCTAAAGACGAACAGGCGGTCTACGATCATTACAATAACGCCTGGGCCGACATGCGGGATGTCCTTGCACGGGCGCTCAAGGCCGAGAGTGGCCACCTTGCGCGGGCCATGAACCTCGCCATGGCGGCGCGCGCCGTGGAGCCTCGCAAGCAACGCGGTCGCTTCCTGCCTCATATCGCCGGCGCACCGCTTTCTGACGCCGTGGGTCAGGCTTGCCACCTGGCCTATTACAGCGCCGTCGTTTTGGAGGCGATCCGCACCCGGATGCCGGAGACCACCCAGCGCGTGATCGAGATGGGATCGGGCTGGAGTGCAATCATCGCCAGCCTTTGGCTCTCGGGCGCCCCTAAGGATGCTGAATACTGGGCGCTCGAATATACGCAGTCGGGCCGTGACGCGACCGCCTTGCTCGCGGCCGCGGAACCCGCCTTCCGGCTGTTCCCCCGCGCGTTCGACTATCATCAGCCCGACTTTTCGGAGATGAAAGAACCGCTGGAGACGATCGTCTACAGCATCTATTCGATCGAGCAGATCTCCTTCATTAAGGATGAGTTGATCGACCGGATCCTGGCGATCCCCGGCTTCAAGCGTTGCATCCACGTCGAACCGGTCGGCTGGCAGGTCGATCCCAATTCCTTCTCGGCGCGACTTGATCGGATCGTTAAGAAACTCGGCATGGCACCACTGTCACAGGACGCGGCCTCGGCGCGCCGTTGCTGGCGGCACGGCAAGAACCGCAACCTTCTTGAAACCCTTCGCCGCTACGAGCGCGAAGGCAAGATCGTCATCGAGACAGTGGTCAAGGATCTGGTCGCCAACGACCCACTCAATCCCGGCACGCTGATCTCCTGGCGCAAAGCCTGACGCGGGGCAGTCCTGCGAAACTCAAATCGGAGCAAAGAATAGGCGAGGATGGTGAGCCGGGCGGGGTTCGAACCCGCGACCCTCTGATTAAAAGGGCAACGGCCAGACCATATGAATCAATACGTTAGATGTCTTGTAATGGCGTTTGGCGAATACAGAGGCTTCAAGCGAAGGGCGTTTTTCCTCGCTTTACGAACCTAGCGAAGCAGACTTTGGTAACAGTTACCAAGCGCCTTGTAAGATTCATCAGATGCTCGAAACGTCAATTTTCTAGCGTGCGAAGTGCCATTTTAGGGGCGAGCATTTTATGCTTCGTCAAATGGTCGCGGGATTCAAGAAGCAAACACACTGTGGCCGCATCCTGCTACGACTCCGCCATGCAGTCACCCTCGCGGACTCAGTCGAAAGCACGCATGCCACTACTGAAGGGGTGTGGGGACAACGCAGCTACAGCTCAGAACTGGTGGGACCGCACTTCCTGCTCAAGGTCACTTACGAGGGCGTCGACTTCGTCTTCCTCGTAAATTGAGGGGTGCAAATCCGATGCCTTCAGAATCTCCAAAGCTTTGAAATATGCGGGCATCAGATCGCCGACCTGCGGCTTTCCAACGACAAGATTTAGAGAAAGATTACTTTTAATCTCGTCATTAGCAACGGCATCAAGATGGCCGCGCCATTTGCGTGCTTTGTCTTTAATGCCGTTGGCGTCTGCTAAATCCAACGAAATGGGTTCGTATGCGTGCCACCGACCATTCTTCCAGGCGTTGCTGAATGAAATTTCATCGGTGGTGCCTTGGACCGTTTTTTCTACAAACTCGACCTGCAACTTCTTCTCAGCAATTCGATCTCGAACCGGCCGCCAAACATCGTCATCAGATTTTCTTTGGCGTTGGTGGGAATCATATTTGGTGACGTGTCGTTCAAAGAGGCGAGAAAATGTAGAGTCAACATCAGCCGTCATGCCGCCACCGGGCTGCGACCACTGCAGAGAACTATCGTCTGAGGGGAGAGCAAGCTTTGCAAGGTCGGAAGCATTTCGACTCTTCTCAAACATATTATTGTCCGCCAGCTCCCGCGAGACCGAACTCATTCCCGTCCGCACCGAACGCAAAGATGCCAAGAAAGCCGAACGGTTCAGGTCGGGAAATACGTCCTTCGCACGCCCCATGGACTGTCGAGTTCTAACCAGAACTTGCCGGGTCGAAGGCACATGCATGACCACGCCAACGTTAATGAACTCCCCAGTGACCGGGTCATGGACGTAACGGAGAACTGTGTAGCTGTATGGGATTTTGCTACTCATTTCAGAACTCGCTCTACTTCGGTAAGACACGCGTCAATGTGGTCGCGCGCCGCTTTAATTGTGGCAAGAGATTTGGCAACCACGTCGTTATCTGCGACTACTTTCGAAGCCAACCAAGCGGCTGGGACGGATTGACCATACTGGTCAATACGATGGTCAGAGAGATCCTGCCAAGCTGACTTTACAGGATGAAAATCTATTTTACGACCGAGCATTTGCTTTCTGAAAACGTGATTTTCGTTATTTTCCAAGCTTTTCAGCCCTCCCACGGTCCAAGGAGGGACAAAACCCAGCAGCATGCTGGGGAACGTAAGCTCGTGATCAAAAATCCTGAATTCAGTTCCGCGGATCAGACAGTTAGGATTAGAAGCGCGGCGATCAGCGTTTTGCGCCAGAGCATCAAACACAAAAATCGCCGCCGCAATGCCGAGCATTTCATCCGAAATAACCGTGCCCGGGGTGACCAAGGTAAACTGCCCGGTGACGAACGTAGATCCAAAGGCTGTGCGGCAGCTAGCCGCTATCTGCGCTTGGCGCCCCGTATCCGGAACGACGCTCTCCCAACCGGTGGGAATGTCTACAAGGTAGGGTGTTGGGATCGGCAATTTAAGGTCAGCGGCGAGACACGCCGCGATCACTTCCCGTGTCAGACTCGCTTCGCGAGCGTCACAACCACCGGAAAACTTGGCTACAAGTTCAACGGTTGTCCCGTCCGCCTTTTCGCACAAAACAAGCGACGGGAGCGTTTTTCCTGAGCCCATCGGTTTCGTGAATTCGACGGCTTCTACAGTTGTGAGCATCCCAAGCTTTCGATTCCATTAGCGCTCGCAAATTATTCTAATCGTACGCGCGGATGAGTTGTCAAACCCGACTCCACACCGATCCCAAACGCTAGTGTGGCAGTCTACGCGAGCGATCGGCGCGACGGGGGACACCACGGTTAATCGAACGACTCGGAAAAATGCGCAATTGTAACGCTTATTCACGTTATCCACAGAGGACGATCTAGAGCCCACTGGACTAGCATCAACAACAGATTGATTCGCGAATGAGAAACGGCCCGCCTGGCAGGGCGGACCGTTGATCAAGTGAATCAAGGAGCACCGACATTACGCCGAGCCGACGCTCCCTGCTTAGTCACTCTTAGCACCCAAAAATTAGGGTTGGCGGCTGAAGAAGTCAAAGGCTCGGTAGCAACTCAACGGAGGGCCAAAATGGCTACTGTTACTTATCCATGCTACTGGCAAAAGAAAGATTCGAGCGGCTATTGGTATTGGATCTATTACGCTGGAAACGGCGAGGCGATTGCGCGAAGCAGCGAGAGCTACGTTAATCGCAGCGATTGCACACACAGTATCAGCCTGCTGCAAAGCTCCTCAAATTCTCCGACCTTTTACGACAACTAGGCGGCCACCCCGGTCAGCGATGGCCGGGGTAACTTTTCTCGATGGGCAATAATCAGGAATGCGGCGCTGCGTGTCCACGAACAAGGATAGAAGTCGGAACGCCGTGTTGTATCGGGGCATGGGTTTCGACTGCATCCCGCAAAAGTTAGAAAAACTCACAGACCAACTGTTGTTGCGGGCCTCAGTCGTTCGCTTCTGAAACTTCTACTACCGCTGCTCGCCGTTGCCTGCTGAAGGCGATCCAGATGGGTGCGCAGACAATCAGTAAGGCGGATACACGTCCCGGCAGAGCGCAATGCAAGAGGGCTGAAACATCGCCCCACTGCTTATGCAATAGTTACGTCATTTGGTGACCGAAACGCACCTAGTTCGGCGTCGGGGAAGGCGCCACAGCGGCAATTTTCTGACGCTTTTTGGCGAACTATTGGTAACGAATTACCAAAGAGCGTTTGATGAAATCCTCTTAACCCATTGAAATCATTGGTGAGCCGGGCGGGGTTCGAACC
>CAZUAL010000088.1:0-12737 GCA_964618305.1 uncultured Dongia sp. | reverse complement strand
TCATAGGCGCGGGTATGCGGCCAGAAGAACGCCCCGTCGATTTCCTTGAGCGCCGCCTGATGGATATGGCCGCACACCACACCGTCGAAGCCGCGGCGCTGCGCCTCGGCCGCCACCGTGTGCTCGAAATCGGCGATGAACTTGACCGCGTCCTTGACCCGCGACTTGAGCCAGGCCGACAGCGACCAGTAGGGATAGCCGAGCGCGACGCGCGCGCGGTTGAACCAGTGATTGAGTGCCAGCGCCACCGTGTAGGCGGAATCGCCGAGCTTGGCGAGCCAGGGTGCATAGCGCACGATGCCGTCGAAGGCATCGCCGTGGATGATGAGCAGGCGCTTGCCGTCGGCGGTTTCGTGCACCGCCTCGTTCATCACCATGACGTCGCCGAAGGCGTGATCGTCATAGTCACGCAGCGGTTCGTCGTGGTTGCCGGGAACATAGATGACATGCGTGCCCTTGCGCGCCTTGCGCAGGAGCTTCTGCACCACGTCATTGTGGCTCTGCGGCCAGAACCAGCCCTTCGAGAGGCGCCAGCAATCGATGATATCGCCAATGAGATAGATGTAATCGGCTTCGTTTTCGCGCAGGAAGTCGAGCAGATACTGCGCCTTGCAGCCGCGCGTCCCCAGATGGACGTCGGAAATGAAGATCGCCCGGTAGCGTGCGGTCTCGCTCGTCATCTGGGACATCGCGTTCATGTCGTTTCCGGCGACTCGCATGGGTCGTTGTTGACTGGCCGCTCAATAACGACGAAGCGATTGCAGGATGATGACGGAGACGGCCGCGCGCCGAATCTGCGAATGATTTCATGGGGGCGTCACGGGAGTGACGCTGATCCGTCACGAAGATGGGAGATCTGCCCTAGCGCTGGTCGGCGGGGCAATAGAAGGTCGAGCGCCCGCCCTGGGTGATGCGCTTCACCGGTCCGCCGCATTTCGGGCATTTCTCGCCTTCGCGGTCATAGACTTTCCAGCGATGCTGGAAGTAGCCGAGCTCGCCGTTGGCCTGCACATAATCGCGCAAGGACGAGCCGCCCGCCTTGATCGCTTCCTTCAGGACCTGCTTGATGGCGGCGGCGAGTTTGGCCGCGCGCTCGCCCGAGATCGTGCCCGCCCGGCGCTTCGGGCTGATGCCGGCGCGGAAGAGCGCTTCGGACGCGTAGATGTTGCCGACCCCCACCACCAGGCGCTGATCCATGATGGCAAGCTTTACCGAGGTCTTGCGGCCCTTCAGCATCGCCGCCAGGGCGGCGCCGTTAAACTCGTCCGAGAGCGGCTCGAGGCCGAGCCCCCGGATCAGCTTGTGACCGGCAAGCTCATCCGCCGGCACCAGATCCATGAGGCCGAAGCGGCGCGCATCGTTGAAGCGGACGCAGGTGCCGTTGTCGATGTCGAAGACGACATGATCGTGCCGGTCGAGGAGTGCCGGCCGCTTTTCGTTGACCACCATCGAGCCGGACATGCCGAGATGAACCAGGAGCACCTGGCCGTCGTCGAGATCGATGACGATGTATTTCGCACGCCGCCGGATCGCCTCGATACGCCGCCCCTGAAGGCGCGCGGCGAAATCCTTCGGAAACGGAAAGCGCAGGTTCGCCCGGCGCTGCTCGACGCCGGCCAGCCGCCGCCCCAGCAGTTTCAGGGCAAGCCCGCGGCAGACCGTTTCGACTTCAGGTAATTCCGGCATGGGAGATAGCGGTAATGGGCCGCAGAGTGCCCGTCAAGTTATTGATCCTACAGGGCTGGCATCTGCCGCCGGCTGAGGCTAAAGTCCCGCCCAAACAGGCCAGACCAGAAGCTTATAAGATGCCCATCGAGACCATCCACGACCCAGACGAAAACGGCGCCGACACGACCTGGTTCGGCTTCCGCCGCGTGGCGGCGGGGGAGAAGGCGCATCTGGTGCAGGGGGTCTTTTCCTCGGTCGCCGGCAAATACGATCTGATGAACGATCTGATGTCCGGGGGCATCCACCGCCTGTGGAAGGCGGCGATGCTCGACTGGCTCAACCCCAGGCCCGGCTGGAACAGCCTGGATGTGGCGGGTGGAACCGGCGACATCGCCTTCCGCATCCTCGATCGCCAGCCATCGGCCCATGTGACCGTGTGCGACTTGACGCCCGCCATGCTGGAGGTCGGCCGCGACCGGGCGATCGACAAGGGAATCCTGACCGGCCTCGACTGGGTGAGCGGCAATGCCGAGGATCTCCCCTTCGAGGATATGAAGTTCGACAGCTATACGATCGCCTTTGGCCTGCGCAATGTCGGGCGCCAGCAACGCGCGCTCGAGGAAGCCTATCGGGTCTTGCGTCCCGGCGGCCGGTTCCTCTGCCTGGAATTCAGCCATGTGGCGCTCCCGGCGCTTGCCAAGCTCTACGATGTCTATTCGTTCAAGGTCCTGCCCTGGCTCGGCGAGATCGTCGCCAAGGATCGCGATTCCTACCAATATCTCGTGGAATCGATCCGCAAATTCCCGACCCAGGACAATCTCGTCGGCATGATGGCGAAGGCGGGCTTCCGCAACGTCAGCTACCGCAACCTCACCGGCGGGATCGCGGCGATTCATTCCGGCTGGCGCGTCTAGGCATGCTCAGGACCTTGCGCTCCATCTTCCGGCTCTTCGATATCGCCCGCGTCTTCGCGCGGCATGGGGCGCTGACCCCGTTCGAGGCAGCCCTTTCCAATGCGGGCCTTGCGCCCGTTCTGCTTTTTGCCGCGCGCATCCTCTTCGGCCGCGAGGTCGACGGCAAGCGGCCGGGCGAGCGCCTTGCCGCCGCTCTCTCGGAACTCGGCCCCGCCTTCATCAAGTTCGGCCAGGTGCTTTCCACCCGCTCCGATTTGCTGGGCGAACAGGTCGCGGCCGATCTTGCCAAATTGCAGGACCAGCTGCCGGCCTTCTCCTCCTTCGCCGCGAAATCGCGCATCGAAAGCGAGCTGGGTGCACCGCTCTCCAGCCTCTTCTCCTCCTTCGACGACGAGCCGGTCTCGGCCGCCTCGATCAGCCAGGTCCATTTTGCCGTCACCACGCCGGAGCTTGACGCGCCCGACGGCAGGCCCGTGGCGGTCAAGGTGCTGCGCCCGGGGATCGAGGAAGCCTTCCAGGCCGATATCGACCTGCTGCTGTGGATCGCCGAGATCATCGAGCGCACGCAGCCGAAGCTCCGCCGCCTGAAGCCTGTTGAGGTCGTGCGGACCTTTGCCGCAACGGTCAGGATCGAGATGGATCTGCGGCTCGAGGCTGCCTCCGCCTCGGAACTGCGCGACAATTTCGAAGGCGATCCCAGCTACCGCGTGCCGGCAATCGACTGGGCGCGCACCGCCCAGCGCGTCATGACGCAGGAGCGCATGAGCGGCATTCCGATGGATGACGGTGCCGCCATGCGCGCGGCCGGCCTCGATGTCGACGAGGTGCTGACCAAGGCCGCCGCGATCTTCTTCAACCAGGCTTTCCGCGACGGCTATTTCCACGGCGACCAGCATCCCGGCAACATGACCGTGGGCTATGATGGCGCTATCCAGGTCGTGGATTTCGGCATCATGGGCCGCCTCGAGCGCAAGACGCGCTTCTATCTTGCCGACATGCTGCTGGGCTTCCTGGAACGCGACTATATGCGCGTCGCCAAGATGCATATCGAAGCGGGCTATCTGCCGGCAACGCAATCGATCGACGAATTCGCCCTGGCGCTTCGTTCCATCGGCGAGCCCATTCAGGGCCGCCCGCTGCACGAGATCAGCTTCGCGCGGATGCTGGGCCAGCTCTTCGCCATCGCCGAGACCTTCGACATGGAAGTGCAGCCGCAATTGCTGCTCCTGCAGAAGAACATGCTGATGGCCGAAGGTGTCTCGCGCCAGCTCAACCCGACGCTCAACATCTGGACCCTCGCTCGGCCCCTCATCGAAGAATGGATGATCGAGAATCGCGGGCCCCGGGCAAGGCTCGAACAGGGTGTCGCCGATTTCCTCGATGTCATCGAACGCGGCCCTGGCGTCCTCAAGAATGTCGATAGGCTGGTCAGTCATTTGGCCGATGGCGGCCTGAAGCTCGACCCCGAGGCACTCCGCGTCATCAACCGGCAAGGGTCGAATTGGTGGCTGTGGCTCATCATTGCCGTCCTCGCGGCGGGGCTTCTTTTCCGCTGATGGCTTCCTTCGATACGATCCTCTTCGATCTCGACGGGACGCTGAGCGATCCCAAAATCGGCATCGCCGCATCGATCCGCTATGCGCTGGAAAGGCTTGGGATCGATCACGATCCGGCCGATGACATGACCTGGTGCATCGGCCCGCCCATCCAGCGCAGCTTCGAACGGCTGCTGGGGCGAGATCGTGCCGCCGAAGGTGTCCGGCTCTATCGCGAGCGGTACGGTGCCGGCGGCATGTTCGAGAACGAGATTTTTCCGGGGATCGAGAAGGTTCTCGCCACGCTCCGGGCCGACGGCTTTCGCCTTTTCGTGGCGACATCCAAGGCGCATTTCTTCGCCCGGCCGATCGTGGCGCATTTCGGCCTCGACCAGTATTTCATCGCCGTCGAAGGTGCTGAGCTCGACGGCACGCGGTCGGACAAGGCTGAGGTCATCGCCCATGTGCTTTCGACCCACGGCGTCGATCCAGGGCGCGCCATCATGATCGGCGACCGAGAGCACGACATCATCGGCGCCCGCAAGAACGGGCTGCGCAATATCGGCGTGCTCTATGGCTATGGCGATGCGGCGGAACTGACGGCTGCCGGTGCCGATCAATTGTGCGGCACGCCGGCTGACATTCCAGCCTCTCTCGCGCGCTTCACGTAAGCGGCGCGGCATCCCGTGACCGGCGCCTATCTGACGCTGTTCCTTTCCGCTTTTGGGGCGGCGACCATCCTGCCGGGTCTATCCGAAGTCACCTTCACTGCGCTTGTCCTGCAAACGCCGGCGGACTGGCCGGTGCTTCTCGGCATCGCGACACTCGGCAACACGCTGGGCGGTGCCGCCAACTGGGTATTGGGCCGCTTTCTGCTGCACTGGCAGGATCGCAAATGGTTTCCGGTCAGTCATAGGCGCCTTGAGCAGGCAAGTAGCCTCTTCCGGAAATACGGTTATCCCTTACTGCTTCTGTCGTGGCTGCCCGTGATCGGCGACCCGATTACGCTCGCCGCCGGTGTCTTGCGAGCGCGCTTCTGGTCCTTCCTGATCCTGGTCCTCATCGGCAAAGCGGCGCGCTATGCCATCATCGCCTGGGGTGCCCTTGCCACCGGCACGTGATTGACGCACTCTCCGGGTCGCGACGCATGGGCGGGCAAGGCGATGGAAGCGAAGCCATATTCATATCGGCAGGATCCCGGCGTACCGAATTTCCCCGATGATCGCCCGCTGGTGATATTCGACGGTGCGTGTGCGCTTTGCTCCGGCTTCGTCCGCTTCGTGCTGCGTCATGACCGAAAGGCGCAATACCGCTTCCTGGCGGCGCAATCTGATCTCGCGGCAGCACTCTACCGGCATTACGGCCTGTCGACGGAAAATTGGGAAACCAACCTTCTCATCAAGAATGGCCACCTCTTTGTCCGCAGCGAGGCGGCCATCGAGATTGTCGGCCATTTCGGCGGGTTCTGGGGTGCCATCCGCGCCATCCGCATTCTCCCACGGCAATGGCGTGACTGGATCTATGGCCGGATCGCGCAGAACCGCTATCGCTGGTTCGGCACGCACGCTTTTTGCGCCGTGCCGGACGCGGCGATGGTCGACCGCTTTCTGGCTTCCTGACAGTTGACCATGAAGAAGGTCCTGATCATCGGCGGCGCAGGCACGTTTGGCGCACGGATTGCCGAACTCCTCAGCGAAACGGACCGGTTTCTCGTGATTCTGGGCGGGCGCGATCTCGCGAAGGCCGAAGGTGTGAAAGCGCGCCTGGGGCGCGGCAATGTCGTGTGCCAATCGATCGACCGGCTGGGAGATGTGGAAGCGCAATTGCGGCAGATCGCCCCCTGGGCGGTGATCGACGCGGCCGGTCCTTTTCAGCAGGAGGGCGAGGCGCGCTATGCCGTGCCGCGCGCCTGCATGGCCTGCGGCGCGCATTACATCGATCTCGCCGACGGGCGCGCTTTTGTGACCGGCATCGGCGCACTCGATGCCGATGCGAAGGCGGCGAAAGTCGCGGTGATCTCCGGCGCCAGCAGCGTGCCGGCCCTCAGCATGTCGGTCGTTGCTGAGTTGGCGAAGAAGCTGCCGGCGATCGCCGAGATTGATATCTCCTTGTCGGCCAGCAACCGGGCGACCGCCGGCCCCAGCGTCAATACGGCGATCCTTTCCTATGTCGGGCAACCGATCAGATTGCTGGAGGCGGGAACCTGGCGCGTTCGCCACGGTTGGCAGGCACTTACCCGCAAATCGTTCAGTGTCGTGGGGCACGCGCCAATCAAAAACCGGCTGGTCGGACTGTGCGAGGTGCCGGATCTCGATCTTCTCCCCGCGCGCTACCCGACGGTTCAGACGGTCATCTTCCGGGCCGGCGCGGAACTCGCCATGCAGAATCTGGTGCTGTGGCTGCTGAGCTTCGCCGTCCGCTGGCGCTGGCTGACGGGCTTGAAGAGTTGGGCGCCGCTGTTCCATCGCCTGCAGGGCCTGGCGAAAAACCTTGGCACGGACCGGTCCGCCATGTCGGTGCGGCTTGTCGGCCGGGACGAGCACGGCCGCCCCGGCATCGCCACCTGGACATTGCTGGCCGAGGATGGCCACGGCCCCTGGGTTCCGAGCTTTGCCGCAACACTGCTCACGGAAAAACTGGCGCGTGGCGAGATTGAACACGGCGAGACTGAACACGGCGCCCGGCCCGCCAGCGATCTTCTGGCCCTTGGCGATTTCACAGTCCTTTTCAGGCGGTTTCACCTGTTCTCGGAGACGACAATAGAAGGATGCGCCTCCCACCCGTCTTCCACACCTTGAATTCCTGCACAGTTAACAGTAAATACTAAGTCGAACTGTGGAATATGGCCGAGGGACCCGGATCGTGGGTGGCGCGAAGCGCATTTTGCTGATCATCGCCGGCGGGATTGCCGCCTATAAGGCGCTGGAAATCATCCGCCGCGGACGCGAACGGGGATTCGAGTTCCGTGTCATCCTGACCAAGGGCGGGGCGGAGTTCGTGACGCCCTTGTCGGTGGCGTCGCTCGCCGGATCCAAGGCCTATACCGAGCTCTTTTCCCTGACCGATGAGGCCGAGATGGGCCATATCCGCCTGGTGCGGGAGACCGATCTGGTCCTCGTCGCCCCGGCGACGGCCGACATCATTGCCAAGATGGCGAACGGGCTGGCCGACGATCTGGCCTCGACCGCCCTTCTCGCCAATGACCGGCCGGTCCTCATCGCCCCTTCCATGAATGCAATCATGTGGCGCCACCCGGCGGTGCAGGCGAATGTCGCGACCCTGAAATCGCGCGGTGTCGCCATCGTCGGCCCCGGTGCCGGTGATCTGGCCTGCGGCGAGGTCGGTGACGGGCGCCTTTCCGATCCGCTCGATATTCTCGCCGCCGCCGAGCGCATCCTGAGCGACGGGCCGCTCAAGGGTTTGAAGGCACTCGTCACGTCCGGCCCGACCTATGAGGCGATCGACCCGGTCCGTTTCATCGGCAACCGCTCGTCCGGCCGCCAGGGACACGCGATCGCCGCGGCCCTTGCCGCCGCCGGCGCCGAGACCGTGCTGGTGAGCGGGCCGACATCACTTGCCGATCCCGCGGGTTGCCGCACCATCCGAGTCGAAGGCGCCGAGGAAATGCTGCGGGCGGTCGAAGCCAATCTGCCCGCCGACATCTTCATCGGTGCCGCCGCGGTTGCCGACTGGCGCCCCGCAAAGCTCGCCAAGCAGAAGATGAAGAAGCGCGAAGGCGGCGAGCCGCCGCGCATCGAACTCACCACGAATCCAGACATTCTTGCCACGATTTCCGCCGCCAAGAAGCGGCCGCGCCTCGTCATCGGCTTCGCGGCTGAGACCGAAAAGGTGATCGAGCACGCGCAGGCGAAGCTCAAGAAGAAAAAGTGCGACTGGATCCTCGCCAACGACGTGTCGGAGGGGACCGGCACCTTCGGCGGCGACACCAACGAAGTGCATCTCATCAGCGCGAAGGGCGCCGAGGCGTGGCCGCGCCTTTCCAAGACCGAGCTTGCGGCACGGCTTGCCGACCGCATCGCCACGGCGCTCAAGGGGAAGAAGAAATGAGTGCCTTGAGCGAAGCCATCAAGGTCGCCGTGACAAGGCTGCCGCACGGTGCCGGCCTGCCCCTGCCCGCCTATGCGACGGCGGATGCGGCGGGGCTCGATCTGCTGGCAGCCCTTGCCGAGGATGTGACCTTGCCACCGCTCGGCCGCGCGCTCATCCCGACCGGCATCAGCATCGCGCTGCCCGGAGGGTTCGAGGCGCAGGTGCGCCCGCGTTCCGGCCTTGCGCTCAAGCAGGGTGTCACCGTCCTCAACGCACCGGGCACGATCGATGCCGATTACCGGGGCGAGGTCGGCGTCATCCTCATCAATCTTTCCGACCAGCCGGCAACGATCCGGCGCGGCGACCGCATCGCGCAGATGCTGCTGGCGCGTGTCGAGCGCCTTGCCTGGGACGAGGTTGCCGAATTGCCGGCGACGGCGCGGGGCAGCGGCGGCTTCGGCTCGACCGGCGTCAGCGCCGCGCGGACTTCTTGAGAACGAGACGACAGAAACGAAAGCGGGGAAGCCTCAGTGCTACATCCATCCAAACGCCTCCTTTTCGCCATCGAAGCCGTGCTGGATATCGCCTATTACGGCGGCTCGCAGCCCGTGCAATCGGGTGACATTTCCGCACGCCAAGGGATCCCGCGCCGCTATCTCGAACAGGTGCTGCAGCATCTGGTGCGTTCCGGCATCCTGGCCGGACATCGCGGCCCCAAGGGCGGCTATCTGCTGGCGCGCGAGCGGCGGCGCATCAATCTCGGCGAGATCGTCCGCGCCGTGCGGCAGTTTGAAGGCTCGCCCGATCCGGTGCAGACAGCATCCGGCTCGCGCGTGGCGCTGGAGATCGTGCGCCCGGTATGGCGCGAACTGCAGCAAGAAATGCTTGTGAAGCTCGACAATGTTTCGCTGGAGGATCTCTGCCAGAAGGCGCAGGCTGCCGGCATCCAGACCGACGCGATGCAGCGCCTGGACTTCAGCATTTAACGACAGAAGGCCCGGGAACAGGGCTCAGAGACCAACGTAATGGGCTAGACAAGGATTAAGGACATGAGCAAAGCGACCTTCCGCGGCAAGATCTACGACAATTTCCTCGCCACCATCGGCGCGACACCGATCGTGCGCCTTTCCAAGCTGGCGCGCGCCGAAGGCGTCAAGGCGGACCTCCTTGCGAAGTGCGAGTTCTTCAATCCGCTTTCCTCGGTCAAGGACCGTATCGGTCTTGCCATGATCGAGGCGCTGGAAGCGTCGGGCAAATTGCAGCCGGGCGGGACGCTCATCGAGCCCACGTCGGGCAATACCGGCATCGCGCTGGCGTTCGTGGCGGCGGCCAAGGGTTATCGCCTGATCCTCACCATGCCGGAAAGCATGTCGCTGGAGCGGCGCAAGATGCTGCGTTTGCTCGGCGCCGAGCTTGAACTGACGCCGGCCGCCCGCGGCATGTCGGGCGCCATCGCCCGCGCCGAGGAACTGGCCGCCTCGACACCAGGTGCCGTCATTCCGCAGCAGTTCAAGAACGCCGCCAACCCCGAGATCCATCGCCAGACGACGGTAAAGGAGATCCTCGCCGATTGCGACGGCAAGCTCGATTATTTCGTCTCCGGCGTCGGTACCGGCGGGACGATCACGGGTGTCGGTGAAATCCTGAAGAAGGAAATTCCCGGCGTGAAGATTATCGCCATCGAGCCGGAAGACAGCCCCGTCTTGTCCGGTGGTCAGCCAGGGCCCCACAAGATCCAAGGAATCGGCGCCGGCTTCGTGCCGGAGGTGCTCAATCGCGGCATCATCGACGAGGTGCTGCGCATCTCCAACGCCAATGCCTTCGCCATGGCCCGCAAGGCGGCGAAGATCGAGGGCATGCCGGTCGGCATCTCCTCGGGCGCCGCATTGACGGCCGGCATTGAACTGGGGCAACGGCCCGGCAACGAGGGCAAGCGCATCCTCGTCATCCTCCCCTCCTCGGCCGAGCGCTATCTGTCGACCGCGCTGTTCGAAGGGCTGGACTGACGTTTTCCGGTTTGTCATTCCCGCGAAGGCGGGAATGACAGGTAAAGCGAGCGAGTGTCGAATACTGTCATGGACGAAC
Organism: uncultured Dongia sp.; assembly: GCA_964618305.1. Taxonomy (GTDB): domain Bacteria; phylum Pseudomonadota; class Alphaproteobacteria; order Dongiales; family Dongiaceae; genus Dongia. The sequence goes on along the minus strand of CAZUAL010000088.1, from coordinate 2,485 downwards.
TCACCGACCGCCAGCTGGAACGCTACGCCCGCAACGTCATTCTCGACGAGGTGGGTGAAGAAGGTCAGCTGAAGCTTTTGGCCGCCAAGGTGCTGGTGGTCGGTGCCGGCGGGCTCGGCTCGCCGATGCTGCTCTATCTGGCCGCGGCCGGCATCGGCACGATCGGAATCATCGACAATGATGTGGTCGACTTGACCAATCTGCAGCGCCAGGTGATCCACACCGACAAGGGGGTCGACCAGCCGAAGGTCGAGAGCGCCGCCGAGCGCCTGCGCGCGCTCAATCCGGACATCGTGATCGAGCCGATCAAGTCAAGGCTCGGTCCCGACAATGCCGAAGCAATCATCGCCCGGTTCGACATCGTCGCCGACGGCAGCGACAATTTCCGGACCCGCTACCTCCTCAACGATCTTTGCTACCGGCTGAAGAAGCCGCTGGTGTCGGCGGCCCTTTTGCGCTTCGAGGCGCAGCTTTCGACTTTCAAGGCGCATCTCGGTGCGCCGCACCCCTGCTACCGCTGCCTTTTCCCCGAGGAGCCGCCGGAAGACCTTATTCCCCGCTGCGAGCAGGCGGGCATCCTGGGGCCGGTGGCCGGTGTCATGGGATCATTGCAGGCGACCGAGGTGTTGAAGGAAATCCTCGGCATCGGCGACAGCCTTTCCGGCCGCCTCGTCCTTTTCGACGCCCTGTCGCTCGCTTTCCGCGAAGTGAAGTTCAAGCGCGATCCGGGTTGCCCGACCTGCGGGCATTGAGCCCGGCAAGGCTCCAATTTGCCAATCCCGACCCGTACGTGTGAACGGGCTTCTACCGCTTTGACCGGGTAGAAACACCGGGCTGTGTGATCCGCGTTAAGAATGCGACCACCGTCACAATTGGCCCCCTTGTCCCAGACCCGATAGCCCTGGACCCAGCGACGGAACCGTCATGAGCGCGGGCAGCGTGCCCGACGCCATAGCGAGACGGAGGGTCACATGTTTGCATTCGGTTTCATTCGGCCGAGCCTCTACATCGGCCCGCGATACTACATTCGAGGTGCCGGCGACGATGTCGTCCATGGCGAAAGCATCACCTTCAACTACATTGACGGCGGCGCCGGCAATGATTGGCTTTATGGCAATGTCAGCAACGACGAACTGCATGGCGGCGATGGCAACGACTATCTTGATGGCGGCGACGGCGACGACCTGCTGCACGGCGAGACCGGCAATGACACGGTGGCCGGCGGCACGGGCAACGACCAGCTCTATGGCGACGATGGTGCCGACACGCTTGACGGCGGGGCTGGAGATGACAGCCTGTTCGGCGGCTTCGGCCAGGATACGTTGAATGGCGGCGCCGGCGACGATCACTTGGAAGGCGGACCGGATTGGGATGTCCTCTTCGGCGATGTCGGCGACGACATCCTGGGCGGCGGTTTCGGCGAAGACACGCTCTTCGACGGTGCCGGCCATGACCTGGTCGATGGCGGCTTTGGTGACGACGTGATCTATGCCGATATGAGCGATCTGCTGGAAGACAGGATTGTCGGCGGCGACGGGAGCGATACGCTGCTGCTGGTCAGCGACGCCGCGTTCGATCTGCACCAGCAGGTGAACCATATCCTCGGCATCGAGCGGATCGACGCCAGCTATGCGTCGCTGGATCTCAAACTCGACGCGGCCGACGTCTTGAACATCAGCGACGACCATACGCTATTCATCCTGGGTGGCGCCGACGACAATCTGGCCTCGACCGGCTTCGGCTGGGAATTGCAGGGCAGCGTCCAGGAGAACGGCCACAATTTCGATCACTATACGACGAAGGTGAACGGCATCGACGTGGCGCTCAATGTCGAAGTGGGCATCGCCACGGCCCTCAACTGAGGGTCGCACGCCAAAGCAAATCGGCCCGCCGGTATATCCGGCGGGCCGATCTCATTCTAGAGCAAGGCTTCCAGCACCCGATCGGGCGGCTTGTGGCCGTCGACGAAAGTCTTGATGTTGATGATGACCTTCTCGCCCATGTCGACGCGGCCTTCGATGGTGGCCGAGCCCATATGCGGCAGCAGCACGACATTGTCGAGCTTGAGGAGCTTGGGGTTCAAGGCCGGCTCATGCTCGAAGACGTCGAGGCCGGCACCGGCGATTTCGTTCTTGTCGAGCATGCGGGTCAGCGCGTTCTCGTCGACGATCTCGCCGCGCGCGGTGTTGACGATATAGACATGCGTCTGCAGCAGCTTGAGACGCCGCGCGGACAAGAGGTGATAGGTGGCCGGCGTGTGCGGGCAATTGACCGAGATGATGTCCATGCGTGCCAGCATCTGGTCGAGGCTTTCCCAATAGGTCGCCTCCAGCGCCTGCTCGACCGCCGGGGCGACACGGCGCCGGTTGTGATAATGGACCGAGAGGCCGAAACCCTTGGCGCGGCGGGCGACCGCCTGGCCGATGCGGCCCATGCCGATGATGCCGAGGCGCTTGCCGTAGATGCGGTGGCCGAGCATGCTCAT
>CAZUAL010000087.1:0-12743 GCA_964618305.1 uncultured Dongia sp. | reverse complement strand
CAACGGCCTGAGGGAGTGGCGGCGCGATGGGTGCGACCGGCTCTTCCTTCAGCTCCACCACATTGCTGTCACCGACGACCATGTCGGTCAGGACCAGCGCGTCGTCGTCTTCCGCTTCGGCTTCAGCTGCCGCCGGTTCTTCGGGGGCATGACCGTTGACGGCCGGCGCCGGCTGATCTTTCGGCTCACCGTCTTCCGATATGATGCGCCGAATGGAGGCAAGGATTTCCTCCATAGACGGTTCTTGATTGCCCTTGGCGTCCGACATTCACCAATCCCTGACCGGGTTTTGCACGACCGGCGTTGCAGTCAGGGCTAGCTGTACGCAATCCCCGTGCCGACCGAGTCGCACCCGATAATATCGGCTATCCTAACGTCTTTATTGGTATTTCTCAAGAAATGGGAACTTCAGAGCCTGTTTCCACTAGATATGGCCAATTCCCACTCGGTGGAGTGCCGATTCCTCACTCCACCGACGCACCGGTCCCGAAGAACTTGTTCCGGACATCGTCATAGTGCTGTGTCGGATCGTAGACGCCGACGTTGAGAGCCAGGCCAGCCGCCGACAGCTTACCGACCGAGGCCAGAACTTGGTATTTGGCGACCACCAGGTTGGTTTGCGCCTGAACCAAGCTCACCTTGGCATTCAGGGCTTCGAGCTCTGCGTCGAGGACGTCAAGGACCGTGCGCGCACCGACCTGCTGCTCCTGCTTGACGCCGTCCAGCGCGACTTCCGTCGCCCGCACCTGCTCCTTGAAAGAATCGATCTGCGCCAGCGCTGTCTCATAAGACTGCCAGGAATCGACCGCGCTCTGCTCGCCGGCGCGGATCGCTTCATCGATCTGGCGGCGGCTTTGCTGATAGAGCTGCTTGGACTGACGGACCCGCGCATCAGGCGCACCGGCCTGATAAAGCGGCACCCTGAGGACACCAAGAATCTGGCCGGTATCGAGTGACTGATCTTCCGAACTCTGTTCTTCGCTACGCGTCCAGGATCCTTCAATTGAAACCGTCGGCAGCATTTCGGAGAACGCCACATCAATATCGTCCTTGGCGGCGCTGGAGCTGAACTTCGCAGCGACGACGGAAGGCGTATTGACCGACAAGGCCACAGCCTCTTCCTTGCTTGCCGGCAGATCGAGCTTGTTTTCCGGCATCTTCAGGTCCGTCGGCGCTTCGCCGATGACCTGCTGGTACACCGCCGTGGAGGCCGTCAGCTGCCCCTCAGCCGCAATGCGATCGGCAATGGCGCCCTGCAAACGGGATTCCGCCTGCGCGACGTCCGTCCGGGTCACTTCGCCGGCATCGAACCTGTCGCGCGTTGCCTGCAGCTGCTGGGCGATGACCTTTTCGTTGTTCCGGTTGAGCTCAAGCACAGCTCGGTCACGAACGACTTGCATGTAAGCCTGCACGGCTTGCAGCAGAATCTTTTGTTCAGAGTCGGCCAACGTCGCGCGACCCGAAAGCACGCGGTTCTCAGCGGCTGAGGTCGAGGAGACAGTTTCGAATCCGCTAAATACCGGCTGAGATACGGTAACACCGAACTGCCGTGAATTGAGGTTCTGGTCCAGCAACAGAGGCGTATTCTGATCTATCCACGTCTTGCCGCCTTCGACGCTCCCGACCACCGTCGGGCGCCAGCCGCTCAACGCTTCTGGCACCCGCTCATCGGTCGCCCGCAACTGGGCACGCGCTGCTTCAAGCGTCGGGTTGGAGGAATAGGCCTGGGCCAAAGCCTCGTTGAGATCAACGGCACTGGCCGGATGAGCGATGGCCCCGGCAAGCATCAGCGCTACAAGCGCTGTCGCCAAGTTGTCGAAATTACGCCGCATGATCTTTGCTCCGTCCCTTCTTAGCGAGGTGTCTAGAAATTAAACCCAAATTCAATAGCGCGCCATGCCGGGCTCGATCTGCTCGGCCCAGGCATCTATACCACCGGCCAGGTTGAGCACATTCTGGAAACCGTTCTGACGCAACCACATTGTAGCCCGCAGACTGCGCATACCATGATGACAAATCATGATCATCGTAGCCTCGGCGTTTAGCTCCGCCGCCCGGCGGGGCAAATCAGCCAGCGGGATCGATCTGCTGCGGGATATCTGGCAGATCTCGACTTCCCAGGGCTCGCGAACGTCAATTAGCTCAATGTTGGAACCGCTTGCGATGAGATCGCGAAGATCGACAACGCCGATTTCAATCCTTTGGTCGGTGGTCATTTGTCCGGTCAGAATGTGAAGCCCGGCTTCGCTTCAAACCCGGCCAGCATCGGCGTGTTCGCGTCGAAGAGCACACGCGTTGCCATCTCGCCTGAATCGGTGCGCGTCAGCAGAACGGCGCGGCCGACCGAGGCATCGCCGTTGCGCATCACGGTCGCCAATCGCCCGCCCTGCTTCAGCTGCTCTAGCAGCCGGTGTGGGATCTCGGCCACGGCACCTTCGAGCAGAATGGCGTTGAACGGGCCGCTCTGCGCATGACCATCGCGCAACGCTCCGGAGACGACATTGACGGCGGACCGTTCCGGCAGCGACGCAATAGCCCCACGCGCCAGTTCGACCAGAGCCGGCTCGCTCTCAAGCGCAGTGACGGAGGCGCCAAGGCGCGCGAGCAGCGCCGCGCTATAGCCGCCTGCGGAGCCAACCACGAGAACCTTCTGACCCGGCTCCAACTGCAGGCTCTGCACCAGGCGCGCAAGCACCATGGGCTCCATCAGATAGCGGCCATTGCCGATCGGCAGATCATCGTCGATATAAGCCCGCGAACGCAGGCCTGCATCGATGAACTTCTCGCGCGGAAGATCCGCCAACGCTTCGATCAGCCCTTCATCGGTGACCTTGTTGGTGCGAATTTGGCCATCGACCATGAAGCGGCGCGCTGCCGCGGAATCCTGCGCTCCGGTACTGGCCGCTGCGAAAGTCACCATCCCAAACCCCTTGGCATCCTCATTCGGCCCCGGCGCCCCAATCGACGCCCTTCTGCGATCGGAAGTCCGATTCCGCAGGACCGGATATTGGTAAACTTTATAGCGGCTCCGCCGCACTGCGACAAGCAGCACCGCCGTCGGGACAGCCCTGCGATGCCTGCGTCACAGCAAAATCATTGCAGGAAAACAAATACATGGAAGATGGTCATATAGGGCTGTCAAGGCAGTCCCAGGCCTTGACCATGCATCGCGCGGGCACTATACGTGCGCCTGCCTTTCGAGCGCCGGCTTTGGCCGCGCCAGCGGGCCCGGTGGCAGAGTGGCCATGCAGAGGACTGCAAATCCTCGTACGTCGGTTCGATTCCGGCCCGGGCCTCCAATCCCCCCAATACCCAAAGACTGATCGCTATGACGATGGCAGGCTCCATCGTCCAGCTGCCTTCACACAACCCGAAACAAAAAACCCCGCGGCACGTGCCGCGGGGTTTTCTTCAGGTTCGCTTCAACCGAATTTATTCGGCGTAGCTGACTTCGTCGGGCGTGGCTTCTGACGGCATCTGAGCGCCGACATACTGCACCAACTCACCCTGCGCAGCGACGATGCGATAGTTCGCAAACGTCTCGAACGAGCGCGCCGAGACCAGATCGTCCTTGGAGAGGAAAAGGTCGTTGGCGGCGTCGAGGAGGTCGAGAAGACCACGCTGACCGATGTCGAACTGCTGCTGGTAGACGTCCTTCGTCTGCTGGTTGGCATCGACCTGCTTTTCCAGGTTCGAGATGCTTTCCTGCTGCGTCTGACGGTCTGCCCAGGAGACGCGAACGTCTTCCTCGACTTCGCGCTCGCGCTGACGGAGCTGTTCCAGCTGCTCGTTGATGTGCTCCTTGAACTCCTTCGAGCGGGCGATATCGGCGCCGCCGCGATAGATGTTGTACTGGATGTTCAGCAGGGCGGCCGCGTTGTAGGTGTTGTCTTCGCGGCCGTTGGCATGCTGCGAAGTGTTGCCAGTGAGCTGCAATTCGACCTGCGGCCAGAAGACCGACTCTTCGATATCGAGATCTGACTCCGCAACCTGGATATCGTGCTTCTCAAGCAGGATCTTCGGATTGACCTGCAAGCCTCGCGCGACCGACTGCTCGACATCGGCCGGGATCGGCATGTCGGTCGAGGTCGCGACGGGTTCGAGATCACCGGCCGGCTGGCCAATGACACGCTGGAAAGTGGCCTGCGCGTTGCGCAGATCACCCTGGATCTGGATGAGGCTGGAACGCGCCGTCGCCAAACGGGCTTCCGCCTGGCGAACGTCGGCGATGTTGCCGCCACCGAGTTCAGCGCGCTTCTGTACGAGACCGAGGATCTCTTCGTGCGCACGCACATTCTCTTCTGCGTTCGCAACGCGCTCGGTATGACGCAACACTTCGAGATAAATGCGAACGGCTTCAAGCGACTGGACCTGAGCTTCGTCCTGGATGCGCTCGGCCTGCGAGCGGATGCGGCCAATCTGCTTCTCGACCTGGCTGTCGATGTTGCCACCATCGAAGATCGGCTGCTGCAAGCTGATCTGGGCGTTCTGAGTGAACAGCACGCGGCCATGATCACGCGGGCGCTGATTGAGCGTCGCGTCCGGATGATCGACGCCACCGTTCTCGGAGAATTCCGGCCCCATGTTGAATTCCGCATCGATCTGCGGGAGATAGAGGCCGCGCGCCTGACGGAGTTCATGATCGATCGAACGGCGGTTCTTCACCTGCTCGCCGACCGTCGGATTGGTGGTCACCACCAACTGCACAGCTTCCTTAAGCGAAATCGCCTGCGCACCGTTTGTGCCGATGCAGAAGGCCACCCCGACAACCGCGCCGAGAAGCGCGGTTTTCGTGACGCGCGCCCGCTTAAATTCAATCATGCTCGCTACCCCCAAATGATGCTCCAGGCTTCGCGATTCTGATGATTCGCTTCCCGGATCGCAAACAGTTTAGCCGTTAATGATATTTTAAGGTAATTCCACTCGACGCTTTTACCTGATTTAGTCGCTTGATGCAGCAACTTTTTCTTACCTTTCCGTCATCGCCTGCTCGCGCGCTTTCAGGATAGGCTTCAACAAATATTCTAGGACAGTTTTCTTGCCTGTAAGAATGTCCACCGATGCCGTCATGCCCGGAATGATGGGCAATTGCTGTCCTTCCTTCCCGATCAGGAAGTTCTTGGTCGTGCGCAAACGCACGCGAAAGTAGAGCTCTTTCTTTTCATTTTCGATGGCGTCGGCCGAAATATCCTCCACCACGCCGTCGAGACCGCCATAGATCGAGAAATCATAGGCTGTGATCTTGACCTTGGCGGGCTGGCCTGGCGCGATGAAACCGCGATCCTGCGGCCGGATATTGGCTTCAATGAGAAGATTGTCCTCAATCGGAACAATTTCCATAATATCCTGTGCCGGCTGAATGACACCGCCGATTGTACGAATCTTGATGTCCTTCACGGTGCCCTTCACGGGTGACAGCACTTCCGTGCGGCGGACCTTGGCGCCGGCATCCTTCATGGATTCCTTGACAGTCGACAGGTCGGCCTGGTGCTTGGCGATCTCCTGCGCCGCTTGGGCGCGATAGGTCTGGGTCGCTTCCCCAAGTTTCGACTGCGACGCCTGGAGTGCCGCCATGGCGGCCGGACGTTCCGCCTGAGCGTTATCGATATCCGACTGGAATTGCTGGACCTGCTGCTGGGCCTCGAGAACTTCGTTCTCGCCCGCGCCGCCGGCGGCGCGCAACTTGATCAGGTTGTCCAGACGCTTCTGGGCGGTTCCGATGAGGCTCCTGGCCGATTTGATCTTGGTATCGATGGCGCGCACTTCCTGCTGGCGCTGGTTGACCTCGTCCCGCAGCGTCGCCTGCTGAGAACGGAGCTGCGCCATGCGGACCGTGAACTGACCTTTCTCCGCCGCCACCTTTTCGGGGTACTTTTCGACGAGATCCCCCGGAAAATTGATCTCGTCCGCAGTCTGCACCCCGTCAATTTCAGCCTGCAGGCGGGTGATCGCCGCCTCGGCGATGTAATAGCGCTGCGTGAGTTCGGCCAGGCTCGCCACCGCCGTATCGTTGCGGATGGTGAGGATCGCCTGCCCCTTTTCGACCGTCTGGCCGTCGCGCACCTTCATGTCTTCGAGGATGCCGCCGTCGAGGCTCTGGATCACCTGCGTCTGGCTAGAGGGCACCACCTTCGCTTCGCCGCGGGTAATGACGTCGAGCACCGCGTAGTTCGACCAGACCAGGAAGACCACAGCGACGCACAAGATCACCAGCAGCAGAATATGACCGAAGAGACGCGTGCCTTCCTTTTCGGATGCAGCGGGATCGATCCACAGATCCTTGTTCGTAATCGCCATGATATCAGCCTTCGTTGGCGCGGATGCGCCCCTTCATCAATGCATCGAGCACGCCGGCCTTCGGGCCGTCAGCCACCACCTTGCCGCGATCGAGCACGATCAGGCGGTCCACCAGCGAAAGCATCGAATTGCGATGCGTGACCAGCAGCATGGTCTTGCCCTGGGAGATTTCGCCAAGACGCGCCTTGAAGGCGTTTTCGGTCGAATTGTCCATCGAACTCGTCGGCTCGTCGAGGAGCAGGATCGGCGGGTTCAGGAGCATGGCGCGCGCCACGGCCACCGACTGGCGCTGGCCGCCGGAAAGATAGCGACCGTTCTCGCCCACCGGCATATCATAGCCAGACGGGTGCTGGCGCACGAATTGGTCGACACCGGCAAGTGTCGCGGCGCGGATCACCGAATCCTCGTCGACGTATGGCGCACCGAACGTGATGTTGTCCTTGACCGAGCCGAAGAAGAGATGCGGATCCTGCAACACGCACCCGACACTCTGCCTGAGATCGGTCGGATCAAGCTGGCGGATATCGACGCCGTCGATCAGCACCGCGCCCTCGGTCGGCTCAAAGAGGCCAAGCACGAGACGTTCGATGGTGGTCTTGCCGGAGCCGATGCGGCCTACGATGCCGACCCGCTCGCCGGGCTGGATGCGGAAGGAAACGCCGTCGAGCGCCGGCACCTGGGCGTTCGGGTATTTGAACTGAACGTTCCGGAACTCAATCGCACCTTCGATGATCGGGCGGCGCAGGAACACCTTGCCATGCGGCCGCTCGACCGGCAGATCCATCATCCGATTGAGACCCTTGAGCGAGGTCCAGGATTGATGGAAGCGCACGATGAGACCGGCGATCTGCCCAAGCGGCGCCATGGCGCGGCTGGTCAGCATCGAAGCCGCCACCATCGCACCGGTAGTAAGTGCCGGCGTGTTAGAGGCCGGGTCGTGGGTGAAAATCTTGTAGCAACCGACCATGATGACGCCGGCAAATGCCAGGTTGGACGACATCATCACGAAGTTGACCGCAATGGTCGACCAGAAGCGCGAGGTTTTGGCGGATTCGGATGAGGCGGCGACATAGCCGTCCCAGTCGCGCTGCAGCTGGCCCTCGGCGGAACTCGCCTTGATCATGTCGAGGCCGTTGATCGCTTCGACAAGGGTCGCATGCTTCTGCGCGCTTTCGCGGTAGGAGCGTTCGACCGCGCGCTTCATCGGGATCTGGACGATCACCGAAACGGCGATCACCAGCGGGATGAGGACTGCGGGAACGATGGCAACCTCGCCGGCAATGACCCAGACGATGATCAGGAAGATGAAGACGAACGGCAGATCGATGATGGCCGACAAGGTTGCCGAGGTGAAGAAGTCGCGCAGCGATTCGTAGGACTGGATATTGCTGGCAAAGGCACCGGCCGATTGCGGGCCGGCGGCCATACGGATCGACAGCATCTGCTGGAACAGCGCCGACGATACCTTGCGGTCCAGCGACTTGCCCGCCATATCGAGGAAGTAGGCGCGCAGGGTTCTCAGAATGAAGTCGAAGACGAAGACGAGCAGCACGCCCGCCGCCAGCATCAGCAGCGTCTCTTCCGCCTTGTTAGGGACGACGCGGTCGTAGACCTGCATCGAGAAGAGCGATGTACCGATTGTGAAGAAATTGACGAGCAGCGCCGCGATCACCACCTCGATATAGACCGGGGTGTAGAGCATCACGTTGGACCAGAACCAGTTCCGGCCCTTCGCTTCCGAAATTTCGGAGGTTCGATTGTCGAGGCGGATCTTCGGCCGCACGACCAGCATCTGCCCCGAATAGAGCTCCGTCAGGGCCGAAAGCGGCATAGAATGCGACCCGTCCATCGTGTCCGGGGTCGCCACTTCCACCATGCCGTTCTTCGGCGCGGAGAGCATGACGCAAGCCTTGCGGTCCTTGAGCAGCAGAACCGCCGGCAGGGTCATTGAGTCGACCTTGTCGAGCTTCTTCCTGACCTTGTTGGCCGCCAGCCCGATACGGTCGGCGGCGCGCAGGAACAGGTCGGGCGTCAACCCTTCTTCCGAAATCGGCAGGCCATGAGAAATGGCCGCGGGCGAGCGCGGATTGGAGAAGATGCGGGTCAGAATGACTAGGCAAGAAAGCAGATGGTCTTCGCGCATCTGCGGCCCGGAATATTCGGCGGGCGGCGCCGCTGGCGCGGTCTGCGCCGGCATCATGTTGAGCTTCATGCCTGGCGGCAGGCCACCCGGAGCGCCAGCCTGAGCATTCCCGGCTGGGGTCGTACCAGGCGGTGTGCCACCGGAGGATGGCGTGGCGCCGGCTTGGCCTGCGTGAGTACCCGCCCCGGTTGCTTGAGGCGCCGCGGCATGGGCCGCAGCGGGTGGCTGCTGGCCGGCAGGCGCCGTGCCTGGCCTTACACCTGGATTTGTCGGCTTGGCGGAAGTGCCGGCAGCTGGGGCGCCGGGCTGACCGGTAGTCGGGCTCGATGACATTATGCGAAGTCCAATTCTTTCAGGCCGTTCGGCGCGCCTTTTACCATATTTCGAGGCGCGCGTAAGGCAATCCTATGTGACCAGGGGCACGGATTTCACGAAAAGTGAAGACGGTCGGAATTTCCGAATTCGAGCAAGCTGGCGAACTTTTGCGCGCTTTTCCCGCGCTGTCCGCCGTCCCAATCAAACCGCCAGCCACCCCTCCTCCAACCATGCTCCTTCAAGAGCTTAGGAGCATTAGGTTAACCGGTGGTTTCAGTCTTGTGAGACACCCTGCCTCATTTGCTTGGCATTACCAACCCCAAATGGACCAGCGAGGGCAGCGTCGCATCGACAAACTGCTCCGCATCCACCTTCGACGGCGGCTGCTTGTCCGTGGATGGGCCGGCGCCGATCCTGCCGAAAGTGAGCCCGGCGGCCTTGAACCGCTGTTCGAGCGAGGCGGCGAGGGTCTCAATGGTCCCGCCACCCGCCAGCAACATATCCAGCAGGAGAGCTTCACGGAAATTGAGCGCAGTGGCATTGCCGAGCACCGGACTTGCCAGAACCGCGCTGCCCCGCCGCGCGATGGCGTTGGCAAGCTCCACCCGGTTCGCCGGCAAGAGCAGTTCATGGCGACCGAGGGCTCTTCCGGCGGAATAGGCATGACCGGCGTGAGGTGCCTGGGCGGCGGGCTGAAGATGTCCGGCAGCGGCCAGGACATTGATCATGCGCAGCACGTCACCCTGGGTGCCAGCAAGCGTGCCGAAGGCGGTGGCAATATCACCGATGCGCCCGCCCCGATCATCGATGGCAGCGATGAGATGCTTGAACCGCGCCGCATCGAAATTCACCGAGCTGCGCGCGACTTTAATCGTCGGGATGAGCTTGCCGAGCGACTTGGGCGCCACCAGGAACTGCGCCAATCGAATGGCGGTACTGGCGCCGCGGTCGAGCCGCGCATGACCGCGCACGAAGACGTCGCGCCGAAAGCGCTGGTTGACGAGGTAATCCTGCAGCAACTGGCGCTGCCTGGGATCGGAAAGTTTGTTGATCGCCGCCTGGGCCGCCTCCGGCAATATGAGATCGAGGTGGTTCTCGATGAGTGTTGCGGACCCGACGAAGTCGAGCTTCGCCGCCGCCATGTCGGCGGCGACATCGGATGAGTAGAAGAGCTGCCACGTTCCATTGAGGAATTCGTGCGCCAGATAGGATTTCGATTTCTTGGCGAAGCCGGTGACGGCATTTGCGACCTGCGCCTGGCTGAAATAGCCCTGCTTTGTTTCGGCCAGCGATTTAAGCTGCGAGAGCGCGTGGCGCATCCCTTCCAGCGATCCGCTGTTGCCGCTCAGCGCGAACTCCTTCATCAGGCGCTGCAGCGGCGCTTCCATCGACCAGCCGGGCAGGCAATTGTAGCTGTTGTAGACAAGGCCGCCGGGCAGCAGACGGTCGAAGATGATCTTCTGCACGGCCGCCCGGGCGTCGGCGGAGATCCAGCTGTAGATGCCGTGCAGTGCCACGAAATCCACCTGCCCGATTTCGCGGGCAATGCCGGACCCGCTGCTGTCGGCAGCGAGATCCTGAAAACTCGCCTCGATGAAGGTGATGTTGGCAAGGCCCAGCTCACGGGCGCGGCGCTGGGCATGGTCGATATGCGCCGGGTTGAAATCGACACCGATGAAATGGCCGTTCGGCAGCGCCGCCGCCAATACCGTCAGCGAGTGCCCCAGGCCGCAACCGAGCTCCAAATAGGCGAAAGGCTTGTCCAGCGGCCGCGGCACGCAGCCGTGCAAGCCCGCCACATGATTGATCCAGACCGGCGACTGCTCGCGGAACACATGGTCGGTATAGAGCGTGTCGGTGACATAGCCTTCCGACCATACGGATGACATCGCCATGCTGCCCGCCTTCCCTTCTCTATCGCCCCATGAAGCCGGGACCGCCTGAACCCTGTGCGATCATGGTTAAAGTTTGGTTGATGGCAAGCCCGGATTGGCAAGAAACCAGCAGCAAAGCAACAGCGCAAAGAAAAAGGGCGGGACCCGAAGGCCCCGCCCCTAACCCAAACTATGGGCCAGTGCTTACGCGACAGTCAGATTGTTCGCGATCAGCACATAAGCATCTTCCTGGATACCGCCTGCCCCGCTGCCGTCGTGCACAAAGACGCGGTAGCCGGAAGGCTCGTTGTTGATCTGGCTGGTGATCTCCGACCAACCACCACCATCAAGCTGAACAACGTCACCGTTATTGCCTTCGATCTTGACGGCATCTTTGAGATCCCAAGTGTCCCCGTCGCTGTTTGGCGTCGGGTTAAACGTCCCGGTCCCCATATCAATGACATCCTGAGCGCTCAGCACGAGGGTCTGATTGCCGCCGCCAGTCATCCGGATGGTTTCGATGCCATCGATCTGATTGCCGTTGATTGCGGAGGTCAGATCAACCGAGCCGGCACCAAGCCCGGAGATATCGAGGATATCTCCAACGTTCGACCCAGCTAGATCGTTGTTGGTGTTGCTGCCACCATCAACGTCGTGGCCAGTGTGCCAGACGATGATGTCGTCACCGGCATCGCCATTAACGATATCGGTGCCTGTGCCACCATCCAACGTGTCGTTCCCCGCACCGCCATTCAGCGTGTCGTTGCCGGCATCGCCGTAGAGCGTGTCGTTGCCCGAACCGCCTTCGATGTAGTCGTTGTCGGCATCGCCATGGATCGTGTCGTTGCCGCCTTGACCGTAGATGAAGTCATTGCCGGCACCGCCGTTGATCGTATCGTCGCCGCCCACCGTGCCTTCACCCGCATAGGAGTGATTGCCCGTGGTGAGGTTGGCGATGATGTCGGCCCGCATTTGCTCCGGGGTCCAACCAGCGTGGTTGTTGACATAATCCGCCCAGCCGGCGTCCGCCGAGCCACAGAAAATGCTGTCGCCCAGGATGGCGTCGTTGCCGCCACCGCCGTTGATGAGGTCGTTGCCGACCGGGTAGACCGTCGTCGTCGACGACCCACCCTGCAGCGCCGCCGTCAGTTCATTGGCGTTGTTGATCACCAGAGGCTGACCGACGTCGTCGGTGAAGCCATTGCCCGGGTTGCCATTCGGATCGTAGGTCGCCGTGCCCGTCACCGAGGTGTTGTCGAAGAACCGCAACTGGTCCGTGTCGACACCATTGCCGATACCGATACCGTGGACTTGGACCGTATTGTACGCGGCGAGCAGATTGTTGAACGCCGTGTTGCCGTGCGCCATGTCCTGGTAGTCGGTGTTCGCATCCTGCGAACCGCCATTGTAGGTGGTCGGGTCGCCGTCGGTCATGAAATAGACCAGCTTCTCGTAGGACGAGTAGCTTGCGTTTTGGCTGTCGAACCAGGACTTCGTCGTATTGAACGCCGCCTCGTAGTTCGTATACGAGCCCAGCATGCTGCTGGCGAACGTCGCGATCTCGTTGATGATCTGCTGCTTGTTGGCAGTGGTCAGATCATTGACCGTGAGTTCGATGTTCGCCGACGATCCGAAGGCGATGAGGCCCAAGTTGATGTGACCGCTGAACGGAACCAGATTGTTGACGAAGTTGGTCACTGCGTTCTTCAGCAGCGCAACGCGGTTAATATTCTGGTTGTTGTGGTCCATCGAGTACGACATGTCGCAGACCAGGGCGATCGAGTAGTCCTTGCCCGGCTGGACGATCGTCTGCTTGCCGCCGACATCGCCGATGAGCACGTCGTTACCAGCAGCACCGTCGATCGGACCGTCCGGCTGGTTCGGCGAGTTGTCGAGACGGTGGTCGGTCCCCTGGTTCTGGTTGTCGTTCACGTTCTCGCCAACCACGATGTAGTTCTGGATCGGCTGATCCTTCGTGGTCATCGTCAAGGTGCCGGTCGCCTGGTCCTTGTCGTTGTCCTGCATGGTGTAGGAGACGGCGAAGCTGCCCGCCGCACCCGAGGTCTGGGTGTAGCTGTAGTTGCCGTTCGCATCCATGCTGAAGGTGCCGGTCG
>CAZUAL010000086.1:0-12910 GCA_964618305.1 uncultured Dongia sp. | reverse complement strand
GGATTCGCTTGAAGGGCGCAATCAACCATAGAGGCGGGCAAAGGTCAAAGCCCAAGCACCCGCGCGACGTGCCTAAAGGCGCTGGGCGATTTCTATGAACTCTTTGATTTTGCTGATACTTTTTTCACCCGGCCGGTCCTCGACCCCAGACGAGACGTCAACTGCCTTGGCGCCGGTCGTGCGGACGGCCTCGATGAGGTTTCGGGCGCTGAGCCCACCCGCCAGCATCCAGGGGCGGCTGAACGCCTTGCCGGCGATCAGCGACCAGTCAAACGACAGGGCGTTGCCGCCGGGCAGGGCGTTGGGCATGGATTTTGGCGGCTTGGCGTCGAACAGCAGCCGGTCGGCGACCGGCTCATAGCGGCGGGCCTGGTCGATGTCGCCTGCTTCCGAAATGCTCACCGCCTTCATGACCGGCAGGCCGAACCGCGCCTTGACCTCGGCCACGCGCTCCGGGCTCTCGCTGCCGTGCAATTGCAAGATGTCGAGCTTCGCTTCCTTGAGGATCTCGGCGATCGCCGCATCGTCGGCATCGACGATGAGCCCCACCTTGGCGACTTGCGCGGGCACGACCTCGGCCAGCGCGGCGGCGAGGGCCGGCGTCACGCAGCGCGAACTCTTGGCATAGAAGACGAAGCCCACCATGAAGGCACCGGCATCGACCGCTGCCTTGACGGATAAGGGCGTTTTCAACCCGCAAATCTTGACGTCGACGGACATGTCAGACCGTCTCCGCCACAAAGCGCGGATAGGCAAGCACCAGCGCCGTGCAGATGCAGGCCGTCATGGCGAATTGCATGACCAGCAGAATGAAGAGCATGGCCATCGGCGCCAATTGGATGAGCCCAAGCGATCCGATGAAGATGTTGAACAGGGATTGCATGCAGAAGAGGCCGAGCCCGATCATCGCAACCACGGTCACAAGCTGAAAGCCGTAGCCTTTCGTCCGGCTCCATGCCTGCTTCATCGGCATCGGCGCATCAATGGCGATGCCGACCCAGAGCGGTGTCAGCCGCACGAGGCAGGCAAGACAAAGAACCAGCAGGCCAACGGCTGCCGCCAGCAGCAGCGGCACGATTGGCAGCAATAGCGACAGAACCATCATCGCGATAAGGAAGCCGAAGCCCAACGCGATCTGCAGGCCGAAAGTTTGCAGCGCGAATCTGACATGGCGGAAATGAAGCGAAAGTCCCAGCCCCGGAACGGCAGCTCGCCCAAGCATCAGGGCCCGCATCCAGTTGACGGCGAAAATGCTGGTGACGAACCAGTTGATGGTCGCAATCAGAAATGACGGCAGGACAATCGCATCCAGCGCCGCGGGGTCCGGTACCTGGTCGGCAGGCAGTGTCGCGAACACGCTTTCCAGGAGATGCAGGGACCACAGATTGAGTGGGAAGGTCAGAACGACCGGGACGGTGCCGAGACGCAGCAACTCGTCACGTTCCGCCCATGTGCGGCGGCAAGCGGCGCTGACCAAGGCAAGTGGCTGGAGGGAGGTGTCGGTCATGGTGGGTCTGTCGTGATGGACTTGCGTCACTTCGCTGCAGCTTCGCCCAGGGCAGCGCCGACTTCCAGCGCCATCCGGCTCGCGGCGGCACGCGGATCCGCCGCCTGGGTGATGGGGCGGCCGACCACCAGATAATCGGCACCGGCCTTTGCGGCATCGCCGGGCGTGCGCACGCGCTTCTGATCGCCCGTGTCGGCACCGCTCGGCCTGACGCCGGGCACCACCAGCAGGAAGTCCTCGCCGATGTCGCGCCGCAGGGTCTCGATCTCATGCGGCGAGCAAACGACGCCGTCGAGGCCAGCGCTGCGGGCCAGGCTGGCCAGGCGCTTCACCTGGTCGCTGACCGGCGTCGCCTGGCCGACTTCGGCAAGGTCCTTGTCGTCGAGCGACGTCAGCACGGTCACGCCGACGATGCGCGGGCGCTTGATCTTGAGCTTGTCGGCATTCTCGGCCGCGGCATCGCGCGCTGCCTGCATCATCGTCAGGCCGCCGCCGGCATGCACGGTCAGGATCGATGGCTGCAGCGGGGCGATCGCCCGGATGGCCCCGGCCACCGTGTTCGGAATGTCATGCAGCTTGAGATCGAGAAAGATGGGGAGGCCCGTCGCCGCCACGCGGCGATAGCCGAGCTGGCCATTGGCCAGGTAGAACTCAAGCCCCAGCTTGAGACCGGTGACGGCCCCGTCGAGTTGATGGGCCCAGGCCACCGCTTCATTGACCGAGACCGTGTCGAGCGCCGCCAGAATCTGCCCTTTGCCGACCACGCCAATTCTCCTTGCCAAGACCGCTTTCCACCCGGCTTTTAGCCCAAACCGGCGGCAACGTCACCCTTTGCGGTCATTTGCGGTTGGATTTCAGTGTTTTAGACCGCCAAATGGGGGCGAAAGCGGGCTTTTCGCGCCGCTGCCGAATGAGCTATGGTCTATTCTTCAATTTATCGGATCGGCCCATGCAGCTGACGCAATTCTCGGATTATGCCTTGCGGACACTGATTTATCTCGGCGTCCGGGGCGAGGAATTGACGACGATCGAAGAGATCGCCGCTGCCTACGGCATTTCCGAAAGCCATCTGACCAAGGTCGTCCACAAGCTCGGTAAGCTCGGCTTCATCACGACAGTTCGCGGGCGGGGCGGCGGCATGCGGCTCGGCCGCAAGCCGGCCGAAATCAATATCGGCGCGGCGGTGCGGCAGATGGAAGGCAATCTGGTCATCGTCGAATGCTTCGATACGGCTCACAATACCTGTCCCATCGCACCGGTCTGCAGCCTGTCCGGCATTCTTTCCCTGGCGCTGGATGCGTTTCTCGGCGTCCTCGACCGGTACACGCTGGCGGACATGATCGACAACCGGCGCGACCTTGCCGGATTGCTCGCCATTCCCGACCCGGACAATGTGGCCAAGCGGCCCTCCGGCCAGGTCCAACGGTCCTGACCCGCGACGGGCGCCGCCCATGGATGCAACAATTTTTCTCAATGGAACGAGGCGAAAGGTGAGCAAGAGGAACATGCGCAAAGGTATCGGTCTGCTGATCCTGAGCCTCTCGGTGCTTGGCTGCGCGACGCCGATCCGCACGGTCGACCGCCCAAGCGGCCCTTTGCCCTGGACGGCGGCGATCGGGCGGCTCGATGCCGAGGACGGCTCCTGCTCGGCGACCCTGATCAGCCCGGACGTGATCTTGACGGCGTCCCACTGCCTCTATGGCCGGGGCAATGAAGCGAAGATCACCGATTTCACCTTCACCCCGGCGCTTGATGTCGGCCGCGAGCGGCTGAAGCCGGTCAAGGTCACGGCGGTCATCGAGATGGGCTGGCCGATCAAGTCTGATTCAAGCGGATCGATCAACCAACCGCCGAAAGATGATTGGGCGGCACTGCGGATTTCGCCTGCCATCACCTTCATCGATCCATTGCCGGTCGAAAAGATCGACGTCAGCGGCATCGCCAAGCGCATCGACGGGGGCGCCAAGCTCTCGCATGCCGGCTACGGCGTCTACGGGGCCTCGTCAGGCGTTCGCCTTCAGATGCGCGACGATTGCCATCTCGTCGCCGACGCCGCCGAATTGCTGGACGCGTTGGAGGACGAGAAAGACGTCATCGTCAATCGCTGCGAGGTGATCCAGGGTGATTCCGGCGGACCGATCATGCTGAGCGACCCCAGCGGCAAGCACAGCGTCGTTGGCGTCGTGACGAACTTCTGGCGCCGCAAGAACGATTTCGTCAGTTTCGGCCCGGCATCGGTCTATTTCGCCGATCGCATCAAGAGTGAACTGACGGCGGCCTCGGCGCCATAAGTTCATGTCGGCGATGATGCGCAAGTCCTGGGCCGCCATCGGGTTGGTGGCGGCATTGCTGCTCGGTGGCTGCGCCGAGCGGATCAGCGCGCCGCCGCCGCCCATCGTCAAGCCGGCCGAGACGCCGTGGACGGCTGCGATTGGCCGGATGGATGTCGATGGGGCGCAATCCTGCACGGCCGTGCTGGTTGCGCCATCGACGATTCTGACGGCGTCCCACTGCCTCCATCAGGCAGAGATTCCGGCACTGCCGCAGAGTGTCCATTTCCATCCCAATTATGGTGCTGAGCCAGAACTCCCGCCCTCGGTCGGCGTGGCCATCCGCGCTCAGGGCGGCGCCATCCGGGAAGGGCGGCTCAATAAGCCGGAGCAAGTGGCGGCTGATTGGGTGCTTGTCGGTATCGCGCCCCCGGTCAAGATCGTGGCGCCCATACCCCTTGCCGATCTCAGCGCCCAGGCGATCCTGGACCGGATCGGCCACGGTGACAGGCTGTTCACCGCGGGCTACGGCTATGGCGGCATGAAGGCGCTGAAGCAGCATGGCAAATGCGCGGTGGTGAACCCCAAATTGTCCGATCCCATTTACGCCACCGGAATGCTGGTGACGAACTGTATCATCCGCGTCGGCGACAGCGGCGGGCCGGTCATCCTGCTCGACGACAAGGGGAAGCCGAAGCTTATCGGCTTGTTCGCCGGTTTCGGCATGGGGTCGAAGCTCGGCCTCTCCTATGCGGTCAATGCCAGCCGGGTGACGCCCTATCTCAATCCGCCCCTGGTGAGCTATCTGGTTCTTCTGCCGCCCGAGGCGGCGGACAGCGTGCCTTAAGAACGCGCCGCCACCACGCATTGACACCCACCGCCAACCTGTATACAGCTTCCGGAAAACGCCGGTAAGCAGAGGGGAAGGACCGTGCCGCGCAATCCTCGCTACGACATCCTGTTCGAGCCCGTGAAGATCGGGCCGGTGACGGCCAAGAACCGCTTCTACCAGGTGCCGCATTGCACCGGCATGGGCTACGACCTGCCGCATTCCGTCTCGCGCCTGCGCGAACTTAAAGGAGAGGGCGGCTGGGGTGTCATCAATACCGAATATTGCTCGATGCACTGGTCGTCGGAAGACGCGCCCTATCGGCTCTGCGCCCTTTGGGATGAGAATGACGTCAAGACTCAGTCGCTGACCGCCGAGAAGATCAAGAGCCAGGGCGCGCTGGCCGGTGTGGAACTGTGGCACGGCGGCAATCACAGCCCCAACCGCTGGAGCCGCGAGACACCGCTCTCGCCGTCCGGGTCGACGCAGCACGCGGTCTTCCCGATGCAGACCCGCGCCATGGACAAGGAAGACATCCGTAACCTGCGCCGCTGGCAGGTGCAGGCGGCAAAGCGCGCCAAGCGTGCCGGGTTCGACATCGTCTATGTCTATGCCGGTCACGGCTATCTGCCGTTCCAGTTCATCACCAAGCGCTGGAACCAGCGCACGGATGAATATGGCGGGCCGATCGAAAACCGGGCGCGACTGCTCCGCGAGATGATCGAGGAAACGAAGGACGCGATCGGCGACACTTGCGCCGTCGCCGTGCGCCTCGCCATGGATGAACTGATGGGGCCTGACGGCGTCCAGGCGCATGAGGAAAGCGAAGCCGTCATCCGCCTGCTCGCGGAACTCCCCGACCTCTGGGACGTCAACATCTCCTATGTCGAGAACGATTCCATGTCGTCCCGCTTCGGCCCCGAGGCGCATCAGGAGAAGTACACCGGCTTCGTGAAGAAGCTCACGACCAAGCCCGTCGTCGGTGTGGGCCGCTTTACCTCGCCCGATACGATGGTCGATCAGGTGAAGCGCGGCATCCTCGACTTCATCGGCGCGGCGCGGCCCTCCATTGCCGATCCCTTCATTCCGAGAAAGATCGACGAAGGGCGCGAGGAAGACATTCGCGAATGCATCGGTTGCAACATCTGCCGCGCCCAGAACAACACCGGTGTTCCCATCCGCTGCACGCAGAACCCGACCATCGGCGAGGAATATCGCCGCGGCTGGCATCCGGAGATCATGAACCCGAAGAAGGGTCATGCCGATGATCCGGTGCTGGTCGTCGGCGCTGGCCCCGCCGGCCTCGAATGCGCCATGTCGCTCGCCAAGCGCGGCTATGACGTGGGCCTCGCCGACGCATCGCGCGAGCTCGGCGGGCGGCTCAACTTCGAGCCGAAACTGCCGACCCTTTCCGCCTGGGTGCGCGTGCGCGACTACCGCCTCGGCCAGATCGCCAAGCTCTCCAACATTGAAGTCTTCCGCGAGAGCCGCATGGACAAGGTGGCGCTGCTGGAAAGCGGCTACAAGCACATCATCCTCGCGACCGGCGCCACCTGGCGGAAGGACGGTGTGGGGCACAATAATTACTTTCCCGTCCCCGGCATGGACGCCGCGAATGTGGTGACGCCGGACGACATCATGCGGGGCCGCGAGGTGCAGGGCGACGTCATCGTCTATGATGACGATCAGTATTACATGGCCGTCGTCATCGCCGAGAAGCTGGCCGCTGCCGGCTGCAATGTCACCTTCGTGACGCCGGGCCTCGATGTGGCGAGCTGGTCGCTCTACACCGACGAACAGTTCAAGGTCCAGGTCAAGCTGATGAAGATGGGCGTCACGCTCATCCTCACCCATCGCCTTGCCGCCTGGAAGAACGACCACGCCGTCCTGGCCTGCAACTATACCGGCGCCGAAAAGCGCATCGAGGCGGCAACCTTGGTGAGCGTGACCTCGCGCCAATCGAACGACGCCCTCTATCTCGACCTCAAGGCCGATGAAGCGGCGCGCAAGGAAGCAGGCATCCTGACCTTGAAGAATATCGGCGACGCGGATGTGCCTGGTGCCATCGTGCACGCGGTCTATGCCGGCCACAAGGCGGCGCGCGAATTCGGCGAGGTGATCGATC
Organism: uncultured Dongia sp.; assembly: GCA_964618305.1. Taxonomy (GTDB): domain Bacteria; phylum Pseudomonadota; class Alphaproteobacteria; order Dongiales; family Dongiaceae; genus Dongia. Next base: position 6,179 of record CAZUAL010000086.1, on the reverse strand, counting down.
CCGATCAGTTCCCGTTCAAGCGCGAGCTGGTCTTCGTGAAGTAGGTGCAAGGACGCCGCGCCTTGGAATGTCATCCCCGCGAAAGCGGGGATCCATGGATCGAGCGGCTGGAGTGATGATTTCCCGCTTTCGCGGGAATGACAAGTTTGGATTTTGCGGTTTTAGGCGGAGAAAATCATGACGCGGGATGCGACGAAGCGGCGCGAGCGGCGGGTGGTGAGTTCGGCCCCGCGTCAGCTGCGCTTTGCCCAGGTCACCAACCGCTATCCGCCGATCGCTCTCCTCTCGGCGGACGAACTCGAATCGATCCACCACGCCTCCCTGCGGCTCCTTGCCGAAATCGGCATGGAAGTGATGCACGACGAAAGCCGCGCCCTGTTGAAGGCCGCGGGTGCCAGCGTCGATGAAGCGACGCAGCGCGTGCGTTTCGATCCCGCCATGGTCGAGGAAAAGATCAAGACCGTGCCGCCTTCCTTCACGCTCCAGGCGCGCGATCCGGCGAAGAACCTCAAGGTTGGCGAGGGGAGCGTCATCTTCGCGGCGACTGGCGGTCCGGCCTTCGCCCACGATATCGAGCGCGGCCGGCGTGCCGGCAATTACCAGGACATGTGCGACTATATGAAGATCGTGCAGTCGCTCAACGTCATCCACCAGGAAGGCGGCTGCCCGTGTGAACCGACGGATCTGCCCGCGGACTCGCGCCATCTCGATTTCTATCTCGCCGCCATCCGCTTGACCGACAAGAACTGGCAATGCTGGGCGCTGGGCGGGTACCGGGTCGAAGATGCGGTCGAGATGCTCTCCCTCGCGCTCGGCCAATCGCGCGAGGAGCTCCGCAAAAATCCGGCGACCCTCACCATCGTCAATTCCAACTCGCCCCTGCGCCTCGACATCCCGATGGGCGAGGGCCTTTGCGCCATGGCGCGCGCCGGCCAGCCGGTGGCGATGACGCCCTTCACCCTCTCCGGCGCCATGAGCCCGGTCACCATCGCGGGCGCGCTCGCCCAGCAGAATGCCGAGGCACTGGCCCTCATCGCGCTCTCGCAGATCGTTGCGCCCGGTGCGCCGGTCATGTATGGCGGCTTTACCTCAAATGTCGACATGCGGACGGGGGCACCAGCCTTCGGCACGCCGGAATATGCCAAGGCGCAGCTCGCCTCCGGCCAGCTGGCGCGGCGCTACAACATCCCGTTCCGTTCCTCCAACGTGACGGCCTCCAATTGCGTCGACGTGCAGGCGGCCTATGAAAGCGGCATGTCGCTGTGGAGCACGATCATGGGAGGCGTGCATCTTATCGAGCATGCGGCAGGCTGGCTCGAAGGCGGCCTCACCGCCTCGTTCGAGAAGCTCATCCTCGATGCCGAGATGCTGCAGCTGATGCGCAGCTTCCTCGATCCGCTCGCAGTCAACAACGAGACGCTGGCTTTCGAGGCGATGCAGGAGGTGGGCCCCGGCGGCCATTTCTTCGGCGCGCAACACACGTTGGCGCGCTTCGATCAGGCCTTCTACGAACCGATGCTCTCCGACTGGCGCAATTTCGAAACCTGGTCGGAAGCCGGCGCCAAGACCGGCACCGAGCGCGCGCACCTCATCTGGAAAGAACTACTCCGCACCTACGAGGAGCCGCCACTCGATCCCGCGCGCCTCGAAGCGCTTGAGGCCTATGTGGCAAGGCGCAAGGAAGAGATTCACGCCGGGTAGCGCACATCACATGCCTCCAACCAAACCCCGTCATCCTCGGGCGAAGTCCCGGGGATCCAGTTTTGCTTGGAGAGACTGGATGCCCGGGACAAGCCCGGGCATGACGGAATAAAAACACGCTGACTTGCCGGGTGACACCGGCACCCCATATATGATCCGATCCCATGCGAACCAGCGTATGGACGGGAAATGAGTGACGATTCTGAAAGCAACAGCCTTTCCGGGCGCGTGAAGCGCTATGCCAAGGTCGGGCGCGCCGTCGGCGGCTTGGCCGCGCGCGTGGCGGGGCAGCGTTACCTGGGGCTGAAGCTCGACCGCGCCGAGCATGCGGCGGATCTCAAGGCAGCCTTGGGCGGGCTCAAGGGGCCGCTCATGAAGGTGGCGCAGATCATGTCCACCATTCCGGATGCGCTGCCGAAGGAATATGTCGAGGAGTTGCGCCATCTCCAGGCCAACGCGCCGGCCATGGGCTGGCCCTTCGTCAAGCGGCGCATGGCGGCGGAATTGGGGGCGGGATGGCAAAGCCGCTTCAAGGAATTCGGTCACGAGGCTGCGGCGGCGGCCTCACTCGGCCAGGTGCACAAGGCTGTCGGTCTCGACGGTGCCAAGCTCGCCTGCAAGCTGCAATATCCGGACATGCAATCGGCGGTCGAGGCGGATCTCGGCCAACTCAAGCTCATCTTCCGCCTCTACGAACGCTACGACAAGGCAATCTCGACCGAGCATATCCATGACGAGATCGCCGACCGCCTGCGCGAGGAACTCGATTATGCGCGCGAGGCGAAGGCGATGGCGCTCTATCGCCTGATGCTGGCGAAGGAGAAGGAAGTTCATCTCCCGCAGCCGCGCCCGGACCTCACCACCAAGCGTCTCCTCACCATGACCTGGATCGAGGGGGAGCCGTTGATGAGCTTCCTCGAGAAGAAACCCTCCGTCGATCTTCGCAATAAAGTCGCCTACAACATGTTCCGCGCCTGGTATGTGCCGTTCTACGAATACGGCATCATCCACGGCGATCCGCATCTCGGCAATTACACGGTGCGGCCCAACGGGGCGAAGGACGAGGGCGCCGTCAACCTCATGGATTTCGGCTGCATCCGCATCTTCGAGGCGAAGTTCGTCAAGGGCGTCATCGACCTCTATTGGGCCCTCGACCGCGGCGACCGCGATATGGCCGTGGCGGCTTACGAAAGCTGGGGCTTCAAGGGCCTCAACAAAGATGTCATCGACGTGCTCAACATGTGGGCCAAATTCGTCTACGGCCCCCTGCTCGAAGACCGCACGCGCAAGATCCAGGAGGCCGAGAGCGGCATCTATGGCCGCGAGGTGGCGGAGAACGTCCACGCCGAACTGCGCCGCCTGGGGCCGGTGACTCCCCCTAAGGAATTCGTCTTCATGGATAGGGCCGCCATTGGCTTAGGGTCCGTCTTCCTGCACCTCAAAGCCGAGATCAACTGGTACCGCCTGTTCCACGACCTCATCCACGATTTCGACGTGAAGGCACTCGCCAAGCGGCAGAAAGCGGCGCTGAAGGAAGTGGGTCTGTAAGCCCCAGCTCAGTCTATTCCGCTTGCGCCAGCCATCTTCCCCCGGCAATCTTGCCACCGCTTGGGGACTGGGTGCCGTGCCGTTCTGCCAGCGCTCGATTCCCGAAGATAATGACAGCCGGGTCAACGGGTTACGTGCCGTAGGGCCAGATTGGGGAGCGCATGAAGATCGGCATTCTGAAGGAGCGCCGCGCCGCTGAGAAGCGCTGCGCCGCGACGCCGGAGACGGTGAAAAAATATGTCGGCCTCGGTGCCGAGGTTGTCGTTGAGAGCGGGGCGGGCCTTGCCTCTTCGATCCTCGACACGGCCTTCGAGGCGGCAGGTGCCAAAATCGCGGCCGATGCCGCGGCCGTCACCGCCGGCGCCGATCTCGTCCTGAAGGTGCAGCGGCCCATGAGTGCCGCCGAGGGCAATGACGAGATGGGCCGCCTTGCCAAGGGCACGACGCTCATCGCCATCCTCAACCCCTACGGCGCCAAGGAGCAGATCGCGGCCTATGCGGGGGCCGGCATCGACGCCATGGCGATGGAACTGGTCCCGCGCATCACCCGCGCGCAATCGATGGACGTACTCTCGTCCCAGGCGAACCTCGCTGGCTACAAGGCGGTCATTGATGCGGCAGCCGAATATAACCGTGCCTTCCCGATGATGATGACGGCGGCCGGCACCGTGGCGCCTGCCCGCGTGCTGGTGATGGGTGCCGGTGTTGCCGGCCTCCAGGCGATCGCCACGGCGCGGCGGTTGGGAGCCATCGTCTCCGCGACTGACGTGCGCCCCGCCTCGAAGGAACAGGTGGCCTCGCTCGGTGCAACCTTCGTCGCCGTCGAGGACGAGGAATTCAAGCAGGCGGAGACGGCGGCGGGTTACGCCAAGCCTATGTCGGAAGCCTATCAGGCGAAGCAGGCGGCCCTCATTGCCGAGACGATCAAGAAGCAGGACATCGTCATCACCACGGCCCTCATTCCCGGCCGCAAGGCGCCGGTGCTGGTGACCGAGGAAATGGTGAAGACGATGAAGCCGGGCTCGGTCATTGTCGATCTCGCGGTGGAGCAGGGCGGCAATTGCCCGCTTTCCGAAGTGGGGCAGGTGGTTGAGAAGCACGGCGTCAAGATCGTCGGCCATGCCAATGTGCCGAGCCGCTTGGCGGCAGATGCAACGGCGCTTTATGCCAAGAACCTGCTCAATTTCGTGACGCTGCTGATCGACAAGGAAACGAAGCAGCTCAAAGTGAATTGGGAAGATGAGATCGTCAAAGGCGTCGCCCTCACCAAGGGCGGCCAGGTGATCCATCCCAACTTCCAGGCCTGAGGGGAAATGCGCCATGGATGAAACGACAAACGTCGCGGCCGATGTCGCTGCGGCCATCGCACCGGCAGATCATCTGCCCTTCGTGCAGCTCTTCACCGTCTTCGTGCTCGCCTGCTTCGTCGGCTATTACGTCGTCTGGCGCGTCACACCCGCGCTGCATTCGCCGCTGATGGCGGTCACCAACGCCATCTCCTCGGTGATCATCGTCGGTGCGCTCATCGCCTCGGGTGCCGCGGCCTTCGGGATCAGCCAGGGCATGGGCCTTGTCGCGGTCGCTTTGGCGGCCGTCAACATCTTCGGCGGGTTCCTGGTCACCTACCGGATGCTGTCGATGTTCAAGAAGAAAGAACCGGCCAAGAAGGAAGGCAAGTAAGATGAGCCAGAATCTCGCCTCCTTCCTTTATCTCGTCGCCTCGGTCTGCTTCATCATGTCGCTCCGTGGGCTCTCCAGCCCCGCAACCTCGCAGGGCGGCCTTCGCTACGGCGTCGTCGGCATGGTGATCGCCATCGGCACGACCTTGGCGCTGCCGAGCGTCGCTGCGTCATCTTATGCCGGCATCATGATCGCCCTGGTGATCGGCGGTGCCGTGGGTGCCGTGATCGCCCAGCGCATCCAGATGACGGCCCTGCCGCAGCTGGTCGCGGCCTTCCACAGCCTTGTGGGTCTTGCCGCCGTCGCGGTGGCGGCGGCCGCCTTCTATGCGCCGGCGGAATTCCATATTGGCGAACCCGGTGCCATCCATCCGGGCAGCCTCATCGAAATGGGCCTGGGCGTCGCCATTGGCGCCATCACCTTCACCGGCTCGATCGTCGCCTTTGCGAAGCTCCAGGGTCTCGTCTCGGGGGCACCGCTGGTATTCAAGGGCCAGCATTTCCTCAACGCGGCGCTGGGTATCGGCATTGTCGTCCTCATTGTGCTCCTGATCCTGCAGCAATCGGACCCCTTGTTCTGGGCGATCGTTGTGGTGTCGCTGCTCCTCGGCTTCCTGCTGATCCTGCCGATCGGCGGTGCCGACATGCCTGTCGTCGTCTCGATGCTCAACTCCTATTCCGGTTGGGCCGCTTGCGGCATCGGCTTCACGCTTTCCAACCCGCTCCTCATTGTGACTGGCGCACTGGTGGGCTCGTCGGGCGCCATCCTCAGCTACATCATGTGCAAGGGCATGAACCGCTCGATCTTCAACGTCATCCTCGGCGGCTTCGGCACCGATTCGGGTGGCGCGGCTGCGGCGGGTGGGGCGAAGGCGGCGGACCGGCCGGTCAAGGCCGGCAGCGCCGACGACGCCGCCTTCATCATGAAGAATGCCGCCAGCGTCATCATCGTGCCGGGCTACGGCATGGCGGTGGCCCAGGCCCAGCATGCGCTGCGCGAAATGGCCGACCTCCTCAAGAAGGAAGGCGTCAAGGTCTCCTACGCCATCCATCCGGTCGCGGGCCGCATGCCGGGGCATATGAACGTGCTCTTGGCCGAAGCCAATGTGCCTTATGACGAGGTGTTCGAGCTTGAGGACATCAACCGTGACTTCGCCCAGGCCGACGTCGCCTTCGTCATCGGCGCCAACGACGTCACCAACCCGGCGGCGAAGAGCGACCCGAAGAGCCCGATCTTCGGCATGCCGATCC
>CAZUAL010000085.1:0-12933 GCA_964618305.1 uncultured Dongia sp. | reverse complement strand
CATGGCGGAATATCGTGGTGCCGGTGTCGACCAGCTGATCGACCGCATCGAGGCGGCGATCGCGACCTAGCCCTTCAAAGACCAGTATCGCAGCTGGCCGGGCCCCAACAGCAATACCTTCCTCGCCCATGTCGCCCGCGAGGTGCCGGAGCTGCGCCTCGATATTCCGGCCAATGCCATCGGCAAGGATTACCGCGCCTGGGACGAGCCGGTGGCCCTGTCCCCGAGCGGCACGGGTGTGCAGCTTTCCCTTTTGGGCCTAGCCGGCGTTACCGTCGGCGTCGAGGAAGGTGTCGAGGTCAATCTCCTGGGCCTCAATCTCGGCATCGACGTCCTGCGGCCGGCGCTGCGCGTGCCGGGCCTTGGCCGGCTTGGAATGCCTGAAGATGCCGCCCGCAGCGCCGAGCCCGTCGTCGATTAGAGATCGAGACCGAGCTCCTTCTTCTTGGCCTTCGTCAGCTTGGCGGCGATGAGCCGGTAGGCGCTCGTGAGATAGGCCTTCAAATTCTTGTCACTCAGAGCTTTGGCCTTTTCGACCAGCACCCATTTGGCGCGCGCCAGATAGGGCGCCGGGATGATGCCCTTCTGCTGCCGCAGAAGATCGTAGGACATCTCGCTGCATTTGAAGCTGATCTGCGTGCCGGGTCCGGGGCCCCAATTCGAGCAAATGGCGAAGATCTTACCACCGATCTTCCAGACCGAGGCTCCGCCCCATTGCACGACATGGGTCGTCTTCGGCAGAGCGGCGCAGAATTTATCGAATTCCTCCCGCTTCATGCTGCAAGCCCTTGCTCAGATTTCGGTGCGCGCGCCCAGCTCGATGATGCGGCCGACCGGAATGCGGAAATAGTCGGAGGCCGAGATTTCCGTATCCGACAGCAGGATGAAGAGCCAGCGCCGCCAGCCCGACATCGCCGACTTGGCGCGCGGCACGATGCGCTCGCGGCCGATGAAGTAGGAGACGCCTTCGGGGTCAAGCTCCAGGCCCTGCTTGGCGGCGATCCGCATGGCGGCCGGCAGGTTCGGTTCGTCGGCGAAACCGTAGCGCACGACAAGGCGCCAGAAACCGCGCCCCAGGTCACGCACCTGGACACGCTCGGCATCCGGCACGAACGGGCGCGCCTCGGTGATCAGCGTCGTCATGACGATGCGTTCGTGCAGGATGCGGTTGTGCCGCATGTTGTGAAGGAGCGCGAAGGGAACGCGGTCGATCTGCGCGGTGAGAAACAGGGCCGTGCCCGGAACGCGGCTCAAATGACGCTCGGAAAGGGCGCTTAGGAACTCCTCTTCCGTCAGCGAACCAGCGCCATGCCGCTTGGCGAGCAGGCCGCGCCCGTCCATCCAGGTCGAGAGGATGAAAATGATGATGGCGCCGATGAGGAGCGGGAACCAGCCGCCATCCAACACTTTCAGCATCGAGGCGCTGAGCAGCGAGGCTTCGACCAGCAGAATGAAGCCGCAGACCAGCACCGTTCGCTGCATGCTCCATTTCCAGAGGGAGCGGAACACAAAGAAGGCGATGACGGTATCGATGATCATCGTGCCCGTGACCGCGATGCCGTAGGCATTGGCAAGTCCACTTGACGAACGGAAGCCGACGACCAGCAGCAGCACGCAGATCATCAGAATCCAGTTGATCTGCGGCACGTAGATCTGCCCTTGGTGGTGAGCGGACGTGTGCGTGATAAGCAGGCGCGGACAGACGCCCATGCGCATCGCCTGCCATGAAAGCGAAAAGGCGCCGGAGATCACGGCCTGCGAGGCAATGATCGTCGCCAGGGTAGCAAGCGCGATCAGGGGAATGAGGAACCAGTCTGGAGCCATCAGATAGAATGGATTGGAAACTGCTTCCGGATTCGTGAGAACCAGCGCGCCCTGACCGAAATAGTTCAGCATCAGGCAGGGAAGCACGAAGAAGAACCAGGAAACCTGGATCGGCTTGCGCCCGAAATGGCCAAGATCGGCATAAAGCGCTTCCGCACCGGTAACGGCCAAAAGGACGGCGCCCATCACGGGGAAGGCGATGCCGATATTATGGACGAGGAACGAAAGCGCGTAGTGCGGCGACAAGGCGAGCAATATGACGGGGTGTTCGACGATCTGCGTGATCCCGAGCACACCGAGTGTGCCGAACCACACCATCACGATCGGACCGAAGAAGGTGCCAACAGCGCCCGTGCCACGGCTCTGCACGCCAAACAAAATGATCACGATAACGATCGTGATCGGCAAGACCCAGGACGCCATGTCAGGCTGTGCCACTTCGATGCCTTCGACGGCCGACAGAATCGAGATGGCCGGCGTGATCATGCCGTCGCCGTAGAACAGCGCCGCGCCGACGATCCCGAGGGCAAGGAATTTCTCGCGCCGCCCTGATTTCGTCGCCGACTGGATGGCAAGACCGATCAGCGCCAGCAGACCGCCCTGTCCCTGGTTGTCCGCCCGCAGGATGAGGAGCGCATATTTGAAACTGACGATGACGGTGACGACCCAGAAAATGAGCGACAGGATGCCGAACACGTGGGTTGGATCGGCGCTCGCTTCGCCGGCACCGTGGAAGGCTTCACGAAACGTATAGATGGGGCTCGTACCAATATCGCCGAAGACGACACCAAGGGCGCCCAGCGCCAATGGCGCCAGCGCTCCAGTCGGTCCGTGATCGCCACCGGAATGGCCGGCATTGGGGGAAGCAGGAGCCGCGCCCTGATCCACTGATTTCTGCTCTGAATTGGTCACGATGCTGGTGGCATCTTGCGTTCGGCTGCCATTCTTGAGCGCCTTTCAGATCGGCCGCCCGACATCAGGCCGGCGCCAACGCAAAATGAGACTCCATCCCTTGCTGATCTGAGCCCATCCCGGCCCCTCGAAGCGGCGCATCCTGTCATCGGCCTGCCCCTCGCGCAATAGGGTTTTTGCACTGCGAAAATCCCCCTTGACATCGCGGCGGACTCGCCGATAGGCGGCCCGCCCGAATGCCGGATTGATGGCCGGCACACCTTCCGCTAATTCTGGAAATCGTGCGTCGCCGGCGCGCGGGATACTAGCCAGATTCGCCATAACCTTGCCCGTCGTAACCCTGGGGAATGATACATGTCCGAACAGCAGAAGACTTTTCCGGTTTCCTGGGAAGAGTTGCACCGGAACGCCAAAGCACTGGCCTGGCGCCTGATTGAAAAGGGCCCCTTCAACGGCATCGTCGCGGTCACGCGCGGCGGGCTTGTCCCTGCGGCGATCATCGCCCGCGAACTCGACGTGCGCCTGATCGACACCGTGTGCATGCAGAGCTATTCGGACGATCACCAGCAAGGACAGATCAAGATACTGAAGGACGTGCCGGGCGATGGCGCCGGGTGGCTCATCATCGACGATCTGGTGGATACGGGGCGCACCGCGCGGGTCGTGCGCGAAATGCTGCCCAAGGCCCATTTCGCCACGGTCTATGCCAAGCCGTCTGGCCGACCGCTGGTCGACACCTTCGTGACCGAGGTCTCGCAGGATACGTGGATCTATTTCCCGTGGGATATCGAACTGCAATTCGCGCAGCCGATCGCCAAGCAATTGCAGCGCTAGCCGCCAGGGTTAATCAACTGGGTCAATCAACTGGGTTAATCGACTGGCCAATTGTCGATGAGTCGCGTGCGGCCGAGCTGGGCTGCAGCGAAGAGGCGGCTTCCCTTGCGCGCGTGCGTGAGCGGCGTCAGGGTTGCCTCGTCGCAAAGCGCCACATAATCCACCCGCGAAAAACCACCTTGCAGAAGCCGATCACGCGCCGCGGCGAGAATTGATTCAACAGCGATCCCGTCGGTCAACGCGGCCGCCGTTTCAGCAAGCACTTTCGGCAGGAGGGCAGCCTGCTTCCGCTCCGCCGGCGAGAGATAGCGGTTGCGCGATGACAAAGCGAGACCATCCGCCTCGCGCACCGTCGGCACGCCGACGATCGCGACCGGAATATCGAGATCAACCGCCAGACGCCTGATCACCTGCAACTGCTGGAAGTCCTTCTCGCCGAAATAGGCGCGATCCGGCAGCGATTGCAGCAACAGCTTGGTGACGATGGTAGCGACGCCACCGAAATGGCCGGGCCGTGCCACGCCATCGAGATGTGTGGTGAGTTCGTTTACCGCGACCGATGTCTGGAAGCCCGCCGGATACATCTCCGCGACATCGGGGGCAAAGAGCAGGTCGCACCCGGCGCTCAAGAGCTTTTCCGCGTCGCCTTTTTCGTCGCGCGGATAGGCGCTGAGATCTTCGTTCGGGCCGAACTGGGTCGGATTGACGAAGATCGTCGCTACAGCACGGCTGTTCTCTGTTTTGGCCCGGTGCACGAGCGACAGGTGACCATCGTGAAGAGCGCCCATCGTCGGCACCAGGCCGATGCTGTCGCCCGCGCTGCGCCAGGTGGCGATCCTGGCGCGCAGATCCGCGACGCGACGGACTGTGACGAGTTCTGGCATGGGACTGAAGAAGTTTGAGTTGGATCAGCCGTGCTTCTTGATGGCACCGAAAATGTGCTCGGGTCCCGGGAACGACCGCGCCTTCACTTCGGCGGCGTAACGGGCGGCGGCATCCTCGATGGCATTGCCGAGCTCGGCATAGCGCTTGACGAAGCGCGGCTTGAAGGAACTGAAGAGGCCCAGAATATCCTCGGCCACGAGGACCTGACCATCGCAGGCGGCGGAGGCGCCGATCCCGATGACCGGAACGGGCACGCGCGCCGTAACGGCCTGCGCGATCTGTTCCATGACGCCTTCGAGCACGATGGAAAAGGCGCCGGCCTCGGCGATCGCGATCGCATCGGCCATGATTCCGGCGGCTTCCTGATCACCGCGTCCGCGGGCGCGATAACCGCCCAGCGTGTTGACCGATTGCGGCGTCAGGCCGACATGGCCCATGACTGGAATGCCGCGCTTGGTCAGGAACGAAACCGTATCGGCCATTTCGCGGCCGCCTTCGAGCTTCACCGCCTGGCAGCCCGTTTCCTTCATGATGCGGGCAGCGGAACGGAATGCCTGTTCCGGGCTTTCCTGATAGGCGCCGAACGGCATGTCGACAACGACCATCGCCTTCTTCGAACCGCGGCAGACGGCGGCACCATGCTGGATCATCATGTCGAGTGTCACGGGAAGCGTCGTCTCGAAGCCGTAGAGGACCATGCCGAGGGAGTCACCGACCATCAGCAGATCGACATGACCGTCGAGGCGCTGAGCCATGGGCGCCGTGTAGGCGGTTAGGCAGACGAGCGGTTCCTGACCCTTGCGGGCCCCGAATTCGGTCACGGTCATCCGCTTCAAAGCGGCGCCTTCGGCAGCTTGGACGCTCATTCCGGCCTCCCATTTATGGACAGCGAGCGGATCTCTCCCCAGCCCGTCGCCATCCCGCACCAGCCTGTTTCAGGCGCGACATTCTGTCCGATCCTGCTGCACCGCACAACCGCAATCCCGTCATGGGTTGGGCGCATGGCCGGCATGCTCCCGCTTCTGAGGTATGACTGCCCCTTCAGTGGCGCGGCCGGCCGCCCCAGTACTGGGCCATGACGAAATAGGTGAAGGAAGCGCTCCAGGCGATGAGAACGAGCCCCGCCAGGGCCTCAATGCCGGCCAGGAGGCGCATGTTCTCGGTCAGCTTCCCGACGTCCCCAAATCCAAGCGAAGTATATGATTCAGCTGAAAAATTCAGGTAATCGACAAAGCTGCGCTGGTGTTCGTCGGAAAAACCCCAGGCCAGCGGCAGGAAATGGAGCGCCCAATAGGCTGTGGCGAACCCCCAGATTTCGAGCGAATGGGCCGCCATGCAGGCGACGACACCGACGATAACGTGGGCGCGGCGGGGGAGAATCTGCATGCGGGGCAACAGATAGGCCGCGACAATGCGCATGGCCTCGTAATGGACACCGATCGCGAGCAGAACGAGGATTGAGCCGATGGTCAAGGTAACAAAGAACATGCGAGCGGCTTCCGCTTCCTCCACAAACCGGTTAAACCCTATTATCTGATGCGCAGGGATTAGCAAAGCGTTGAGAACGCTCCGCCAAAGGCAAATCGGCCAGCCCTAACGAGACTATCTGCCACTGAGCGTGAATGTACAAAGACAACAGCCTCATTCCATCGGAAGCCATCCGCCTGGCAGCCTTGGGCCTGCTTTGGCAGGGTGAGCGAAGCTATGCCGACCTGGCGCGGGAAATCCGCCACTTCGTCGGCCGTCTGGTTGGCCCCTCGCTCGAATTGCTGGGGCCGTCCCTTGAACTCTTCAAGATCGAAGGTCTGATCGAGGCCGCCGATCCCAGCCTGCCGTCGGATGCGCAGATCATGCGCCTTACCGCGGATGGACGCACCGAACTCAACCGGCTGATGACCACGCGCCTGCGCGGCCCGATGGGCGAGGTCAATAAGCTGATCATCGCCTTCAAGATGCATTTCTTCGGTGCGCTCGCGGCAGAAGACCAGCGTCAGCAGCTCGATCTGATGATCGAGGCCTGCGACAAGGAACTGGCGCGGCTCGGCGACCTCAGATCCTACGCCCCGGTCGCGGCGGGCGGCGGCCATCTCGCCTCCTGGCTGGATCTCGAAATCGCCGAGATCGGTGCGCGGCGCGCCTGGTTTGAGAGCTTCAAGCAGCAGATTCGCGGCTAGAGACGAACGCCAGGTACCTGACATTGGCGGAGAATGCGATTGCATCTCCCGGTGCCGCACCCTACTTCCCTGGGCATGGAAATCGTCACCCGTTTTGCCCCCAGCCCCACCGGATATCTCCACCTGGGTCACGCCTATTCGGCGCTGACCGCCTGGTCGCGCGCAAGGCAAGCGAAGGGCCGTTTCCTTCTGCGGATCGAGGATATCGACACGACCCGCTGCCGGGCCGAATTCACCCAGGCGATCTCGGAAGACCTGGATTGGCTCGGGCTCGATTGGGATGGGCCGGTCCGCCGGCAATCGGAACATCATGAGGATTACCGCGCGGCCCTCGACCGGCTGCAGGCTCAGGGCGTGCTCTATCCCTGCTTCTGCAGCCGCAAGGATATCGCCGCCGCGCAATCTGCCCCGCATGGCCCGGATGGGCCGCTCTATCCCGGCACCTGCCGCAGCCTGTCCCGCCAGCTGGCGGAGGAAAAGCAGGCCGGCGGCGCGCCCTTCGCGCTGCGCCTCGACGTCGCCCGCGCCCAGGCAATGACCGGCCCGCTCGATTTCGTGGAAGAGGAACATGGTCGCATGGCGGCAAGGCCGGAAATCCTGGGCGACGTCGTCCTCGCCCGGCGCGAATTCCCCTGCAGCTACCATCTTTGCGTGACGGTCGACGACGCGCTCCAGGGCGTCACCCTGGTCACGCGGGCCGTCGATCTGCTCCCGTCGACCCATATACACCGGCTGTTGCAGGCGCTGCTGGGCCTCCCCGTGCCGGATTACGCCCACCACAGGCTGCTGACCGATGACCAGGGGACGCGGCTGGCGAAGCGAGCCGGCGCGCCGAGCCTCAGGTCTTTGCGGGAATCCGGCCGGACGCCGGCTGAAGTACGCCGGCTGGCCGGCTTTCCCGGCTAGCCGAGCCGCTCTTTATCGCTTATAGAAGCCCCTACCAACGACGTAGTTTTGAGCATGGATCTGTCCTTCCTCGGCCCGGAAATCGCCGCCTTCGCCCAGGTAATCCTGATCGACTTGGTCCTCGCTGGCGACAATGCCATCGTCGTCGGTCTGGCCGCGGCAGGTTTGCCGGCCAACAAGCGGAACAAGGTCATCCTCATCGGCATCATCGCCGCGACGGCCCTGCGCATCATTTTCGCGCTCGGCACCACCTATCTTCTGGCCTTCATCGGCCTGACCTTCGCGGGTGGCATCCTGTTGCTGTGGGTTTGCTGGAAGTTCTGGCGCGAGCTTGAGCATCAGCGGCGCGAAAACCGTCTGGAAAGATTGCGCCAGGAATCGGCACAGAATGGGGAGGATGAGCGCGCCCTGGTGGCCGAGGCCCCGGCGGGAGATGCCCCAGCCAAGACGATGGCGCAGGCCACTCTGCAGATCATCCTGGCCGACGTCTCAATGTCGCTCGACAATGTGCTGGCCGTTGCCGGTGCCGCGCACGATCACCCAAAGGTCCTGATCTTCGGGCTTATCCTTTCCGTGGCCCTTATGGGTATTGCCGCTTCCTTCATCGCCAAGCTTCTGAAGCGCTTCCACTGGATCGCCTATGTCGGCCTCGCCGTCATCTTCTATGTGGCCGGTGATATGATCTGGCGTGGCTGGGCGGAGCTCGAACCGCTGATCAACGGCGCTCAGGGCTGACGGGCCAGCGCCAGCGCGATCTCGCTGTAGCCCGGATGGTCCGGCGTCAGGTGGCCGTGCCGGATCATGAAATCGATGACGACGAGACCGACATTGAATTTGAACTGCTCGGTCTCAGCCAGCAGGCGCTCGACTTCGCCGAGCGGCAACAGCCGGAAGTCGGCGATCTCGCCATCATGGTTGCGTGGGACGAAATCGGCCGGCAGCTCCAAATCGTAGACGAAGAGCGTGTCGTCGCGCAGGCATTGGTCGAGCTCCATCCGATAGCGCAACGCGCCGCAGGGCCGCGCGCGGCGCGCCAGTTCCTTCGGAATCGAGGCCTCTTCTGCCGCTTCCTTGATGAGATTGTCGAAGGGCTTCACGCCTGAAGGCAGCCCGCCGGCGACGAGATGATCGAGCTTGCCGGGTTCGATCGGCCGGTTGTCGGCGCGCTTGCCGACCCACAGCCAGATATCGCCGTCACGCCGGACAAAACCGTTCAAATGAACGCCATAGGCCTTGACTCCGAAAAGCGGCACGCCGGCCCGCTCGAGATCGAAAAGCGGTTCGCCACCATACCGCTTTGCCACGGTAAAGAGCTCGTCCCGCCAGCCCATGATGAACCCATCCTGCCGCAGCTCCCGCATCCCGGAATCGATTGCCGCACTCCGATAGTCGAAGCTGTCGAGATGTTCGGCAACGGCGACGCCATCATCTTCAACGCGGAAGACACTTGGATAACGCCGCAACTCCCGCGCCAAGTCACGCCGCATGTGCCCGACCTGCTCGTCGCCCACCTTGAATGGCAGATAGCGCGCCAGATCGTGCAGGTGGCAATTCTCGATGCGGGCGAGCAGGCTCATGACGCTGCTTTCGTGCGGAAAGGAATTGGGCGCCGCAAGCCGGCAATGAGCGGCAGGTAGTCCGGCTCTTCCGGCCCGATGAAACCGTGGCGGATGAGAAAATCGATCAGCACCAGCGAAATGTCGAACATGAACTCGTCCGCCGAACGCAGGCGGTGCATCAGCTCGGACACGGGAATGAGCTCGAACCCGGCCACTTCGCCATCCTGGTTCTGCGGGCGAAAGCTCTCGGGAAGCTCCAGGTCGAAATTGAATTGCTGGCCAACGCGCAGGCCCTCACCCGATTCGATCAGAAGCGTGATGAGACCGACGGGCACCGCCTGCTCGGCCAAGGCAAGCGGTATGCCCGCCTCCTCCTGGCATTCCTTCAGCAGGTTCTCACCGGGCGTCAGGCCGAGCGGCTGGCCACCACCGACGACGAGGTCGAGCATGTTGGGATCGACAGACTTGGTGGCGGCACGGCGTGCGACCCAGACCTTCATCTCCCAGCCGCGCCCGATAAAGCCGTTGAGATTGACGCCATAGGCAAGGACGCCGAAGAGCGGCGCCGCCGCGCGCTCCATGACCAGCAACGGATCTTCACCAAAGGTTTGCGTGACCGGATAGAGCTCGTTGCGCCAGCCGGGGACGCGGCCCTTTTCGCGCAGGTCCGCCAGCACCTTGGCCATCGCATCGCTGCGCGCCGCCGCCGTCTCAAGGAACGGCGCAAAACCGAGCGTGCGGTCCGCGAGGACGAAGATGCCGGGATCGCCAGCCAGTTCCCGCGCCAGATCGGGCTTTATCCAGCCGACATGACGCCCCGCCACCTCGAAGCGGCAATAGGCATCAAGGTCCGGTGCCGCGTAGCGGCGGTATTGGCGCAGGAAGCTCATCTCTCGTCAGTTCGCCTGCACCCAGTCGACGAGGTGGCGCAGGAATGCGTCGGCGGCCACGAGCTGGTCCTTGTCGATGAATTCATCCGGCTGGTGCGCCTGGGCGATAAAACCGGGGCCGCAGACGATGGCCGACATGCCGGCTTGCTGGAACTGCCCGGCCTCGGTCGCGTAAGGGAGACTCACCGTGTCGTTGGCGCCGGTCAGATGCTTCAAGAGCGCCTCGGCGGCGCCGTCATGCTCTTCGACCAGGGGCGGTGCGGAGACACGCGGCGTGATGACGATATCCGCTTCCGGCCTCTGCCGGCGGAGTTCCGGCAGTCTTTCATCGATGAAGGCCTTGAGCGGCTTCAGCATCTGTTCCGGATGCCCGCCCGGAATGACGCGGAAGTCCCAGCGGAAACGGCATTCCCTGGCAATGATGTTGACCGCCGTGCCACCGTCGATGGTGCCGATATTGAAGGAACAATGCGGCGGATCGAAACTGCGGTCGAACGGTCCGTCCGCTTCGATGCCCCGATAGATACGCATCATCTCGCCGATCACCTCCGCTGCCACGGCGATGGCGTTGAGCCCCCGCCCCGGCTGGCTGGAATGACCGTCCTTGCCCGTGACGCACGTCTCGAAGGAATAGACGCCCTTGTGGCGCACGCCGAGTTTCATGCCGGTCGGTTCGCCGATGATCGCAAGCCGGGGGCGCGGCAAATTCTCGCCGATGGCCTTCAGCAGATGCGGCGCACCGAGGCAACCCAGTTCCTCGTCATAGGAGAAGGCGAAGTGGAGCGGCGTCGTCAGCGGCTTGAGAGTGATCTCCGGCACCAGGGAAAGGCAAAGTGCGATGAACCCTTTCATGTCGCTGGTGCCGCGCCCGACGAACCGGGTCTCGGTCTCGATCAGCTTGAAGGGATCGCTGGTCCATGGCTGGCCGTCGACCGGCACGACATCGGTGTGACCGGAAAGCACGATGCCGCCGTCCTTCTTTGGGCCGATCGTCGCCCAGAGATTCGCCTTGGGCTGGCCGTCGGGCGCCGGCACGATATCGACTTCGACGCCATGATCGCGCAGGAAATCGCCCACCCAGTTGATGAGTGCAAGGTTGGAGCGCGCCGACACGGTATCAAAGGCGATGAGGCGCTCGAAAATGCCGACGAAATTGGCGTTCATGATCTGCCGCGGTTAGGAACTGGACCCGATGGTCGCCGGGGGCAGGCCGATGAAGGCCAGGAACTCGCGCCGCGTCGAGGCATCGTTGCGGAAGGCGCCCAGCATCCGGCTGGTCACCATCGAGGTTCCCGCCTTGTGCACCCCGCGCGTCGTCATGCACTGGTGGCTGGCGTCGATGACGACCGCAACGCCTCTGGGCTGCAGCACATCGTTGAGCGTGTTGGCGATCTGCGCGGTGAGCTTCTCTTGGATCTGCAGCCGCTTGGCATAGCAATCCAGCAGCCGCGCCAGCTTTGAAATGCCGACCACGCGCTTTCGCGGCAGATAGGCGATATGGGCACGGCCGATGATCGGTGCCATGTGATGCTCGCAATGGCTCTCGAAGCGGATGTCCTTGAGGACGATCATCTCGTCATAGCCATCGGTCTCGGAGAAGGTGCGCGACAAGATCTCGGCCGGGTCCTGATCGTAGCCGCTGAAGAATTCGCGGTAGGATTTGGCAACACGGCGCGGCGTATCGAGCAGGCCTTCGCGCTGCGGGTCGTCACCGGCCCAGCGGATGAGCGTGCGCACCGCCTCCTCGGCGTCAGCCTGAGTGGGCGCCCCCTTGGCGGCGGATCGGGATTTTGATGTGGGCTTCGGCACGGCCGAATCCTTTCAGACAAATAGCGCGAAAGGCGCGCGGGTCAATTCAAGCGCTTGGGCTGGTAGGGGCTGTCGAGCGAAAAGGCCGGGATGCCGATGTCGAACATCTCTCCCGTTTCGCTTTCCATCTCGTAAGTCCCGACCATGATCCCGGAGGGAGTCTTGAGCGGCGTGCCGCTCGTATACTCGTAGGTGTCGCCGGGGTGAAGCACTGGCTGCTCACCGACCACACCAGCGCCGCGCACTTCCTGGATGCGGCCGAGGGAATCCGTGATCCGCCAATAGCGGTTGCGGAGCTGCACGGTCATTTCGCCGTGGTTCTCAATACGAACATGATACTTCCAGACGAAATGCGCTTCGTCGGGCGCGGATTGATCGTCGAGATAGGTCGGCTCGACCCTGACGAGAATTTGGCGTGTGGTCTGTTCGTACATGAAAACTATCCCAGCTTCGCGGCAAGAGCCGCGCCGCACCTAGTCTAGATCGGAAGGGGCTTCAAAGCCAACTGCGGCAAGGCCCTGAAAACGCTAGGCCTTTAGGTGCTTCGCCCGGCACCCGTCGAAACACTTTGCCGGAAAGAAAACGGCGCCGGGTTCCCCCGGCGCCGTTCCGCAAACTGCGGCTTCTGATCGTGATTACTGAACGATGATCTCGGCGCGGCGGTTAGCCTGCTCCTTGACACCGTCAGCGGTCGGGACCGCGTTCTCGGACTCGCCCTTCCAGGCGGTCGTGATCGCTTCGGCCGGGACACCCGCGGCGATCAGCGCTTCGCGGACCGCGTCAGAGCGGCGCTCGGAGAGCTTCTCGTTGTAGGCGTCCGAACCGGCGCGGTCGGTGTGACCGGTGACCGAGATCGCCGTCGACTTGTTGGCCTGGAAGTCGGCAACAACCTGGTTCACCACGGCCTGCGCCGCGTCATTGATGTTCGACTTGTCGAAGTCGAAGAGCACCAGATAGACGTTCGGAGCCGGAGCCGGGGCTTCGGCCGGGGCCGGAGCAGCTTCGAGTTCCGCCAGGGCCGCGAGGAGTTCGTCCTTGCAAGCGCTGATATGGTCGAACTGGAAGTTCTCTTCCTGCTGCTCGAGCCAGCAATCAAAGCGGGCCTGGGCGCGGGCGGCAAGGGCCGCCTTGTTGTCGCGG
>CAZUAL010000084.1:11463-12975 GCA_964618305.1 uncultured Dongia sp. | reverse complement strand
CCATCAAGATAGTTCAGGATACCGTAGCAATTGGGGCCGACCACGGCGAGGTCGCCCGCCGCCTCGATCAATTGCTTCTGCAGGCCGACACCCTCGCCGCCCACTTCCGCGAACCCGGCCGCGTAGCAGATGGCGCCGCCGGCGCCACGGGCATTGAGTTCTTTCAGCATTTCGATGGTTGCTTCGCGGGGCACGGCGATGAAGGTCGCATCCGGCGCTTCCGGCAGGGCGGCAACGGACGGATAGCATTTGCGCCCGCCGAGCTCTTCGTACTTCGGGTTGACCACCCAGACTTCGCCGGCAAAGCCAGCCTGCGTGCAGCGGCGGATCGAATCTGCCAAGGCCTGCCCGCCGATGATGCAGACGTGGCGCGGCTTGAGGAGGCGGCGGATATTGTCGAGGCGCTTCGGGCTGGTGCTCATGGTTGGGTATTCCAAATCAATCGCGATACGCTAGAAGTGCTAATAGCAAGGTCAGGTGGCTTGACACAAGTCGCCATCGACTTGATGTATTACGACAAGCCGGAGCCCCCAAGCAGCACGACATCCTGATCCGCCACGGAACCCTGATCGACGGAACGGGTGCCAAGCGCTTTGCGGCCGACCTTGCCGTGGATGGCGACCGGATCAGCGCGATCGGCGATCTTCGCGGACATACTGCCCGCGAGATCATCGACGCCACGGGCTGCATCGTTGCCCCCGGCTTTGTCGACGCCCATGCGCACGATGATATCGCCCTCCTTGCCGAACCGGACATGCCGGCCAAGGTGAGCCAAGGCTGCACCACGGTTGTCGTCGGCAATTGCGGCTTCAGCGCGGCACCCCTCACCCCGCGCGCCAGCTATCCGCACGACTTCCTCCTCGGCGACCCCAGCTACTACCGGTTTCCGAAGCTTGGCGACTATTTCGCGGAACTCGAAGCCAGACCGGCTGCCGTGAATGCCGCCGCCCTCGTCGGCCATTCGGTCTTGCGGGTCGAATGCATGGCGGCCCTGGACCGACCGGCTACGGACAGCGAGATCGCCGCCATGGCTGACCGCCTGAGCGAAGCCTTGGCCGAAGGCGCCATCGGCTTCTCGACCGGGCTCGAATATCCCAGCAACAAGGCGGCGGACACGCGGGAAGTCGTGGCCCTTGCCCGGATCGCGGGCGAGGCCGGTGCGGTCTACACGACCCATTCGCGCAATTACGACCACCAGTTCCGCGAGGCGCTCACCGAAGCGATCGAAATCGGCCGGGCAGCGGACGTGCCGCTGATCCTGTCGCACCACCAGGGGGACGGGCCGGAAAATGCCGGCCATACCGACTGGTCGCTGCCGATGATCGAGGCTGCCCGGGCCAAGCAGGCAGTCGCCCTCGACGTCTACCCCTACAACGCGGCGGCGACGATCATCGACCCGGCCTTCGTCCTGTCGGCAGCGAAGATCCTCATCAGCTCGTCGCAACCCCATCCGGAAATGGCCGGGCGGGAGCTCGACGAGGCGGTCTCGCTGCTGATCGCGCGTGGCATCCC
>CAZUAL010000084.1:0-11453 GCA_964618305.1 uncultured Dongia sp. | reverse complement strand
AATGGGGCGTCGACCGCGATACCGCCGCCCTGCGCCTGACGCCGGGCGGAGCGATCTATTTCTGCCAGGATGAGGCCGACGTGCAGCGGATCATGGCTTTCGGCCCCACCATGATCGGCAGCGACGGCCTGCCCGGCGGCGAGATCAACCATCCGCGCCTTTGGGGCAGCTTTCCCCGGGTGCTCGGCCATTACAGCCGCGATCTCGGCCTCTTCGACCTCGAGACGGCGATCCACAAGATGACGGGTTTGACCGCAGGCCGCTTTGGCCTCATCGATCGCGGCAAACTGGCCAAAGGGGCTTTTGCGGATGTGACGATCTTCGATCCGCGGACCGTGATCGACCGCGCCACCTTCACCGAGCCGACGCGGCAAAGCCTCGGCATTCGATTTGTCCTTGTAAATGGGGCATTGGTCTGGCGCGAAGGCGAAGCGACCGGCGCGAGGCCGGGGCGGCCGCTGCGCCGAGAGAAGCCCCTTCCCGCCCGCTCTTTAGGCGCGCCGCGTACGCAGGCGATCTCGGACTTTTGATCGAAACACACACACAAAATGTGCTGAGCCCGTTGGCGACTCATTAACTCTCGTTCTATATCTTGAACGAGCTGCGCAAGCACAGATTGCGGCAGCAAGGCCCGCGTAGCGACGGCACTCCGATGGATTTTTTGAAGGCCAGCAAACACGCAATTGGATCGACGCTCGCGTCGGGACGGTTGCGCCAGGAACTAGTTACCCGCCGGACGGTCTTGTTCGGCCTGGGCGGGGCGGCTTGTGCTGCCGGCGCGATCGGCTTTGGCTTGCCGCTTCTCTCCGCCCCCATCGAGACCAGCGCCCAGGAACTGAGCTATTTCCGGGTCGGTGCCGGCCAGCCGGGTACCCCGATTGCCGAACTCGCCGGCCTCATCGGCGGCGCCATCTCCAACCCGCCGGGTTCCCGCGGCTGTGACGAAGGCGGTTCCTGTGGCATTCCCGGCATGATTGGCCTGGCGCAGACGAGTTCCGGATCGGTCGAGAACTTGAGCCAATTGCGCGGCAAGCTGATTGAATCCGCCGTGGCGCAGGCCGACATCGCCAATTTCGCCTTTACCGGCAAGGACGCCTTCAAGTCCGCCGGGCCCGACCAGTCGCTGCGCGCGATCTGCGGCCTCGGCCGCCTCAACGTCAAAGTCATCGTCGGTCCGCAATCGGCTGCCAAGAACATCGCCGGCCTGAAGGGCCTGCGGGTCAATCTCGGCGCGGAGAAGAGCGACAACGCCTTTACGGCGCGCCAGATCCTCAATTCTCATGGTCTTACCACAAAGAAGGTGAAGGCCAGCTTTTTCGATTTCCCGGCTGCCGCCGAGGCTCTCGCTTCCGGCAAGATCGACGCCATGATCGTTGTCGACGCGATCGACAGCCGCGACGTGACCCAACTTGCCGCCTCCATGCCGCTCCGCTTCCTGCCCGTCCAGGACGACGCCGTCGCCAAGATGGTGAAGAGTTATGCCTTCCTTTCCAAGGGCGTGATCAAGGCCGGGACGTTCCCGAACATTCCGGACACGCAGACGATCGAGCTCGTCGCCGTGTGGCTGGTTCCAGCGAGCCTCTCACCGGACATGGCCTACCAGCTCACCCGCGCCGTCTGGCTCGAGGCAAGCCGCAAGACGCTCGACCAGGTGTCCGCCGCGGGCAAGGCGCTCGACCTCCAGCTCGCCATCGCCGGCGTCAGCGTCCCCTTCCATCCGGGCGCGCTCAAATATTACGACGAGCACGGCGTCACCCGGTTCATCCCAGAACCTCTCCGGCAAGAACCGGCGCTCAAGACGAACTAGGTATGGCTGGCGGGGCGATACAGCACTGGCAGTCGTCCGCCAATTCTGAAAAGCTCCGCCTGTACAGCCTGGAGCCAACAATTTGTTTCACATACGTCATCACTCTGGCGCAGATCTCGTATCGCTCGCGCAGCTCATTGAGGAAATGCAGGCGCACTACAACGTCTCATGCCCCCCGCGTACAAAATTGCTGAACGCCCTCAGCGACTTGCCAAACGGGGTGGAGTTTCTGATCGCCGAAAGCACCGCCGCGCCCGGCACTCTCTTCGGCTTTGCCGCCTACTCCGCGATCTTTCCCGGGCCCGAGATAGGCAAGGGGCTCTTTGTAAAGGAATTGTTCGTGACGAAGGCGGCGCGTGGTCAAGGGATCGGCCGAAGCCTCCTCAAGGCCATCGCCGGCATCGCCCTCTCCCGCGGCTGCTCGCGGCTCGACTGGACCGCCGACCGCAACAACCAGCGTCTGGTGGATTTCTACAAGAGCCTCGGTGCCCAGCCGCAGGAGGAGAAGGTCTTCTTCCGGCTGAGTGGTGATGCGTTGCGCCAGTTCCAGCCGCCAACTCTTGAATGCTGAGAGCTAAGAAGCATGCGCCGTGCACTCCTATCGACTCTTACGATCATCGGGGCATGTGCGTTCGATGCTCCGAGCGCATATGCGGAAATGACAACAGAACAACTCGTTAAGGAATGTGGCGGGCTGGATCTGGAGAAGTTTGATGTCACCGATGACGCCTCCGCGCTCTGCTACGGCTACATCAATGGAGCCATTGCTTCCATGATGATGAGACAGGTGAGCGAAAAGAAATGCTGGATTGATATTCCATCCGGGACACCCCCGACCGACTTTCCAATCATCTTGATGCGGTACCTGAAGGCCAATCCTCCAGCGATCAAGATGCCGCCGCCCCAGTCGATTTACGCTGCGACAACTGAAGCATTTCCCTGCGGACGGGCAACGACACGCTCAGACTGAGTTCGGGATATCTAACCTTTCACGACCTCGACCCGGATACGGAAGACGCCGGGCTCCGGCTCGCTACCCTCCAGCAGTTTGTTACCGGTCACTTCGCAGAAATGTGCGAAATCCTTTGGCGCACCCGGATCGGTCGCGTCGACTTCGAGAACATCACCCGGCTGAAGTTCCTTGATGAGCTTGCGCGCCTTCAGGACGGGGATCGGGCATTTGAGGCCGCGGGCATCGAACTGGTGGATCATTCACGCTCTCCTTCTCGGGTCTCGCGCCGTGCCTGCCAGGATTCGAGCAGGCTGGCGCTGACGATCAGCAGACCGCCCAGGAGCTTGGGCCAGCCGAGCGGTTCGCCAGCAAGCCAGGCCGCCGAGCCGACACCCACCACCACTTCGGACGTCATGAGGATGCTGGCGCGTCCGGGCGACAGGCGGCCGGCGCCCCAGAGGCTCAGCACCATGGCGGGGACCACCCAGATGAACCCGGTGGCGACGATCCAGGGCGCCGCCGCAAGCAACGTATCGCCACTCGGCCACGGCACCACCATGCCACCGCCGCCAACCAGGACAAAGAGGACGAGGCCCGCCGGCAGGGCACAGCCGAACTGGACAATACTTTTGTCGAGGACCGTGATTTTCGACCACATCCGGGCCGTGAGAAGGGCGACCGCCCAGCACATGCCGGCGCCGAGCCCCATCCATTCCGCGAGACTGGCGGGCAACGGCAGGCGCCCGTCGAAGCCCTGGAGAACGAGCAGCCCCAAAAGCGCCAGCGCGATACCGGCCCAGCGGATCGCGGTCAGCCGCGTGCCCATGAAGATTCGTTCCAGGAGCGTCGACCAGATGGGGCTCAGGTAGAAAAGCAAGATGATCGTGCTGACATCGCCCAAGACGACGGCCACGGCAAAGAGCACGTTGCAGCAGGCAAGCGACCCGCCACACAGCAGCACCCGCCACCCGCCCTCAGCTAGTTCCCGCCGACGGAAGAATAGAAAAGGCAGCAGCGGGATGAGCGGGACGCCATAGCACAGCGCGCCGGTCAAGGCGGAGGGAACGCCGGCCGCCTCCACCGCGCGCAGCGGATACCACATGGAGCCCCAAAAGATGGAGGAGCCGATCATGGCCAGGCTCGGCCATAGGCGGCTTTCGCCATTGGTGGTCGTGCTATTCGCCATGTGATCTCACGCCAATCTCATCCAGCCGGCCGCCTGGGCCGCCGCTTCCTGCGTCAAGATGATATCGTAGGCGCTTTCCTCAAAGACGTTCACTGCTTCGAGCTGGAGCTTCTCCCGCACCTCCGCCAGTTCCGGGTCGTCGAAGGCCGCGGCCAATCCAGCGCGCAAGGCGGAAACGTCCTCGATCGGCCGTGAAAGGCTGGTGACAAACGGCAGACAGGGCGCCGCTTCCGTCTCGGCCAGAATGCGCAGGCCGGCGACTTCCTCCGGAGCCACATCGCCGAGGAGCGCCCAACTCACACAATCGATCGCGCAGAAATCCGCTTCGCCGCTCTTGACCATGCCAACGGATTTGCGGTGGGCGCCGCTCTCGACTGCGCCGCCGAGCGACCCCGGCGGAACGCCTTGAGCGGAAAGATATCGCTTCAGCACATTGCTGCCGGACTGTGAATCGGCGCCATTGAACGCCGCCACCCGACCGGCAAGGTCGGACGCTTTACCGAGACCGGCTTCATCGCGCACGATGATGAAGCTGCGATAGCTGCTCTCGGCGCAACCCTCAGCGCTGTAGGAAGGTGTCGCGAGGTACCGCACCCTCCCCTTGAGGCGATGTGTCAGCGGATAGCCGCAGGTCTGTGCGAACATGAGATCTGGCGACAGCCAGGCGGCATAGAGATCGGCCGGCCGCGCGAGAACCTCCGGCACGTCGGCAAGGCCACTGGCGGCGAAATGCCCGCTCAAGCCTTGCCAGAAGGCGTCGGTTTCGGCCCGCAATTCCGGGAAATCGTACATCGGCAGGAGGGCGATCATGATCGGGCGATCTCTGGCCGGTGCTTAGAAGGGCAAAGCATTGCCACCGGTGCCGGGGAATTTCGGCAACGCGTCGGCGATGTCGTAATAGTCACTCTTATCGGCAACGAAGATATGGTGCTTCAGTCTCGGCCCGAAAGGTGGGTCAAAGGCGCCGGCCGAAATCGAAATGGCTTCATCGTTCAGGCGATGCCAGAACAGCGACGAGCCGCACCGGCGACAGAAGCCGCGCCGGGCCCTGTCGGAAGAAACGAACCAGGCCAGATCGTCCTGCGCCGAGAATGTCATATCCGCCAGCCGGGCCTTCGTATAGATCGGCGCGTGCCCATGCCAGCGGCGGCATTGACCGCAATGGCATTGGCTGAGATCGCGCAGCCGCCCAGAGACGGTGAAATCGACCCCGCCGCAGAGGCAATGCCCGTGGTGCGTGGCCGGCATGTCAGCTGTCGCGATCGGTTCGGCTGCGGCACATGGCTGCGCATTGGCGGACGAATGGGCGTATTGGGGCAGATCGTCGGCGATGTCGTAATAGTCGCCCTTGAATGTGACCCAGATGTGCTTCGTGGCCTTGAGGCCTGTTGCGCCGTCGAGCGCACCCATGGCGATGTCGAGTTCGCCCCCGCCCTTCTTCCGCCAGAAGAGCTTGGAGCCGCATTGGCGGCAAAAGCCACGCTCCGCCATCTCGCTCGAACTGAACCAGGCGATCTGATCGTCGCCAGTGATCCGCACGCGTTCTGCAGGCGCAGTGGTATAGACGCCCAGAGCGCCATGGCTGCGGCGACACATGGCACAGTGGCACATCGCCGGAACGGTCAGTTCCCCGCTGATCTCGAACCGCACGGCCCCGCACAGGCAACCGCCAAGATGAATTTCCGCCGACATCGTATTTCCTCCCCGCGGCGGAGAATAGCGGTCGCCGCCGCGAAACCCAAGGGCGCAACCAATTGCCGCGCCGGGCGACCACAAGGAAATCTGCATTGCCGCAAGTCAGGGTCTCGGTTACCAATATCCCCATAACCGCAACGCCTATCGAGGCACATGAGTATCGAGACCGGTCCCGCGGAACCCTTGCGGATCAATAAGGGTGAAATCGGCCGCCACCAATATGTGGCGGATGTCCCGACCCTGCTCCTCGCAACCGGGATCTACGCCGTTTTTCTCCTGACGACCTGGAACTATCACACACTTCCCTGGTGGGCGGTGCTGGCGCTCGGCGCCACGACGATCAGCCTTCATGGCTCGCTTCAGCACGAGGCCGTCCACGGCTATCCCTTCCAGTCACAGCTTCTCAATCGCCTCGTCACGGGCTGGTCGCTTTGGCTCTGGATCCCCTACGACACCTATGTCCGCACCCATACCAAGCATCATATCGATCAGGACCTGACCGATCCCTTCCTCGATCCGGAATCGAACTACCTCACTGAGGGCCAATGGGCGGAAATGTCGACGCCGCACAGGCTCGTCCGCCAGATGATGCGCACGCTGGCCGGCCGCATGCTTCTCGGCCCCGGCTATTTCACCCTGCTGTCGCTGCGCGAGGGCTTGCGCGACCTGGCGTCAGGCGAGCCGCAGCGGATGAAGCCTTGGCTGTGGCACATCTTCTCGGTCGCTGTCGTTCTCTACTGGGTGATGGGCGTTTGCGAGATACCCTTCTGGGTCTATGTGGTGCTCTTCGCCTATCCGGGAACGTCCCTGGCGCTGGTGCGCTCCTATGCCGAGCACCGCGCCGTGCCGGACGAGAAAGCCCGCTCGATCATCTGCGAGGCAAATCCCTTCTGGGGCTTTCTCTTCCTCTATAACAACCTGCATGCCCTGCATCACGCCGAGCCGGCGCTTGCCTGGTACAAGCGGCCGTCGCGCTATCGGCAGCTGAAAGCGCGCCTGCTTGCCGAGAACGGGGGCTACTTCATGCCGGGATACGGGTTCATCGCCCGGAATTATCTGTTCCGGCCGAAGGAGCCGATCATCCACCCCTTCTGCCGGGACAATTAGGCTTCCGCCCGTCGATCAGATCTGCGTGACGCCGCCCGCTGCCTTCCGCCGCGCCACGAAATCCTGCATCGCCTCGTCAACGGCCGGATCAATGGCCGGCCGCTCATAGTCGGAGAGCGCCTGCTTCCAAAGGGCATTGGCGCGCTGTGTCGCGTCTTGCGCGCCTGCGAGACGCCATGTCTCGAAGTTGCGCCAATCCGAGACCAGGGGCGAATAGAAGGCCGTCTCGTAGCGCGCCAGCGTATGCTGCGCACCGAAGAAGTGCCCACCGGGCCCCACTTCCTTGATCGCGTCGAAACCCAGCGCATCTTCCGAAACGTCGAGCGGCCGCAGGAACTCGGTGATCGACTGGATCATCTCCGCGTCGATAACCATCTTCTCGAAGGATGCGACCAGGCCGCCTTCCATCCAGCCGGCGCTGTGGAGGATCAGGTTGGCGTGACCCATCACGGCACCCCAGAGCGACATCTCTGACTCATAGGCCGCTTGCGCATCGACCGCATTGGCGGCGCAGGCGTTGCTGGAGCGGTAGGGAATGCCGTATTTCCGCGCCAACTGCCCGCCAGCCATTGCCGCGCGGGTATATTCCGGCGTGCCGAAGGCCGGCGCACCGGTCTTCATATCGACATTCGACGTGAAACCGCCATAGACGCAGGGCGCGCCCGGATTGACCATTTGCGTGAAGGCAAGACCGGCAAGCGCTTCCGCATTCGCCTGGGCGAGCGCACCGGCCAC
Source organism: uncultured Dongia sp. (assembly GCA_964618305.1). Lineage (GTDB taxonomy): Bacteria > Pseudomonadota > Alphaproteobacteria > Dongiales > Dongiaceae > Dongia. Next base: position 3,971 of record CAZUAL010000084.1, on the reverse strand, counting down.
CGTCGCCGGCGCCATCGCACCGGAGAGGGTGAAGGGTGTCAGCACGATCGGCTGACCGGCCTTCGCCATCGCCTGCAGACCCTGCAGCATCGGCGTGTCGAGGCGCAGCGGCGAGTTGCTGTTGATGATCGAAAAGACGCTCGGCTCCTTGGCCAGCTGCTGCTTCGAGATGCCGCGTGCCAGCGCCATCAACTCGATCGCATCCTCGATACGCTCGTTGCCCAGCGAATAGGGATGCCAGACCTTGTCGGTCAGCGTCGCCGCCATATAGAGGGCATCGAGGTGGCGCGTGCTCGGCGGCAGGTCGGCGGGTTCAACCGGATAGCCACCGATGAACTGCACCGCGTTCAGCGATTGGGCCAGACGCAGCAGGTTGCAATAGTCGGTGAAGTTGCCGGGACGACGGCCATTGTCCAGGTCCGACACATTCGGCGCCGATGCGACCGAACCGAAATTGATGTGATTGGCACCGAAGGTCAGGTTATGGACCGGATTGCGGGCATGCAGGGTGAAGACCGGCGGAATGGTCTTGATCTTCTCCATGATCAAGGCCGGGTCGAAGCGGACCCGCTGTGTCCCCGGGATGATCTCCGCGCCATTCTCCTTCAGGATCCGCAGCGCATTCTCTTCCAGGAACTCGATGCCGAGTTCGGACAGGATACGCAGCGACGTGCGGTGAACGGCCTCCAACTGGTCTTCGCTCAGCACCCGGATCGGATCGTAATTGTTGCGGTGCGTGCGCCAGGGAAGTTGCTTCAGACCCCGCGCCGTCCTGGTGTTGCGGCGACCGCGCGCCTCGCGCGCTGCTTCCCGTGACATGATGTTTAGGCCTCGTAAGATGTTCGCTTGCAACACAGGCTATCAAAGGCGGCCGGATTCCGGTCCCCTGAAAGTCTCATAAGGCACATTCCGGCTTATCATCCCCTTTTGGGGCGCTGGCCGCCTCTTTCGCAAATGCGAACGGCGCCACCAAGGGCGCCGTTGCAATCCAGTCAGCTATCCGCTGCCGGACCGATCTTCGAGGGATCAGTTGGCAGCCGCCACTTCCGGTGCGCCAACGCCTTCCTTCAGCTTGATCTTCTTGCTGGTGGTCTGACCCGCAGTGACCGAAATCTGCTCGCTGCCCCAGAGCTTGTTGCCAAGGCGGGCGACGGCAAGATAGCGACCCTCGCGCAGCATGACCGTCGGGTCCGGCTTCTCGCTGCTCGTCACCAGTTCGTAGACGCCCGGGGCATTCGGCCGCTGGCGCAGGATCTGCCAAGTAAGAGCCTCGGCCGAGGTCTTCTGCTTGTTCGGCTTGACCGCGCCAAGCTTCACGTAACCGGCATAGAGATTGAGCGTGTATTTGAGCGACTGGCCGGCCTCGATCGGGATCACCAGATCAGCCTTGGTCCCTTTGAAATGCGCGCGCACGACATAGGAGCCGCCCGGCAAGCTGAACTGGCCGACGGCGGCCTTCTGCTCGGCGACCTTCTCGCCTTCTTCGGTGGCACCCTTCTGGTACTTGTAGACTTCCCAGACGATCGGCTCCTTCACCGGATCCTTGCCCTTGCTCAGTTTCATGTTGATCGAGAGCTTCGCCGGCGGTCCGGCTTCGGGCTTGCTGGCTGTCGTCTTGCTCGGGTCAGCGAGAATGATGGACCGCGTCGTCGCCGACTTGCCGACAATGATTGCTTGGCTGGTCACGGCCTTGCCGAGTTTTGCCGTCACCATGTACTGGCCGGGATCAAGCTCTGCGACCAAGCGAGCGCCGTTCCCCTGCGCGGTCGTCTTGGCTTCCGGCTTGCCCGTTTCCTTGTTCACCTTGACGACCGACCAGGCGATTTCGCCTTTCACCTCCGGCCCGCCGGCACTTTCGACCGCCAGCAAGGTGACATCGGCCGCCATGGCCGGCATGACCGATAATCCGAAAATGACGAACAGACCGGCGGCAAGGCCCGCCAGAGAAAGAATGAATGAGCGCAAAACACGCCCTCCGGCTGTTGGAGCGATTTTTCTGAAAGTAGTAGATACCCCATCGACTCCCCAAGCGACAAGCGCCAAGGGCCAGCCCCCGCCGGTTAGGCGTCAGATATCACAAGTGCTTGCAAAGCAGAGTCATTTTCGGAACGCGCGAAGGCGCGGAAAAGCTAGCCGCCGAAGCTGCTGCCGGCCAGGAATCCAGCGAGGATCGCACCGCAAACCATGATGAAAGCGGCGACAGCAAGGGCGCCGAAGGCCTTCAGGCCAGGAGTAACCTTCATTTGGGCATTCACACTTGTAGATCTAGTCAACTTGTTGCTCTCAGTCGTCCAGGCGCGCCTTGGGTTCAAGGCGGCGTGGTTTCAGGAAGGCCTCCATATGGAAGGCCATCTGTGGCGTGGGATAGGAATAGTCTCTCCCGACCGGGCAGGCCCGGCGCGCAAGGCACCCTCTCAACCGGCATTCGTCGCCTTCCGGGCCATCCACATGCTGGGCGCAGGCTCGGTCATCGAAAGCAGCCGGGGTAAAGGCATTGACCGGGCAGGCCGACAGGCAGGGCCGGTCCGCACAGGAATGGCAAGGGCTGTCCGTGCTCGCGCGCGCCGGCAATTCGACCGGATCCGCCAACAGAAAGGCGGCCCGGTATGCGTGCCAAAGACCATAGAGCGGGTGGATGAAGATCCGCAGCGGCGACACGTCGAGCGCCTCGGCACGCGTCGACCAGCGTTGAAACGGATAATAGGGTGGGCCGCTGAACGGATAGACGATTCCGATGCCAAGCGTTGCCGCGATCGGCTCCAGCACTTCGACCGTCCAACGGTCGAGCGGATTATCGGGGAACCGCTGCAAGGCACCTGACGCAGCGAAGGGCAACCACATGGCGCCCCCGACATTGCCTACAAGCAGGAGCGTCTGCACCCTCTGCCCGTTCCTCAGCAGCGGCACGCCATCAGCTTCGCGCGGGGTGAATCCGCCGCGGAGCGACATTCCTGTGGGCGCGAGAGCGCGCGCTAGTTCGGCGAGCATGGGTAACCTGGACCGGGGCTTGGTTCGGCCATAGACTGCAGCGAAATTTGTCAAAATGATGTCGAGGAAACGGCGCCATGGATTCTGAAACCGTCAACTTCATCCGCATAGAAGATGGCACGTTCGAGGAGTATCAATTTCTCGACAAAATCTACCAGAAGCTCAATCACGGCCTGGCGGAGACCGTGATCGCCAACCTGCAAAAGCTGGAAGGCGACAAAATGGGCTACAAGATCGACCGCTATCAGCATTCGCTGCAATCGGCGACGCGGGCGATGCGCGATGGGCAGGACGAGGAAATGATCGTCTGCGCCCTCGTCCATGACATCGGCGACCTGCTCGCCCCCGAGAACCATTCCGAACTCGCCGCCTCGATCCTCCGCCCCTATGTTTCCGACGACAATTACTGGATGGTGAAGCACCACGGCATTTTCCAGGGCTATTACTATTTCCACCACATGGGCCTCGACCGCTTCGAACGCGAGCGCTACCGGGGACATCCGGCTTTTGAGAAGACCGCCCTCTTTTGCCAAAACTACGACCAGAACAGCTTCGACCCGACCTACGACACGGCGCCGATGGCGGTCTTCGAGCCCATGGTCCAACGGCTTTTCGGCCGCCCGCCCTTCGGTCGCAGCCGGTCCGCTTGATCCATCGCCCAAGTTTAATATAATGATTTCAATATGTTACGCGTGAGCAGAGGTGTGCCCCCGATCACAGACGCCAGATCGGGGCTGAGCTAGCCTGCAACCAGTCGAACCGGAATCGATCCCGGCCCGACGGAAAAGGTAGCCAAAGGGTCCATCGCCATGTTCCGCGCAATGAGCATCGCCACACTGGTCATGATCGCCGTCTGTTTCCTGGTCGGCGCCGGCCTCGCCTTGGCCGACGAAGGCGTGCAATTGCCGACGGCACTTTCCCATGGGCAGGAAGATGCGTCAGTGCCGGTGGAAAGCCTGTTCGAGGAAAACCTCGCCCAGAAC
>CAZUAL010000083.1:0-13106 GCA_964618305.1 uncultured Dongia sp. | reverse complement strand
GTTGTAGGCACGGTTGGCGACATCGATCTCGGCGAAACTGCTGCGGCTGAGTTCCGGCGCGCCATTGAAGTCGAGCGCCGCGAGATGCCGCGTCGCGTCGGCCAAGTCGCGCATCGGCCGGCCGATGCGGCGCCCCAGTAGCAGCGCCAGGATAATCGCGATCACGATGACCAGCGCCGCGCCGAAAAGGGTCCGCTGAAGCGGATTGAAGACCATTTCCAATGTCGCCAGGCGCAGATAGACGCCAACAATGAGCGGCCGGTTGATCCGGTTCGGCGCATCCTTGTAGATCAGTACGTAGCGTTCGCCGAATGTCTCAACCTGTTGCTGCCGGAACGGCTCGCTCTCTGCGCCCGGCGGCCGGACTTCGATCGACCTTCTGGGATCGAACTGCGCCAGGATCGGATCGTTGATCTCGTCGAAACGAGGAAGCGGCCGCTCCGAACTCAGCTTGAAATCGCCGCTGAAGAGATTGCGGTGCACGAAGACCGATCCGCCGGAATCCAGCACGAAAGGCGTTGCGTTCTCGCCGCTACGGGCATTCAGTGTTGCCGATATGCCGGGCAGCGAGACGACGGCTGCAAACACCCCGATGGGCTCGCCGCGGTATTTGACCGGTCCCAGCGCCGTCATCACCGGCCGCTTGAGGATGCGCAAGTAGATCGGATCGCCCCAGACCGGCTCCGACGCGGCAATGCCGGCCTGATAGGCCTGCCGGAACATGGCATCGTATTTGGCGTCGGCAACGGATGTGACATAGAGCTTGCCGTCGAGCTGGCGCGAAGCGGCGATGACTGTCAAATCCGAGCGGATGAAACTGACGGCAATGAGCTGTGGTGAAGCGGCAAGCGAACCCATCAACAGATCGCTGAGGCGCGCCTCATCCGTCGGCTCGACATTGTTGCCGCTCATGTAGCCGGACAGGAAGCGCACCTGCTCCATCGCCGGGTCGAGCTCCGAAAGCAGCGCCTGCTCAAGCGTCGTGATCTCGCGGTTGGCAAAGGAATTGAGCAGCTGTTCGGTATTGTCGACCGCAATCCAGTTGATGGCGATGGCGACGAATGCGATCGCCGCGGCAGCAAGACCACCGAACGTCACGGCCAGCACCAGCCAGATCGGATAGGCTTGCTTGGCCTTCGCCTTGCTGCTCACGAATGTGCTGCCGGTGCTGGTCAGTAGCTGACGATTTTCACAAGTTGCCCGGCCTGCAGGGGCTGGCCCTGGTCGAGGCGATTGAGCACCTTGAACCATTCAACCTTGGCTTCCGGCACCACCATGCGGGATGCCAGCCCCTCGATCGTGTCGCCGGCTTTTACCTCGACCAGGCGGATGCGCATCGGCTTGTAGCCTGTCGCCTCGTTGCCAGAGAGCTGACGGAAGGAATTGGCCGTGGCCCAGAAGGCGCCGTCCATATTGTCGAAATTCTGCGGCGGAGCGGCAAACTGGAAGCGGTAGACTTGCCCGCCGACGAAGCGGATGACGACCATGCGGATCACGGCCTGCTGGTTGTTGACGGTCCCTTGCGCGATGCCGGTCGCGGCGTCCATGCCGTTGACGGTCACCCGTTCGACATTGCTGGCCTTGCCCTTGGCCCAGCTGTTCTGCACATAGCCTGCAAGATCGCCGACATCCTTGCCGGCAAGATCGAAGATCAGCGCCGCATTGTTGCCGGATCCCAGGACCGCCGACGGCGTGTTGTGCAGCTTGAAGCCTTTGGGGGCGGTGAAGGCGAAGCGCAGGCTGGGATGAATGAAGTCGCGCCCATTGATGATTCCATCGTTGGGATCGTCACCCCACATCATACCGTTGATCTTGGTCAGAAGCTCGTTGCGTGCGACCATCGACCCTTCCGGCGCCGGTCCGGCCTGGGCGATCGCCTGCTGCACGCGGTCGACGGTCCGCGGGTGGCTCTGTTTCATGCCGTAGGCATCGGCCGCCGCCTCGTTGCCGGCAAGCTTCGCCTCGAGATGCGTGTCGGCATTGAGGGCCGCCAGGAAGGTCGCCATCGCCTGCGGGTCGTAGGTCGCGCGCTTGAGGTAACGCACGCCCAGCGAGTCCGCTTCGAACTCCTGCTCCTGCGAATATTTGCCGAGATAGCTCTGCGCCACCTCGGTACCGAGGCCGCCCATCATCTGCGCGCCCTGGTCGCCGCCGAGGATGGCACCAAGCAGGACGGCACCGATCACGCCGAGCTGCGCCTTCTGCTGCTGGCCCATGCGTTCGGCCGTATGGCGCGCGTTGATATGGCCGACTTCGTGGCCAAGGACACCCGCCACCTCCGCCTCGTTGACGGCAAGCCCGAGGAGGCCGCGCGTCACATAGACATAGCCGCCGGGCAGCGCGAAGGCGTTGATGTCCGGCGTGTTGAGCACGGTGAAGGTGTATTTGACGTCCTGGCGTTCCGAGGTCGCCGCGACGAACTGGCCGACGCTGTCGACATAGGCATTGAGCGCCGGCATTTCCTTATATTCGCCGCCGAATTCGGCGAGGATCTTCGGATGCTCCTCGGCGCCGATCTTGTTTTCCTGCGCCTCGGTGACGCTGGTCGAAAAGGTGCGGCCCGTGGCGGGGCTGGTCGCCTGCATGCAGCCCGATACCAGCAGCGACGTGCCGGCGAGCAGCAGCAGGGCGAATGTTTGCTTAAGGCGCATGGGACAAGCTCCGCGGTCGAATCTCATTTTGCTGCGAAAATAATAGCGCGGCGGCCCGCTTGCCATGCCATCCTTTTTCACCCCGTCAGCGCGCCCGCAACATCACGACCCCGCGATCAGTTTCTGGGATCAGTTTCTGGGATCAGTTTCTGGGATCAGTTTCTGGGATCAGTTCCGTTGCGGGTGGCGGCTTTGACCGTGCTATAAGGTGTTCCTATCGCAAGAGTTCAAGGATTCGCCCGCAGAATGCCGCCGCAGAAGGACCTCTATCCCGATATCGCCCCCTTCCGCACGGGGGAATTGGTTCTCGACGATATCCACACGATGTATTTCGAGGAAAGCGGCAATCCGGCGGGCGTTCCGGTGGTCTTCCTGCATGGCGGGCCCGGTGCCGGCGCCAATCCCAGCCATCGGCGCTTTTTCGACCCCAAATACTACCGCATCGTCATTTTCGACCAGCGCGGCAGCGGCCGTTCGAAGCCGCTGGGGGAGATCCGCCAGAACACCACCCCGCTCCTCATCGAGGATATGGAGAAGCTGCGGCGGCACCTTGGCATCGATACCTGGTTCGTCTTCGGCGGGTCCTGGGGCTCGACCCTGGCGCTGGCCTATGCCGAATTCCACCCCGACCGGGTCAAGGGACTGGCCCTGCGCGGCATCTTCCTGTGCCGGAAATCGGAGATCGACTGGTTCCTCTATGGTCTCAAGGAACTGGCGCCGGAGGCCTGGCGGGCCTTCTCCGGCTATATTCCGGAGGCGGAGCGCCACGATCTCCTCGGCGCCTACCACAAGCGGCTGATGAATGCCGACCCCAAGGTGCACATGCCGGCCGCCCGCGCCTGGAGCATCTATGAGGGCAGCTGTTCGACCCTGCTCCCCAGCCCGGAGACGATCCAGGCCTTTTCCGGCGACAATCTGGCGCTCGGCCTGGCCAGGATGGAGGCCCATTACTTCGCCAATTCCATCTTCCTGCCGGAGAATTTCCTGATCGAGCATGTCGGGCGCATCCGCAAGATCCCGGCCTTTATCGTCCAGGGACGCTATGACCTGGTCTGCCCGATCCGCTCGGCCGACGATCTGGCCCGCGCCTGGCCGGAAGCGCGCTATCAGGTCGTGCCCGACGCCGGCCATTCCGCCATGGAGCCTGGAACCAGGTCGGCCCTGGTCCAGGGCATGGAAAGGTTCAAGGAACTGGGCTGAGGCCCGCCTGTTAAAAGCAGGGGTTTGGTGCAGGGGTTTGGTTAAGACCGGTTTGGTCACAGCGATCACGCGTTGTTGTTATGCGCGAACCCCGCCAGCCCCTTGCCAAACACCCGGAAAATAGCGATTTTGCATTGCGAAAGCCCGGCGGATCGGGATGACCTAAGGGACCCGCGGGGCAGGCAAAATCAGCGCTGATCCAAGGCCCAGGTCCTTTCCTGCCGCGGGCCGACCGGGTAGGCATTCGGGTTCGGGATAGACATGCGTTTCAGTAACTGGCTCATCGGCCTTGCTCTCGCGGCCCTGATTGCGGCTGCCTGGTTCCTGCTCAACCCGACGGTCGAGGTCGATCCGTTCCAGGGCGATCTGCGCAGCGTTTCCTACACCGCCTGGCGCCAGGATGCAGGCTCGATCGAGAAGCGCGATCCCACGATCGAGGAAATCCGCGAGGATCTGCAGCTCATTGCCGGTCAGGCGCGCTCGGTGCGCACCTACGAGGCGACCGGCATCTCCGCGCGCATTCCCGCGATCGCCGCCGAGATGGGCCTCAACGTGACGGCCGGTGCCTGGATCGACGTCGACAAGAAGCTCAACGAGGAAGAAATCACGAGCCTCGTCAACATCGCCCACGATGTCGGCAGCGTGAACCAGCTTATCGTCGGCAACGAGTTCCTGCACCGCTACCGCATGACGGCTGAGCGCGTTCAGGAGCTGGACCCCGACGGATCGAAGGGCCTCAAGGCGGGCTTCGTCGATCCGGAACTCAAGGACGAGCTCATCGGCTATATCCGCCGCGTGAAGGCGGCCAGCGACCTGCCGGTCTCGACCGCCGAGCCTTTCGACATCTGGCTCAACAATCCCGAACTCGCCGCCGAGACCGATTACATCGCCATCCACATCCTGCCCTTCTGGAACGGCATCAACATCGACCAGGCGCTGAAATGGACGCTCGACCGCTATCACGCGGTGCAGAAGGCCTATCCGGACAAGCGCATCCTCATCGCCGAAGTGGGCTGGCCGAGCGAAGGCCTGACGCGCCTGACGCTGCCCGAGGAAGGGCCGGAATATCAGGACAAGGGCGGCGCCGTCGCCTCGCCGGTCAACCAGGGCCTGTTCCTGCGCCGCTTCCTCGTCGAAGCGAAGAAGGCCGACATCGACTACAACGTCATCGAAGCCTTCGACCAGCCGTGGAAGATCGCGGTCGAAGGTGGTGTCGGCGCCTATTGGGGCCTGTGGAACGCCGACCGGCTGCCGAAACCGGCCCTGGAAGGCAACCTCATCAACTTCGCCAACTGGCCGGCCTTCGCCGTCGCCTCGGTCGTCATCGGCCTGCCCTTCGTGCTGTTCCTGATGCGGACCGAGCTCGGCATGAAGCGGCGCGGCCGCTTCTTCGTGGCACTCCTCGGCTATGGCGGCGTCATCACCGCGGTTCTCATCTATGCGCAATACAGCCAGCTTTATCTGACGCGCTACGACATCCTCGCCATGGTGGCGGTGGCGCCGGCCGTGCTGCTGCTCCTTGCCATCTTCCTCATCGAAGGGCTGGAGATGGCGGTCAATCTGTGGCTCGGGCAATCGAAGCGCTCTCTGGTGCCGCCGCCCATTCACAGCTCGTGGAAGCTGCCCAAGGTTTCGGTGCATGTCCCCTGCTACAACGAGCCGCCGGAGATGATGATCGAGACGATCCAGGCCCTGGAGAAGCTCGAATATCCGAATTTCGAAGTCCTCATCATCGACAACAACACCAAGGACGATGCGGTCTGGAAGCCGGTCGAGGCCTATATTAGATCTCTCAATAGACCGAACTTCCGCTTCTTCCACCTGCCGAAATGGCCGGGCTTCAAGGCGGGCGCCTTGAATTACGCGCTCACTGAGACGCACCCCGAGGCCGAGATCATTGCCACCATCGACAGCGATTATATCGTCCGCGCGCGCTGGCTGTCCGATCTCGTGCCCCATTTCTCCAATCCGCAGGTGGCGCTGGTGCAGGCGCCGCAGGATTACCGCGACGGGCACGAAGATCTCTTCAAGCGCATGTGCTTTTGGGAATATGCCGGCTTCTTCTATCTCGGCATGAAGACGCGCGACGAGAAGAACGCCATCATCCAGCACGGCACGATGGCGCTCATCCGCCGCTCGGCGCTCACACAAGCCGGCGGCTGGGCGGAATGGTGCATCACCGAGGATGCGGAACTGGGCCTGCGCCTGTTCGAGGCCGGGCACAAGGCGATCTATACCGAGAAGAGCTATGGCCGCGGCCTGATGCCCGACAGTTTCGACGCGTTCAGGAAGCAGCGCTATCGCTGGGCCTACGGCGCCATGCAGATTCTGAAAAGCCATTGGCGCGACCTGATGCCCTTCATGGGCAAGCGGTTGGAACCGGCGCAGCGTTATCAGTTCCTCGCCGGCTGGCTGCCCTGGATCGCCGACGGGCTGCAGCTTTCCTTCATCGCGCTCGCCATCGCCTGGACGGTGGGAATGATCCTTTGGCCGCAATACATCGCGCCGCCGCTCACGGTCTATCTCTTCGTCACCATCGGCATGTTCCTCTTCAAGGTGGGCAAGTCGTTCTGGCTCTATGCGCAGAAGGTGCCCTGCTCGCTCCTCGACAATATCGGCGCGAGTCTTGCGGGCCTCGCCTTGTCCTATTCGGTCGGCAAGGCGGTCTGGCGCGGCATCTTCACCTCCAACCTGCCGTTCCACCGCACGCCGAAGATGGAGAATGCGCCGGCGGCCCTGCGCGGGCTGGTTTCGGCGCGCGAAGAGACTGCGATCTTCCTCGCCCTGGTCGGTTGCGGCATCTGGACCATCGAGGCGCGTAGCATGGAGCCGGCGGCGATCCTGTGGGCGGTGCTGCTCTTCGTGCAGGCGCTGCCCTTCTTCTCCGCCTTGGTCCTTTCCATGATCAATGCGCTGCGCATCGGCCAGCACCGGGGCGGCAGCGAGCCGTCGCTCACCGCGGCTCTGGCGGTGGCGAGCGGCAAGGAGACGGCACCCGAGGCGGCGCCTGAAACCAAGCAGGCTGCCTGAGAGTTCGGAAACCGAGGCGCTGAAGATGGTGAAGCTGTGGGGATTGCCGCTTGTCCTGGCGGTGCTGGCGGCCGTTGGCGTCTGGGCCGTTCTCGGCCGGCCGGTCGATTTGCCGCCGGCGCCGGAGCCCAAGCTCCATTGCGTGAGCTACACGCCTTTCCGCGGCGACCAGACACCCTATGACCGCAGCCTCGTCATTCCGCGAGAGCAGATCGCAGAGGATCTCGACCTCCTCAAACCCATCACCGATTGCGTCCGCATCTATGCGACCGACCAGGGCCTCGACCAGGTCGTCCCGCTCGCCGCCGAGCGCGGGATGCAGGTTTTGCTCGGCATCTGGATTTCGGCCGAGCGCGAAAGCTATGAGCCGCAGATCGGAAAGGCAATTGAGCTTGCCAAGGCGCACCCGCAAGCCATCAAGGCGATCATCGTCGGCAACGAAGTGCTCCTGCGCGGCGAGCAGAGCGGCGAGACGCTTGCCGAACTGGTGACACGGGTGAAACAGGCGACGGGCCTGCCCGTCACCTATGCCGATGTCTGGGGCTTCTGGCAGAAGGCGCCGCAATCGCTCGTCGACGCGGTCGATTTCATGACCATCCACATCCTGCCCTATTGGGAGGATGATCCGGCGCCATCCACCATGACGGTGCCGCATCTCGAATATGTGTTTGCCGAGATGAACCGCCAGTTTCCAGGCAAGCGCCTGATGATCGGCGAGACCGGCTGGCCCTCGGCCGGGCGCGCGCGCGAGGATGCGATCCCCTCCATCATCGATCAGGCGCGTTACCTGCGCGACTTCCTCGTCTACGCCAAGGCGCACGAGCTCGACTACAATTTCATCGAAGCCTTCGACCAGCCCTGGAAGCGGGCGCAGGAAGGGGCGGTTGGCGGCTATTGGGGCCTTTTCACCAGCGACCGTCAGGTGAAGTTCGACTGGTTCAAGCCGGTGAGCAATCATCCCGACTGGCCGGTACTGGCGGCCATCAGCGTACTCATCGGCCTCGGCGCGTTGCGCCTGGCGCGGCCGCGCGCCGACGGCATGAAGGCGGCGCTGGCCCTGAGCCTCCTGGCACTGGCGGGGGGCGTTCTCATCACCCTGCAGGCGGAGCGCGCCTATCTCATCTTCGTAACCGCTGCCGACCTCGCGGTCGAAATCGGGCTCGTCGCCCAATCGCTTGCTGTGCTGATCTTGGGCCTGCGTGGGAGTGGCGATCTCGGTACGGCCCCCTTGGGGCAGGCTACGCGCTGGCTCATCGCACTCGATACGCGCCCTGTGCCCGTCGCTTCCCTGCTGCGCCTCGTGGTGCTGCTGGGTGCCGCGACGGTCGCACTCGCCCTTGCCTTCGACAGCCGCTATCGCGGCTTTCCGCTTGCGACCTATGCCGTGCCGGCCGCCTGCTTCCTGCTGCTGCAGGCGAAGGCCGGGCGCCTGCTCTTCCCCATCATCGACGGGCGCGAGGAGCGCATTCTGTCCGCGATCTTCGTCGCCTGCGCGGCCTATATCGCCTGGTTCGAGGGGCCGCTCAATTGGCAGGCCCTGAGCTTTTCGGGCCTGCTTCTGGCCTTCGCCTTCAACATTGCAGGCGCCTGGCGACGGCCGATCCGCCGCCTCAATGTCGTTGCCTGAGTATCGTTGCCCTAAACTGGAGCCCGCTTCTAGCGGCGGGCGAGCCGCATGAGGGCGAGGAGCAGGCCGAAAGCGGCCGGTCCCGCATTGTAGAGGGCGAGCCCCGCCCCGCCGGCGAGGATGGCGAACACGATGGCGGTGCGCCAACCGAAAAGGATCGAGAAAAGCCCGCCGAGGATCGCAGCCCACCCCCAGCCGTCGACATCGCCGATTTGCCAAAGAAGGTGCCGCGGCCCGCAATACCAGGCCGGCTCAGCCGCCATCTGCCCACCTCCCTGGCACATGAGCCCGATCGGCGTCGATTGGATGAGACCGTAGCGGACATAGAGCCCCGCCCCGATCGCAGCGGCGAGCAGCAGACCCCATGACGCATAGCGCCGCAGAAAGCGGATAGCGGGAGCTTCGGCGATCGTCGCATGGGGCGTGTTCATGGGAGCACAACCGCTTTCGGCATGTTGGGAGCGTTCAAGGCGATATTCATAGGCCGTGGAGGACCCGATTGCCAAGCCTTACGCGGCCGATAGTGAAGGCCGCCCCCTATCCGAACCACTTCTCGTCGTCATAGACGGCGCAGCCAATGAGATGCCCGATCCGTCCCGGATCGTCGCTGGCGGCCAGCGGCAGGACGACCGAGCGATAATGGACATGGTCCTTGTCGGGCGATTCCCACTTGAGCGTCGTCTCCCTGAGGCGGATGCGGCCCGCCTGCGCATCGGCATAGTGCCGCTCGATCCCGTCAATGTCCGGCGTGTGGGCGATGTCCGTTAGGTAATGGCCAGGCCGGACTGTTTCGCGCGCCGCGATCCGCTCGCCCACCAAGCGGAACCGGTAGCGTTTACCCTCACCCGGCCCCGCGCCCGGCTCGATATCGACGAGGAACAGATTGCCAAGGAGCTGACCGCCGATCTCGACCGGATCGATATCGCCCCGCGCCGGCACGGGGCCGAGGCGTGCAGCAAGGCGTCGCCAATAGCCGATCAGCTGCGCCCAGGGCGATTCCGGCGACGCGGCGATCCGGGCGGCGGTTGCCGCCTCGATATCGAGGGAGAGGAACGGTTCTATATCCGCCATGTTTGCCCATCAGCAAGAGCTGCCCTCGGCAGCGGCCAGCAACGCACGTCCGTCCCTGCCTGCTATCATGCTGCGTGTTTTGGCCCCTGGCAATCCGGTAGCCAAGACCGTCACCCAAAAGAAAAGAGGCGGCCCAATGGGCCGCCTCTCGCTTCTCCTCAAAGTACCGACTTAGACAGCTGTCACATTGATATCGTTGTCAACATAGAGCGTGGTCGTACCCTGCGTGTAGACATCGTAAGTGTGACCGCTGCTGGTGGCATCGTCAGACGCCTTGGTCCAGTTGGCAAGATCCGACAGCACGAGGTTGTCGTTCGATCCGCCATGGATGACGAGCGTATGAGCGCCGGCATTGTTGTCGGCAATGGCATCGACCGCCGTCTTGTCCAACTTCAGGGTTTGGGCATCCGTGTCGGTCTGGAAGTCGAGAACATCGAGCCCCGAAAGCTTGCCAGCCATATTGCCACCCGCGCGAGCATCGACTGTATCGGCACCGCCATCATAGCGACCCCAATCCTTGTCCGCGCCGCCATTGACAGAGGTGTCGAGGTTATCGAACACCAGCATGTCATTGCCGGCCCCACCTGACATGGTATCGTTATTGCCGCCACCAATCAGGTAGTCGTTGCCGCTATTGCCGGTGAGCGTGTCGTTGCCAGCGCCGCCCTCCAGGAAGTCAGCCGCGGAGCCGCCAGTCAACGTATCGTTGCCGCCGTTGCCGAGCGAATGCCAACCTGCGCTGTCCGCACTGTGGTTGTAGGTATTGTTGCCGCTGCTGCCGTTGTCAGTATGAGCACCATCGAAGCTGCCACTCGACAGCGTCGAAGCATTGCCCACATCGACCGCAGTATTCACGTCGGTGACGTTGATCGTGAAGTTTTGCGTCGACACGTTCGCGCCGTCACTCGCCTGCACCGTGATCTGGTGGCTGGTGCTAGTTTCGTAGTCGATGAGGCTACCATTGGCTACGGTCACAATACCCGTTGACGCGTCGATGGCGAAGCGACCACCGGCATTGTTGGTCAACGAGTAGGTGATCGTCGAGCCTTCCGGATCGATCGCATTGGCCGTGATGCCGGCCGCCGTGCCATTGGCTGCATTTTCGGCGATGGAATTAGCAATGGCATTCGCATCCGTCGGTGTCGACGGCGCGTCGTTGACCGCCGTGACGTTGATGGTTGCAGTTGCGCTGCCAATGTTCGTCCCACCATTCGCCGTGCCGTCACCGTCGTTGAGCGAGAAGGTGACAGTGCGCGGCAGAGTGCTCGGATTGTCAGAGTTGTTGGCATAGGTGATGTTCTGGATCAGCGCCTGCACTGCTTCCGGGTTCACGCCGTTGCTGGCGAAGGTAATCACCAGCGGCGCGCCATTGGTGCCGCCACTCAGCGTACCGACGACATAGGTCGGACCGGAATTCGGATTATAGCTAACCGTCGTACCGGAAACGGAGATCTGGCCGTTACCCGTGCCCTGGTTGTTGACAGCAAGCTGATCGGCCGCTGTACCATTGACCGTGAAGGACACGGTGAGCGACCCGCCGTTGAAGTTGGTGGAGTCGATATCCGAGACCGTCACGCCCGAACTGTCGATGATCGTCGCCGCGGCATTTTCAGTATAGGCGAGCGTGCCACCCATACCGGTGATAACCGGCGCATCGTTGACCGCATTGACCGTGATGGTCGCCGTGGCCGGCGAGGCATCCTGCAGGCCGAGATTGTCGATCGCGGCATACTGGAAGGTCGGCGCGCCGTTGTAGTTGGCGTTCGGCTTGAAGTAGACCGTGGCGGCATTGCCTGTCGCGGTCACCAGATCGTTGGCCGCGATCACCTGGGTCAGTGCGGCATCCTTATAGAGGGTGCCGTTGCCCGGAATGCTGGTGATGCGGAATGAAGCCACCGTGCCGTCATCGGTGCCGGAGAGACTGACGGCGATGGAAGCCGCATCCTCATTGCCGCTGGCCGAGGCGGTGTTGGTGTTCGGTGCCACCATCGCCAGCAGGCTGGTGCCGCTGACTTGGTAATTGACGCCGCCGATCGTCACGAACTCGATCGTCTTGTTCGGGTTCGAGAACTGGTCCTCGACCGTGATCGTATCGGCGTTCGACCCATAGGTGATCTTCAGGTTGTTGCCGACCTGGGTCAGCGTCACCTGGGCAAGCGTCGTGCCGGTCAGGACGACCGTGTCGGCGCTGCCACCTTCTTCGACGATGAGGTCCTGGCCTGTGGCATTGGCGCCGGTATTGCCACCTACGAAATTGTAGGTGTCGTTGCCGGTGCCGCCCATCAGCAGATCGTTGCCTTCGCCGCCGGTGAGGTTGTCATTGCCGCCGCCGCCCACCAGGACGTCCTTGCCCTCGTAACCATTGAGGGTTTCGTTGTCGCCATCACCGACCAGGATGTTATCGAGGCCGTTGCCGTTAAGCGTCGTGCCGCTGGTTTCGGAATAGGCGATGGCGCCCGTATCGGACTGGCCGCCGCCGGTGGCCGTGTAGCTGGTCGTGCCGGCTGAGTTGGTGTTGACCGTGACCGGCGAGACGACCGAGAGCGTATCGCCGTCGCGGTCCGAGTCATTCCATAGCAGCCAGCGGTCGTTGATGGCGAAGCCGCTGCCATAGCTGTCGGCCGCGATGAGGCTGTCGTCACGGGCGATCGGCGCGTAATCCACCGGGCTGACACCCAGGGTCAGCGTGTTGCCCGAGGTTTCACCGTCATTGTCGGCGAGGACGAAGCCCACTGGCACCGTCACTACCGATCCCAGCGAGGAGTTCGGCGTGAACACATAGACCGAGGTCGCCATGTTCATCGCCATGACGCCTTCAGCCAACGTCACCGTCAGCACATGGCTGGCGCTGTTCCAGCTGTAGGTGACGCCGACACCCGACGAGGTGATTGTGTTCGTCGCCGGGTTGTAGGTCAGCACCGTGCCGTTGCCGAAGCTCAGCGACTTCACATAGCCGCCGTCGCCGCCGAACGCGTTGCTGTTGAGCAGCAGCGAGGCATTGATGGTCGGAATGGTGCCGATGAGCGACTGAGCAAGCGCGCCGAAATCGCTGAGCGTGATGACGAGGTTCGGATCGTCGTTCGATTCCGCGGCCCCGTCATAGGCGATCGGCTTCAGCGCATCCTGCCAGGTCGGTTCGGTGGCAAAGCTCGGATCGACACCGATCGCGTAGCTCTTGATGTCGTATTGCTTCAGGAAGTTGATCCAGGCCGTCTCTTCCACCGACTGGATGCCGGAGGAATTGCCGCCTCCGCCGTAATCGACACCCGGGAAGTCGGTCTGCTGGTTCGGCTGCCCGTCCGAGATGAAGTAGGACACGTTCTGGACCGGCGCGTCATTGCTGGGCAGGATTGTCCCGCCGGTGCCGTCGCCCAGGCGACCGGCATCCGCGAAGGCACCCATGGCGGCAATGAGGGCGGCGTCGTAGTTCGTCGAGCCGTCATTGTCGAGCAGCGCGTTGACGAAGGTCTTCGCCTCGGTCAGCGTCATCCAGACGCTGCCCTGCTCGGCCGAATTGGTCGAGAAGG
>CAZUAL010000082.1:0-13277 GCA_964618305.1 uncultured Dongia sp. | reverse complement strand
TCCTCGAGCTGGACTCGAACCAGCGACCTGCGGATTAACAGTCCGACGCTCTACCGACTGAGCTATCGAGGAATAACCGCTGCCTAGAGCCATTCGGCCCGGCGCGTTGGGCCAGCATATACCAGAAGGCCCGCGCCAATGCCAAGACCTTTCTTTACGGTTTGCCTAGTGGACAACAGGCTGATTCCAAACCGAATTTTACGGCAGCCATTTGTCGCACCAATGGGGGCGAGGGGTTGACAGGGGGCCGCTCTTCCCAGATTCTCCGGCGCCAATTCCATTGCCGTTCCGATCCCGGGAATCCGGGCGTTCGGACCGTTCAGTCACCGGAGCTTCCATGAAGGCCATCATTTTGAGCGCGGGCCAAGGCTCGCGATTGCTGCCCTTGACCGAGGGGCGCCCGAAATGCCTCCTGCCGCTGGGGGACAAGACCCTTATCGAATGGCAGATCTGGGCGCTGACCCAGGGTGGCGTCGACGATATCGCCGTGGTCGTCGGCTATCACGCGCAGGATGTCGTGGCCCTGCTGAAGAAGCTCGATGGGCCGAAGCTCAAGATCCGCACGATCTACAATCCCTTCTACAAGCTCGCCGACAATCTGGCCTCCTGCTGGATGGCGCGTCACGAGATGCAGACGGATTTCGTGATCCTCAACGGCGACACAGTCATTGAGCCGAAAATCTTCCAGAAGCTGATGGCAAGCCCGGCGGCGCCGATCACCGTGACGATCGACAAGAAGGAAGCTTACGATTCCGACGACATGAAGGTGCATCTGAAAGGCTCGCGCCTGCTCGAGATCGGTAAGACCCTGCCGCCCGAGCGCACCAACGGCGAATCGATCGGCATGCTGCTTTTCCGCGGCGACGGGCCGAAGCTCTTCCGTGACACGCTGGAAGCTCTCATGTACACGCCGGAAGGTGTGAAGTGGTGGTACCTGCGCGCGATCGGCCAGATCGCCGAGCATCACCAGGTCGAGACCTGCAATATCGAAGGCAGCCTCTGGGGTGAAGTCGACTTCCCCGCCGACCATGCCCGCGTTTCGCAGCTCGTGACCGAGTTCTAAAGCTTCAAATCGACCCAGATCGGCGTGTGATCGCTGGGCTTTTCCTTGCCCCGCGGCGCGCGGTCGATTTCGCACGCCTCCAGGCAATCGGCGGCCTGAGGTGAAAGCAGCAGATGGTCGATGCGCAGGCCGTTGTCGCGCTGCCAGGCGCCGGCCTGATAATCCCAGAATGTGTAGCGGTGGCCTTCCGGGTGCAGATGCTGGAAGGCGTCGGTGAAGCCGAGATTCAGGATCTCGCGGAACTTGGCGCGCGTCTCCGGCTTCGCCAGCGCATCCGCCGCCCAGGCGACCGGGTCATAGACGTCGCTGTCGGTCGGGATGACGTTGTAATCGCCGCCCAGCACCAGCACTTCCTCGCGCGCAAGAAGCGTCGCCGCGTGCCGCTTAAGATGCGCCATCCAGTCAAGCTTGTAGGGGTACTTCTCGCTTTCGACCGGATTGCCGTTCGGCAGATAGATGCTGGCGACGCGCAGCTTCTTCCAACGCACGCCATCCGGTACGTCGATGACGGCCTCGAGATAGCGCGCCTGCTCGTCCTTGTCGTTCCCGGGCAGGCCGCGCTCGGTCACGGTGAACGGCGTCTTGGAAAGGATCGCGACACCGTTATAGCTCTTCTGCCCCAGCGCCTCGCAGCGATAGCCCAACGCCTCGATCTCCAGGCGCGGAAACTCCGCCTCGGTGCACTTGATTTCCTGGAAGAGGGCGACGTCGGGCGACGCTTCCTTGAGCCAGTCGAGCACGTTCGCCAGCCGTGCGCGCAGCGAGTTGACGTTGAAGGTCGCGATCTTCACGGGGGAGGAGGCGTCAGACGGAGAAGGAATTGCCGCAGCCGCAGCTCGACGCCGCGTTCGGATTCTTCACCTGGAACGAAGCGCCGACCAGATCTTCGACGAAATCGATCTCGGAACCGGCGAGGAGGTCGAGCGACGTATCGTCGATCACCACCTTGATGCCGTTGCGCTCGAACAGATGATCGTCCTGCTGCGCCGACTTGTCGAACGAGAAGCCGTACTGGAAGCCCGAACAGCCGCCGCCAGATACGGAGAGGCGCAGCATGAGCTCACGGTCGCCTTCCATCTCGATGAGATGGGCGATCCGCTTGGCAGCGCTTTCGCTGACGGTCACCTGGCGGTCGGTCGCGGTCTCGGGCATGTCGCTCACTTCAGGGATCAGTCCTTGTCGTGACGAAGTATTTAGGGGCAAAAGCGCCAATGTCAAACGCCGCGCGCGCATGGCTGGGCCCGCGGAATGCCGCCTATGCCCTTACCCTGACTGTGTTTTTCGGGGTGCCTTGGGTATTTCCGCAATAGTCATGCGTCCGGCGGCCTGTTAGGGTCCGATCATGACCATTGCAGCTTTTGCCTGTAACCCCGCCAAGACCCGCGGCCGCCGCGTTGCCGAGGCGGAGAGTCCCATGCGCTCGCCCTTCCAGCGCGACCGCGACCGGGTCATCCACTCGGCCGCGTTCCGGCGCCTGAAGCATAAGACGCAGGTCTTCGTCTATCACGAGGGTGACCATTACCGCACACGCCTGACCCACAGCCTCGAAGTGGCGCAGATCGCCCGCACCATCGCCCGGGTGCTGGGTCTCAACGAGGATCTCGCCGAAGCACTCGCGCTGGCCCACGACCTCGGCCATCCGCCCTTCGGCCATGCGGGCGAGGATGCGCTCAACGCCAGCATGGCGGATCTCGGCGGCTTCGATCACAACGAGCAGACGTTCCGGGTGCTCACCTTGCTGGAACGGCGCTACGCCGATTTCGACGGTCTCAATCTCACCTGGGAAATGCTCGAAGGGATCGTGAAGCATAACGGCCCCTTGCGCGGAACCCATGCCGGCGCCCGCAGCTTCGCGCATGGCGTGCCGCCGACGATCGCCGAATTCGACCGCGACTGGCCGCTGGAACTCGATGGCTTTGCCAGTGCCGAGGCACAGGTGGCGGCCCTCTCCGACGACATCGCCTACAACAATCACGATATCGACGACGGTCTGCGCGCCGGCCTGTTTGCGATCGATGATCTCAAGGACGTGCCGCTGGCGGGACCGGTCTTCGCCGAGGTTGCCGCGCTCTATCCGGGGCTCGAGCCCACGCGGATGATCCACGAATCCGTCCGGCGGATGATCAACGTCATGGTCAGCGACGTGATCGAGGAGAGCGGCCGCCGGCTTGCGGCCGCGAAGCCGTCCTCGGTCGAGGATATCCGCCGCCAGGCTGCGCCCGTCATCGCCTTCTCGGCGGCCATGCGGGAACATGATGTCGGCCTCAAGCGTTTCCTTTTCCAGCGCATGTACCGGCACGAGCGGATCAACCGCACCATGACCCATGCCAAGCAGGTCGTCACCGATCTCTTCGCCCGCCATCTCGATCAGCCGGACCTGCTGCCCGAGGAATGGTCGCGTGAGGCAGCCGGTGCTGACAAGCGCCGCCGGGCCCGGATCGTCGCCGACTATATCGCCGGCATGACCGACAAGTTCGCCCTGGAATGCCATGCCCGGCACTTCGGCGCCAGCCTGGTTGTTTCAGAAAAATCCTAAGAAAATCTATGCTTTAAGTGGAGCGGTCACGGGCCTGTGGCTTGACCGACTCGGCACTTTGCTGGTTTGATTCCAAGAGTTTGCTGGCGTTTTGCGCCGGCGTCAGAGGATTGGCGTAAAGGACAGCGTTTGATGACGACGGAACCACCCCGCCCAGAGCAGATTCAGGCCAACGTGGCCGCAGCCCTGAGCCGCCTGCGTGGCGAGTTGGCGCCAAGTGGCCCAACGGCGCCAGCGTCTCCCGCCCCAGCTGAAACTATGCCTGCTGAAGCTCTGCCCGCGGATGCCAAGCCTGCGGCCGAGAGTGGTCTGACCAGCGGCGAATCCCTTTTCAACGTCGGTCCGACCCTGTCGGCGCCCGATCCCAGCATGGCGCTGGGTGGTGCGGGCGACGACGCGGCGGAAACGCCTCTTTCGCGGCTGACCGGCGGTAAGCCGACCGAGCAGCCCGACCTCCAGGCCGGAATTGGAGCACCGCCTTTGGCTGATATCCCCGACGCCGAAGCCGAGGCCGCCAAGCGGCGGCGGCGGATGCGCAACCGCCTGCTGGCGGGTGGCGCGCTCATCGTGATCGTTGCCGGTTTCTGGCTGTGGAGTGGCGGCCGGGAAGGGGGCAACGAGGCCATCCCGGTGATCACCGCCGACCAGTCGCCTGAGAAGGTGAAGCCGGCGGATGAAGGCGGGCTCGACGTTCCGAACCAGGACGTGGCGATCCTCAACGGCGACAATTCGGCCGCGACGAACCAGGGCGAAACGGTCCTGCCGGCGCCCGAGCAGCCGGCGACGCCACCGACCCCACCGGAATCCCCACCCGAGCCGGCACCGGCGGCAACGGCCGACACCGCGCAACCCGCCGATAACGGGATACCCAGCGTGGCGGCACCCTCGGTCGACAACATCCCCTCGGTCTCGGCACCGGCGGAACCCGGCGCCACCGCGCCGGCAACGCCGGAAGTCGGTGCCGCGACCGCACCTGCGACGGGTGAGACGCAGATTGCGGCGGCGGACGCCGCTCCGGCTGCGACCGGCACGGCTGACCAGGCACCGGCTGAAGCCGCGCCTGCCGAGGCCGCACCCGCTGCCGCCCCGGCTGCCGAGCCCGCTGCGGCACCTGCCGATGCCGGATCGATCCGCATCCAGCTCGCCGCTGTGAAGAGCGAATCTGCGGCCGCCAAGGAATGGGCGCGCCTGCAGAAGGCGAGCCCGGACGTGCTGGGAAGTCTGACGCTCCACGTTGAGCGGTTCAAGAAATCGCCGGGCGAAGTCTACTACCGCATCCAGGCCGGGCCCTTCGCCGACAAGGCCGCCGCCAAGGCTGCCTGCGCAGAATTAAAGCAAAAAGATCAAGCTTGTATCGTCGCTCGTTAAAGCGACATCTTGGGGGAGCTGAAATGCCGTTGGCAGCGATTTTGGGCTGCGCCGGGCCGGAACTGAGAGCGGCGGAACGCGATTTCTTTCGTCGTGTCGATCCGCTGGGCTTCATCGTCTTCGCCCGCAACCTCATCGACCCTGAGCAGGCGAAGCGGCTGTGTGCTGATCTGCGTGCAAGCATCGGCCGTCCGGATGCGCCGATCCTGGTTGATCAGGAGGGCGGGCGCGTCGCGCGCCTCAAGGCGCCGCATTGGCGTCACCCGCCGGCCGCCGACCGTTTCGGCCAACTGGCTGCCAGGGACCGGGCGCGGGCGGCTTCGGCGGTGCGCATCAATCATGAGCTGATGGCGGGCGAAATGCGGGGGCTCGGCATCAATGTCGATTGCGCGCCCCTGATCGACGTCCGTGTGGAAGGCGCCCATGACATCATCGGCGACCGCGCCTTCGGTACCGACCCCTATCTGGTGGCGGACCTGGGGCGGGCGGCGGCGGAAGGGTTGCTTGCCGGCGGCGTCGTGCCGATCATCAAGCACATACCCGGGCACGGCCGCTCGATGGTCGACAGCCATTTCGACCTGCCGCGCGTCGAGACCGACTTCGACACGCTGGCGGAAACCGATTTCGTTCCCTTCCGGGCGCTCCACGACATTCCCTGGGCGATGACGGCGCACATCGTCTACACCGCCATCGACCCCGCCCAGCCGGCGACCCTCAGCCGGACCGTGATTGCCGAGGTGATCCGGGGCGAGATCGGCTTCAGCGGCCTGCTGCTCTCGGACGATCTCTCGATGAAGGCGCTGAAGGGCGGCCTCGACGAACTCGCCCATGCCTCGCTCGAGGCAGGCTGCGATGTCGTCCTCCACTGCAATGGCGACATGGCGGAGATGGAGGCGGTCGTCCGCGGGGCGAAACCCTTGTCATCGGCAGGAGTCGCCCGATATGAACAAGGCCAACGACGCCTCAATAGCGATCCGGACTTTGATCTTGCTGACCTTCAAGCTGAGCTTTCCGGCTTAATGGCTTGAATTAACAAGATAGACGAGGGGGAGAGTGCGGCGACAGGAATGTTGGTCCGACACTCTTTGAGGAGCCTTTCTTGAACGGTCTCGATTTACCGGCCTTGGTTCAGCTGATCACGACCTGGGCGCTGCCCGTGCTGGTCGCCATCACCTTCCATGAAGCGTCGCACGCCTATGCCGCGTGGCGCCTGGGCGACGATACGGCCTATCTGCAGGGGCGGGTCACGGCCAATCCGCTGAAGCATATTGATCTGTTCGGCACGATCATCCTGCCGGCCCTACTGCTGCTGACCCGCAGCGGCTTTCTCTTCGGCTATGCCAAGCCGGTGCCGGTCAATTACCGGCGCCTCAAGCATTTCCGGCGGGATTCGGCAATCATCGCCTTTGCCGGCCCGGCCGCCAATATCGTGCTGGCCTTCCTGTCGGCGCTTCTGCTTCATGCGGTTCAATTCGCGCCGGATTGGCTGGCGCTCTGGATGAAGGAAACGCTCGAAAATTCAGTTCGGCTCAATGTGATGCTGGCGGTCTTTAACATGTTCCCTTTGCTGCCGCTGGATGGTGGGCGGGTCCTGGGCGGGCTGCTGCCGCCGGCGCTGGCGCGGCCCTATTACCGGACCGAGCGGTACGGGATGGTGATCCTCATCGGCCTCATCTTCCTGCTGCCGATGATCGGGCGGCAAATCGGGGCCAACCTCAATATTTTAGGCTGGATTTTGGGCCCGGCTTCCGACTATCTCCTGCATCTTGTTGCAACCCTGACGGGGCACGCGGACTGATGGCGCCTTGGATCGCCGATGACGAGAATGATGCACCGGCTGGCGAACCCATCGCCGGCGGGGATGCGCCTGCGCCCGGCCCGTCGCCCGACGCACCCGTAGAAGGGGGCGAAGCGGATACTGCCCCAGCTGACACCCCCTCGGCGGATGCACCCAACGTTGACGATGTTGCGCCGCAAGTCGCCGCGAATGATGACGGCGAGTTGCGCCTCGATCTTGATGGCTACGAAGGCCCGATCGACGTCCTCCTGACCCTGGCGCGCGAGCAGAAGGTCGACCTCAAGAAGATCTCGATCCTGGAACTCGCGGACCAGTATCTGTCCTTCATCAACCATGCCCGCAAACTGCGCCTGGAACTGGCGGCGGATTATCTGGTCATGGCGGCCTGGCTTGCCTACCTGAAGTCGCGCCTGCTGCTGCCGGAGCCGCCGGCCGATGGCGAACCGACCGGTGTCGAACTGGCTGCCGCGCTGGCGTTCCAGCTGCAGCGCCTCGAAGCGATGCAGAAGGCGGGGCAATCGCTCCTCAATCTGCCGCAGCTGGGCCGTGATGTGTTCACCCGCGGCGCGCCGGAGCCGCTGAAGATCGTCGACATCCCCGTTTACGAGCTGACGCTCTACGAGCTTCTCAAGGCCTATGGCACGCATCCCGGCCGCCGGCGCGAGGGAATGCTGCAAATCCAGCCGCTTAATCTCTTTTCCATGGACGATGCCCTGAAGCGCATTGGCGACATGCTGGGTCACACGCTCGACTGGACCGTGCTGCAGAACTTCTTGCCGGACGGGTTGCTGAAGCCGCTGCAGCGCCGCGCCGCCGTCGCCGCGACCTTCGCCGCGTCGCTCGAACTGGCGCGTTCCGGCATCATCAATATCCGCCAAGATGGCCTCTTCGGCCCCATCTACATGAAGCGCGCCGAGCCGCGCGCCGACACATCACCGAATGAAGCGACCCCGTCATGAGTGAAGAGAGATTCGAAACCCTGCGCTTCCTCGAAGCTGTCCTGTTCGCAGCCTCGGAGCCGCTCACCGAGAAGGTCCTGGCGCAGCGTCTGCCGGAAGATTCCGACGTCAAAGGGCTCCTCGAGGAACTCAAGGCGCATTATGCCAACCGGGGCGTCAACCTGATGCAGTTCGATGGCCGCTGGGCGTTCCGCACCTCGCCGGATCTGTCGCATCGCATGTCGGTCGAGCGCAAGGTGGTGAAGAAGCTGACCCGCGCGGCGGTCGAAACACTCGCCATCATTGCCTATCACCAGCCGGTGACGCGTGCCGAGATCGAAGAGATCCGCGGTGTCGTCATCTCGAAGGGAACACTCGATTCCCTTCTCGAGGCGGAATGGATCAAGCCGGCCGGGCGCCGCGAGACGCCGGGCCGTCCGGTCACCTGGGCGACGACGACCAGCTTCCTCGAGCATTTCGGCCTCGAAAGCTGCGCGGCCCTGCCGGGCGTCGAGGAATTGCGCGCCGCTGGTCTGCTCGATTCCCGTTCCGCGATCTCGACCCTGGGCGCCCAAGGGACGACCGTCCTGCCGCCGGATGACAGCGTCCAGGAGCAGGTGGAGGAGGAAGCGGCGATCGAGCTTCGCGGTGAGCCGGAACCCGTCGCCGAGGAGCCGGGTGACGAGGCCGCGAACGAGGAACTCACCGAAGACCGCCTGGCGGACGACGCCTACGAAGCTGAGCAATTGGCGCGGGCCGAGGCGGACGAGGAAGAATTGACGGCGCCTTTCGCACCTGCGGAAGAGCATGAGGAGGCCCTCGATCCCGTCGACGA
The DNA here is from genome assembly GCA_964618305.1 of uncultured Dongia sp. Classification (GTDB taxonomy): domain Bacteria; phylum Pseudomonadota; class Alphaproteobacteria; order Dongiales; family Dongiaceae; genus Dongia. The sequence continues at coordinate 4,739 of CAZUAL010000082.1, read as the reverse complement.
TGACGAAGACGAGGACGACGAAGAGGACGACGAGGAATACGAGGACGACGAAGACGCGGACGACGACGCGGACGAAGATGACTGTGACGACGAGGATGATGACGGCGACGAGGACGATGATGAGTCCCGCGTCGGAAAATCTTAGGACTAGACGCCTTTCCTCAGCGCTGTCCGGCCATCGGACCATTCAAGCACTCTTGCGTTAGGGGAATTCCGCGCTACGCTTCTCACGTTAGGCTGAATGATCAGCCCGAAAGAGAGGTGGCTGCGATGACCGTTGCGAGCATCCTCAAGCAAAAGCCGGATCGGCTCATTTCCGTACCTGAGACTGCATCCTTGGCAGATGTGGCGTCCACACTGACGCGCGAGAATATCGGCGCCGTTCCGGTACTCGATGGAAAAGGCGAGATGATCGGGATCGTGTCGGAGCGCGATATCGTGCGCCAGATCGCACGCGAAGGTGCCGGCGTTCTCGCCAAGCCAGTTTCCAGCATGATGACACGATCGGTCGTCTGCTGCGCGCCGGAGGATTCGGTCGAGAGCACGATGGCCAAGATGACCGAGAAAAGATTCCGCCACCTGCCTGTGCGCAGCCAGGGCCGGATCATCGGGATGATATCCATCGGCGATGTCGTGAAGCGCCGGGTGGAAGATGCCGAGCGCGAGGCAGCCTCCTTGCGCGACTACATCGTGCGGAGCTGAAGGGGATCGCTTAGTTGATCTCGCCTTCGTCGGTCGGCCTGAAATAGATCCCGACCAGCACCATGTCGATTGTCTCCTTGTCCGCCGAAAGCGGCAGGATCAGCTTTGCCTGGCGCGAATAGACGCCATCGCTGTTGGTGAAATCGGCTTCGTAATAGGCGGGCTGCTTGCCGTCGAGAACGGCGGCATATTGATCGAGCAGCAGCTTCCGCTCCTCCTCGTCGGTCAGCTTCTCGACACCAAATCCGGTGCGCCGCGTGCCGTAATAATGCTCCAGATTCGTCCCATCCAAGCGGATCTGGTAATCCTCGACCTTGCCGTGGAACTCGATGAGCATGAGATTCCCGAGCCAGGGCTTCATTTCCAGCGGATCGATGTCGGACCGGGCCGGGAGCCTGCCGTCATGAAACTTGCTGCGCCAATAGTCGAAGAGCGACTGCAGGCGGGGGTCGGCAATGTTCAGATTCGACTCTGTAATGGTTTCCGTCATCAACACATCACACCCCATCCTGCCCGGGCTCGTCGCCCGCCGGAGGAAAACTTAATTAATTTAGCATGATATACGTTTGATTTCATCTATCACGCAACCGAGCCGAGGTTGCGTCGACAAGGCGGAATGACAGCCAATTCTCGACAATGGCAGGGCTCGGGCCGGCGTTTCGCCGGCTGCAACTTTTCGGCGTAGCGCCATGATCCCGGGGGACATCGAGGCCCAGGAAGGATAGGCGGATTTTCTTTAACAATTGTAAAGCTAGGTGGATGCGCCGCCCTTGCGGGACCGACTGATGGTGCCTATCAGTTCGGATTACATAAAATTCGTGTAATAGTTGACGCCCACTATCGCCGCTGGTGGCTGTTGTCAATTTGCGACGCCGCGGCGCTGCCGGGAATGACACGTTCCGGGGGCAGGGTGACGTGGACTTTAGTCCCGGCGCCGACCTGGCTGCTGATCGCGATTCGGCCCTGGTGGAGTTCGATCAGGCTGCGGCAGATGGCGAGCCCGAGACCGGTCCCCTCCTGCTGATGGAAAGCCTGGCGGTTCGCCTGCACGAAGGGCTCGAACACGCGCTCGAGGTCGCGTGCCGGAATGCCGATACCGGTATCGGCCACGATGAGCGAGACGCCGCCATCGGCGCTGCGGCCGATGGTGACGGTGACCTTGCCACCGGCCGGCGTGAACTTCACAGCATTGGTGAGAAGGTTGAGCGCGATCTGGAGAAGGCGGCGCTTGTCGCCGCGCACGCGCGGCAAATTGGCAGGCGTCTGCAGCACAAGCGCAATGTCGCCCTTGGCGGCACGCCCCGCCAGCATGGTAGTGCATTGCTGAACGATCTCGGCGAGGTTGACCTCGCTCTCCTCGATCTGCGTCTTGCCGGATTCAAGCTTCGAGTAATCGAGTATTTCCTCGATGAGATGAAACAGGATGCGGGCGCTGGACAGTATGTCTTCCGCGTACTCATGAATGCGCGCTTGCGGCTCGCTGTCCCTTGTCATCAGGCCGATAAGTTCGGAAAAGCCCATGATGGCATTGAGCGGCGTGCGCAATTCGTGACTCATGCTCGCCAGAAACTCGGTCTTGGCGCGGTTCGAGGATTCCGCCTCGCGCCGGGCCAGCATCAATTGCCGTTCGAAATTCTTGCGCGAGGTGATGTCTTCGACGGTGCCTTCATAATGCTGTGGAATGCCGTTGGCGTCGCGCACCAATCGCGCATTCTCCGAGATCCAGATGCGTTCCCGCGTCTTGTGGCGATAGATCTCGGATTCGAAACTGCGCACGATGCCGTCGCGCCCGATGAGGCGAACGAACTCGCTGCGGCGCTTGGGATCGACATACCATTCCGTGGCGATGTCGTTCACCTGGCGGATCAGTTCCTCCGGCGTTTCATAGCCGTTGATGCGTGCCAGCGCCTGGTTGGCGCTGATCATGCGGCCGTCGAGACTTGAGATATAGGTGCCGACGATCGCGTTCTCGAACAGCGAACGATAGCGCTCTTCGGCAGCGCGCAAGGCCTGCTGTGACTTGACCAGGGCGGTGATGTCGATGGCGGTGCCGATGACCACGGCGTCAGCACCTTCGCCATAGACACTCGCCGATTGGGAAATCCACAGATTTCGCCCATCGGCATGGATCATCTCGCTCACCTCGTTGCTGAGGCGTCCGTACTTGCGCAGCTTGTCGCCGTGGGCGGCGAAGATGGCGGGGTCGACATAGAAGCGTTCATTGCTGCTGCCGGCCGCTTGCTTGAGCGCCTTCACGCTCGGATAGCCCAGCATCTTGGCCATGGCCAGATTGGCGTCCTTCAGGCGGCCGCTGGGGTCGGTCATGAAGATGCCTATATCCGCCCCTTCGAAGACGAGGCGGTGAAAATCCTCTGGAGTCACGGGGCCCCTGTGCGACGAAGCTGATCGGCGAATCCTAGATCAAGTTTGAATGTTAACCCCCGGAGCGAGGGGGGAACAAGGATTCCCCACCGCCGGCCCTGACCCGCTTGGCACGCTGATTGCTGAATACCCAGGGCTTACCAGGCGGAAATCCCCTGATTTCACCGAGCGAGTGGAAAAAGCGGCAGCGAAATGGGTACCAAAGGGCATATTTCAGGCAGCAGACCGGCAGATCTTGCCGGTTTCGGCGCTTGCCCGGCGGTCACCGGAGGTGAAAGCGCATGACGCCGCTTGTCACCTTAACCAATGCGACTGGTCAGGATGTCTCCATTCGGTCCGATGTGCTGGCCGGCATCCAACAGGCCAGCCTGTCAACCGGAGTTGAATTTTCCTATCTGATGGCTCAGGCCAACCGGGAAAGCAGCTTCGATCCGTCGGCCCAGGCGCGGTCGAGTTCCGCTGCCGGCCTCTACCAATTCGTCGAGCAGACCTGGCTCGGCGTCGTCAAGGCGCATGGGGCGGAATATGGCAAGGGCGATTTGGCCGACGCCATCGTCAAGCGCGCCGACGGTCACTACACGGTCGCCGACACGGCGACGCGCCAGGAGATCCTCGACCTGCGCCGCGATCCGACCTTCGCTGCCGCCATGGCCGCCGAGCACGCGGCGGACAACAAGGCGAAGCTCGAGGAGAAGCTGGACCGCGAAATCACCGGCACCGACCTCTACATGGCCCACTTCCTGGGCATCAGCGGCGCGCTTAAATTCCTGCGCACGCTGGAAGAGAGCCCGGGCCGCACCGGCGCCAGCCTGTTCCCCAAGGCCGCCGCAGCCAACAGCAGCGTCTTCTATACCGATAGCGGCCGCGCCCGCACGGTGAAGGAGATCTACGAAAAGTTCGACAAGGCCATGGATGCCGACATGGCGGCCTATGCTTCGCTCGAAAGCGGCGGCGCCGCGCCATCCGGCGAAGCCCAGATGAACGAACCCGCACTCGTTGCCGCCAGCAGTTTCGCGACGTCGCTGCCGGCCAGCCCCAACGCGGCGTTTTTCGGTCACTATCGCACGGTGGGCGTGGGCGGCAGCTCGCGCGCGGCCGATGCGCTGAGTGCCGACGCCAATTCGGGCAGCAGCCTGGGCAAGGTCGGAAGCCTGCTTTCCCCGCTGATGCTGGTGACGCTGGCGGCCCTGCCAGTCTCAGGCGACGAGGAACAGAGCGAAGATCAGAAGGATGCGGCGCAGAACATCAGCAATGCCGCGCGCAGCGGCAGCCTGTTCAACAGCCTCGACGATCCGCTGCGTCTCGACCTGCTGCGGCGCTCGGCGGTTCTCTAATTCGAAATCCGGAAAGCTTGGATCAGTGGCTCTTGGCCTCGACCGCACGGCGGCCGGCGTCGGTCAGCTTGCACACCAGCCAGTCGGGCTTCAGCGGGTTGGTGAACCAGGGTTCCGCCCAGCCATGGTCGATGCAGGCGCGGATCGTACGCTCATTGACCTTCTGGCCCCATTCGTCGAACAGCGGCAGCTTGCCACCGGGCTGCTTCAGCCCCTTGGTCAGCCAGGCAAATTCCACCTCGGACGGCTTCATGCTGGCGGCGCCGGCGGCACTCGTTACCCGCGTCATTGATATCCCTCGAACTACGCATACCCCAATGC
>CAZUAL010000081.1:10364-13623 GCA_964618305.1 uncultured Dongia sp. | reverse complement strand
CCTCCGGCAGCGCGCTGGATCGCTCTCCTTCTCCCGGCCTTCCTGGTCGCCGCCTGCAACCCGACGGTGAAGGTGGAGGCGCCGGACAAGCCGATCGTCATCAACCTCAATGTCAAGATCGAGCAGGAAGTGCGCATCAAGGTCGACAAGGATGTCGACAATCTGGTGTCTTCCAACCCGAACCTCTTCTGATCCGAGAAGGCAAGATCATGAGCATTCTTCTTCGCAAGTTCGTCGCCGTCCTGGCGGTCGCCGTGGCACTCGGGCTCGGCGCCGTGCCGGCCATGGCCGATCAGCTCGACGACGCCCGCGCCAAGGGCCTGGTCGGCGAGCGGGCCGACGGCTATGTCGCGCTGGTCGATCCGGGCGCGCCCGCCGACATCAAGGCGCTGGTCAACGACATCAATGCCAAGCGCCGCGCCGCCTATCAGAAAATCGCCGCCGAGAAGGGCGTGCCGGTCGAGCAGATCGGCGCCATCACGGCCGAGAAGATCATCCGCGAGAACCTGCAACCCGGCATGTACTACATGGATGCCTCGGGCAGCTGGAAACAGAAATAGCCGCCACCGGCGCACTGGAAGGGACGTCCAGGGGAATGAGCCAGCGCAGCCTGCCCGCCAATATCGATGAGACGCTCGAACTTTTGGGCGAAGGCCGCTATGTGGCGGATCGTTCGCTTGCGACCGCGGTCTTCCTGTCGTTGAAGCTGAAGCGCCCGCTCTTCCTCGAAGGCGAGGCGGGGGTCGGCAAGACGGAAATCGCGAAGGTGCTCAGCAACACGCTCGGACGCGATCTCGTGCGCCTGCAATGCTATGAGGGGCTCGACGTCGCGGCGGCCGTCTATGAATGGAACTATGCCCGCCAGATGCTGGAAATCCGCTTGGCCGAAGCGGCGCATGAGGATGACAAGGGCAAGATCGCGGCCGACATCTTTTCCGAACGTTTCCTCATCAAGCGTCCGCTCTTGCGGGCGCTGGAACCCAGCCCGAAGGGGCCGCCGGTCCTCCTCATCGACGAGCTTGACCGCACCGACGAGCCGTTCGAAGCCTTTCTGCTCGAAATCCTTTCCGACTTCCAGGTGACGATCCCGGAAACCGGTGTCGTCAAGGCGGCGGAACCACCCATCGTCGTCATCACCTCGAACCGCACGCGCGAGATTCACGACGCGATCAAGCGCCGCTGCTTCTACTACTGGGTCGATTACCCGAGTGCCGAGCGCGAGCTCGAGATCCTGCGCACCAAGGTGCCGACGGCTGAACGCGATCTTGCCGAGGAAGTCGTGGCCTTCGTGCAGAAGCTGCGGGGCCGCGAACTCTTCAAGCTGCCCGGTGTCGCCGAGACGATCGACTGGGCGGACGCGCTCATCCAGCTTGACCAGACATCGCTCGCTCCAGAGGTGATCGACAACAGTTTGGGCGCGCTCCTCAAGTACCAGGACGACATCATCAAGATCCGCGGCACGGAAGCGGCGAAGATCCTGGAGGATATCAAGCAGGAAATCAGCGCCGCCCGCCTGCAGGCCGCGCGCCGGGCGTGACGGCGATGGCGCCCGAGATGCGCGAAAGCCGCCTCTTCGAAAACATCATGCATTTCGCGCGCGTGCTGCGCGGCGCCGGGCTGCCCATCGGTCCCGGCCAGGTGCTGGAGGCGATCGCCGCCGTGAAGGCCGCCGGCATCGGCAGCCGCAGCGATTTCTACTGGACGCTCCACGCCGTCTTCGTCAATCGCCGCGACCAGCGCGACATCTTCGACCAAGCCTTCTACGTCTTCTGGCGCAACCCGCAGCTGCTCAACAAGGTTCTGGGACTGCTGCTGCCGCGCTTCAAGGACGAGACGCCGCCCGAGGATCAGGAAGAACTCTCGCCGCGCGTCGCCGACGCCCTCACCGGCGACAAGCCGCAGCAGGCGCCGCAGCCGGCGGAAGAGGAGGAGGTGACGCTCGATGCCAGCCTCACCTATTCCGAACGCGAGCTTCTCCAGGCGAAGGATTTCGAACGCATGAGTGCGGCCGAGATTCTCGAAGCCAAGAAGCTCATCAAGGATTTCCGCCTGCCGATCATGGAAGTGCCGACCCGCCGCTTCCGCGCCGATCCCAACGGCCGGCGCGTCGACATGCGCGCGACACTGCGCGCAAGCCTCCGGAGTACCGGCGCCATCCCGCTCAAATTGAAGACGCAGAAGCGGCGCCATCCGCCGCTCGTCGTGCTGTGCGACATATCCGGATCAATGAGCCGCTATTCGCGCCTCTTCCTCCATTTCCTCCATGCCGTGACCAGCGACCGCGACCGGGTCTTCACTTTCCTGTTCGGCACGCGCCTCACCAACATCACGCGCGATTTGAAGGCGCGCGACGTCGACGTCTCGCTCGATCGCGTCTCGAAGCATGTCCAGGATTGGTCGGGCGGCACGCGCATCGGCCCGTCGCTCGCCGAATTCAACCGCAAATGGGGCCGGCGCGTGCTGGGTCAGGGCGCCATCGTGCTCATCATCACCGATGGGCTCGACCGCGACCAGGTGGAACTGCTCGACGACGAGATGGAGCGCCTGCACAAATCCTGCCGCCGCCTCATCTGGCTCAACCCGCTCCTGCGCTTCGAGGCCTATCAGCCGATCAGCCAGGGCCCCAAGGTGATGATCCGCCACGTTGACGATTTCCGCGCCATCCATAATCTCGCTTCCATGCAGGATCTGACGCGCACCCTGGGCGAGCCGGGACAGACGCGGATGGAAAGGAGGGCCGCATGACACATCGCGACGAAGACCTGTTGCAGGTCGCTGCCGACTGGAAACGTGCCGGCAGGCAGGTTGCCATCGCCACCGTCACCGCCACCTGGGGTTCCTCTCCCCGCCAGGCCGGGAGCCAGATGATCGTCGATGGCGGCGGCCGCATGCTGGGCTCCGTCTCCGGCGGCTGCGTCGAGGGCGCCGTGGTGCGCGAGGCCATGGAAGTGATGGAAGACGGCAAGCCGCGCTATCTCGATTTCGGCGTCACCAACGAGCAAGCCTGGGAAGTGGGCCTCGCCTGTGGGGGCAAATTGCAGATTTTCGTCGAGCGCGTCGAATGAAGCTCTCCCTCATCGACCGGCTGGCCGACCTTGCCAATGCGCGTGAACCCGCCGCCCTCATCACTGATATTTCGAGCGGCGCACAGCAGATCGTGACCGCCGCCGATGCCGAGGGAGCCATCGCCGAGGCGATCGCCGCCGACAAGAGTGGCGAGCTTTCCATCGACGGCCGCAAATTTTTCATCCTCGTGCGC
>CAZUAL010000081.1:0-10354 GCA_964618305.1 uncultured Dongia sp. | reverse complement strand
TGCGCAATCCGGGGCCCCGCATCATCATCGTCGGCGCCGTTCACATCACCCAGGCGCTGGCACCGATGGCGGTCATGGCCGGATACGAGGTCGTGATCGTCGATCCGCGCGGCGCCTTCGCGACCGCCGAACGTTTTCCCGGCGCCACCCTGTCGACCGATTGGCCGGACGAGGCGCTGGCGGCCCTGAAGCCCGATACGCGCACCGCCATCGTGACGCTGACGCACGATCCGAAGCTCGACGATCCGGCTCTCGTCGTGGCGCTGCGGAGCTCCGCCTTCTATGTCGGCGCGCTCGGCAGCCGGAAGACACATGCAACCCGCGTCGAGCGTCTGCTCGGCCACGGCTTCACCGATACCGACATCGCCCGCATCCATGGGCCCGCCGGCCTCGATATAGGCGCCAAGTCGCCGGCCGAGATCGCCATCTCGGTCTTGGCTGAGCTTACCGCCGCGCGGCACGGCAAGCCGACCGGCCGATGATCTTCGCCGCACTTCCGCTGGAGGAATGCGTGGGCGCCATCCTTGCCCACAGCCAGCGCGTCGGCGCCGAGATGTTCAAGAAGGGTCGGCTGCTGACCGGCGCTGACATCGCGGCCCTGCGCCAGAGCGGCCTTGCCCGCATCACCGTGGCGCGGCTCGAGGCCGGCGACGTCGGCGAGGATGAGGCCGCAAGGCGATTGGCCGAGGCGCTGGCCGGTGCCAATCCCAACCTGAAGCTCGACCCGGCCTTTGCCGGCCGCGTCAACATCCATGCCGCCGCCGCCGGCATCCTCTCGCTCGACAAGGCGGCGATCGACGCCTTCAACGCGGTCGACGAGGCCGTGACGCTGGCGACGCTCCCGCCCTTCAGTGCCGTCTCAGCCGGACAGATGGTGGCGACGATCAAGATCATTCCCTATGCCGTGCCGGCTTCCGTGCTCGACCAGGCGCTTGCTGCGATCGTCGGCGCGCCGGCGTTTCTCGACCTCCATCCCTATCGCCCGCGGCGCATCGCGCTCATCCAGACGGAGCTTCCCGGCGTCAAGCCGAGCGTCCTGGAGAAGACCGAGCGCGTGACGGCGGAACGCCTCGCCGCGATGGGCCAGGCCGAGCCATCCTATGCGCGCTGCCCGCACGAGGCCGACGCGCTGCGGCTCAAGGTCCGTGGCGCGCTCGATGACGGGGCCGGCATGATCCTCATCGTTGGCGCCTCCGCGATCAGCGACCGACGCGACGTCATCCCGGCCGCCGTCACGGCGGCGGGCGGTGCCATCGATCATTTCGGCATGCCGGTCGATCCGGGCAATCTGCTGCTCCTCGCCCATATCGGCGCCGTGCCGGTCCTGGGCCTTCCCGGCTGCGCACGCTCGCCCCGCCCCAATGGCTGCGATTGGGTGATGAGCCGCCTGCTCGCGGGCCTCGCCATGGGTCCCGAAGACATACGCGCGCTCGGCGTCGGCGGGCTTCTCGCCGAAGTGCCGAGCCGCCCCTTGCCGCGCGAGACGCGCGCTGCTTCCGTCAAGCCGAAGATCGCCGCCATCGTGCTTGCGGCTGGCAAGTCGAGCCGCATGGGGCGCAACAAGCTGCTGCTCGATTGGAGTGGCAAGCCCATCGTCGCCCATGTGCTGGACAAGGTTGCGAAACTCGGGCTTGCCGAGACGATCGTCGTCACCGGCCATCAGGCGGGCAAGGTCAAGGCGGCGCTCGGCGCGCACAATGTGCGGATTGTCGAAGCGCGGGACTATGCGACCGGCATGGCCGCGTCGCTGAAGGCCGGCTTGAAAGCACTCTCGCCCGGCATCGACGCGGCCCTCGTGATTCTGGGCGATATGCCGCAAGTGTCGGCGGATCTCCTGGAGCGCCTCGTCGCCGCCTACCAGCCGCTCGAAGGGCGCGCCATCGTGCTGCCGGTGGCGGACGGTAAGCGCGGCAATCCGGTTCTCTTCGATCGCCGCTTCTTTGCCGACATGCTCTCGCTCGAAGGCGATGTCGGCGCCCGCCACATCATCGGCTCCAACGCCGAGCTTGTGGCCGAGGTGCCGGCCGATGCGCGCGAGATATTCATGGATGTCGATACGCCGGAAGCCTATCAGCAGCTCCTCGCCGCTGCCGGGACGGAGGGATAGTCATGAGCAACGCCCTCTATCACGAGGCACTCGTCGCCAAGGCGCGCTCCGGCATCGGAGAGGGGCGGCTCGGCAATGCCACCGTGAGCGCGCGGCTCGACAATCCGCTCTGCGGCGACCGGGTAACGCTCGATCTTCAGCTTGAGGACGCGAAGATACTCCAGGTCGGTCACGAGGTGAAAGGCTGCCTCCTATGCGCGGCAGCGGCAGCCAGCATCGCCGAATGGGCGCCGGGAAAGACGGCCGCCGATGCCAGTTCCCTTGCCGGCGCGATGCGTCGCATGATGAAGGAAGGTGCTGCGGCGCCAGAACCGGCGCTGGCGATTTTCACACCGGTGCAAGCCGCCAAGTCGCGCCGCGACTGTGTGCTGCTGCCCTTCGAAGCTTTGGAAAAGGCGCTCGCCGGCATCCCGGCGAAGAACGGGGACTAAGCCGACCCTAAGCGGCTGGGGCTGCCGCCGCCAGCAGATGCTCCGCCTGGGCGGCAGAACGGCGATCACCCGTGCGCCGGTCGCCGGCACGGCGGTCCGCCATGCGCCGGTCGCCCATGCGCCGCTCCACGAAACGCTGGTCCTGGCCAAGAAAGCCTTCGAGGCCGATGCGGTTTTCCTGCCGGCGGTCGGTCGCGCGGCGGGTGGGATGCGACAGCTCGGCAAGCAGCGCGTCGCTCGGCTTGGATTGCAGCATCTCCGCCTTCTGCATGACGTGCTGCGGGATCTTGGCCTCGCAGGCGGTCAGCACATCGTGATGCTCGCGCGGATGGATGGCGCCCGGCATCGGCTCCAGCGAACCGAAGACACCCACACAGGTGGAACCGGAACATTCGATCGGATGGTCGCCGAAGCGGTCGACCTTGCCGCCGGATGCCTTGGCCACCCGTTCCCAGAATTGCTCCAGCCCGACGACCGAATAGCCGATGAACTTGCGGTAACCCTTCATGCGGGCAAGGCGAAAGCCGAAGGTCGCCAGCGCGTAGGCGACACCCCGCTCGCCATAACGGCTTTTGCGGAAGGCGGGCAGGACGGCAAGGCGTTCCGGAATCACGAAATCGGCGAAATAGCGCAGGCGCATCGTGCCCGCCGGCTCGCCGCCGACCTTGGCGATGATATGGGTGGCGCTGAAATCGTTGCCGTCGAATTCCTCGTCATGCGCGCAGCCATACTCGCCGACGAAGACCGCCGAGCGGATTGCCATGGCCTGCATCAGATCGCCCATGTCCTTGATGACCGAGACATCGATCTGTGACGAACGTTCAATAATCCCCATTCGGCCCCCGAGCCGCGTCATTCGTTCCTAAGGAACAATACGACTAAAATTTTACACGAATGAGACTAAAGGGAATCCTAACATAAAATCGGGAAATGTCTGCAGATTTAGGAATGCAGAGCTAAAACAACCCAAAATGGCTGGGTGCTTGCTGTATTCTGCATATTTGTGCATCGAGTGCCGTAAATGGGTTCATCAGTCGGCCACAACCATACGTTTCAGGACGATGCGCTCGGCGACAAAAAGATCGCGCCAATTCTTGGCCAGATAGTCAGCTTCGGCCGAATCAAGGTCCGAAAAGGCGATCTCCTCGACATCACCCACCGCCGTCTTCTTGAGCTTGGCCTTGAAATCGCCCCGGGCGATCGCCGCCTCGAACGGCTTGGCGGCCGGTTTCCAAGCGAGCACGATCTTCTCGGCACTCGCCTCTTCCACCACGAACAGCATCCAGGGCCCTTCCCCCTTCTTGTCGCGGACATCGAGGAAGCGCTGCGCGCCGACCTGGCGCAGGCGCATCTCCATCGGCTCGCTGGTGGGATTGCCGTCGGCATCGGCCTCGGCCAGATCGAACACACCCTGTTCCGGGTCCACATCGGTGGCGCGGAAGAAACCCGGCTCCTCGCCGTCGCGATTGGGCGCGGCGACCCAGGAACCGCTCCATTCCCCCTTGTCGACCGATACGGCTTCGCCGATCGGCTGCGGGTGCTGCACGAAGCAAGCGGCAAGGCCCAGGATCAGGCCGAAACACATCATCAGGCGAAGCGGCCGCATGGGAAGGCTCCTCAGGGTTCGCGGTGGCTTTGGTTGCCGCCAAACTACCCTGTCTGCATCCCTCCCGCTATGACCGCGCGCACAGACCTGCTGGCGCAAGGTCCCGGAATAGCGCCTTGTTGCCGCTTTTCAGCCTCAAAATAGCCCGACGCGCTGGGAAAACTGACACCGCATTGCCGACAGGGAAGCCGCAAGCCAATGTAGAAACTCGCATTGGCCGATTGCGGCTTTGGGAAAGAGCCACGAGCGGCTTGGAGGAAATGTCTTGAGATCCTGGCCCCGCACCGTTGTTGCCCATCTTCTGCTGTTTTGCTTGGTCGGGCCGCTCGCAGGCATGCTGGTGCTTGTCGCGGGCATTCTATTTGTCGCTGGCCCCGCAGACGCGCTGATGTTCGCTTCAGCGCTGATAATGAGTCTCTTCTTGCTTATCGGATATGCCTACGCTTTCTCGATCGGTGGCGCACCCGCTGCCATCGTGGGCCTTGGCGTCGCCCTACTCCACCTCAAAGGAACGTCCGAGAGGGCGATCTACATCCTTGGCACAGCACTCGGCGCGGCCAGCACGCCGCTTTGGCTCGCAATCAGCTCGAACTTGGACCTGGGATGGTTTCCTCCCTGGGACCTGAACCCCCAATTGCTCGGGTTTGGTGCGGCGATCGGTGGTCTCTCCGCCCCGCTGATGATCCTCATGTCCCGAAAGTTCCGGCCGAAACGGCCGGTATTCGATACGAAGGACATAGATCTGTTCTGATCCGGCGGCCGCGAACTGGCTGTGCGCGAAAGCCGAACTCCCCTTGCATTCATCACCCCGGAATGCGCGCTTCGTACTCTTCGTAGACGCTGAGGAAGTTGGACCAGAAGGGCCGCGTCGCCTTGCCGCCCAGATGATCGATGAGGATGCCGAGATGCGTGTGCCAGCCGCCGGCGACATTGAGCGCCATGGCGCGGCTTGGCAGGCGCCGGTGCGTGAGGCGCAGCAGCACGTCCTTGCCTTGCATTTCCAGTTCGAACGTGACTTCCGATCCGTCATCGCCCCACAGGAAGCTCAGCAGATTGGGCTTCCGGCATTCGGTCACTTCGCAACGAAGGGTCACACCTTTTTCCATGCCCTTGAAGCGCTCCGGTGTCGGCTCCTTGACCGGCGACAGGTCGCCGTTCCGGAAGAAGAGTTCGATCTTGCCGCCGGGCTTCTGGTCGAGCGGTCCGGTCGCCAGCCATTTGCCGCGCTTCTCGGAATCGGTGAGGTAATCCCACACCCGCTCGATGGGCCCCGGCAACAGGCGCTCAAAAACGATCGTGCCCGCCTCGGTGATCACGCCGTGCCGTTCCTTCGTGCCGGCAGTCAGTTGGGTCGTCATTTGGATGCTCCTTTGCCTTTCGGTTTTCCACGCGCATCGCCCTTGCGCCGTTCATCCTCGTGCAGCGCGCGCTCCAGATCATCGAGCCGCCCACGCCAGAAGCGCCGCGTGCGATCGAGCCAGCCGTCGAGCGCCTCGAGCCCCACCGGGTTGAGGCTGTAGATGCGGCGCTGCCCGTCGACACGGACCGTCACCAGCTCGGCTGACTTCAGTGCCTTGAGATGCTGCGAAATAGCCGGCGCGGTGAGGTCGAAAGCCCCGGTGATGGCGCCGGCGGATTTCTCCCCCTGCGCCAGGAATTCAACGATGGCGCGGCGGGTCGGATCGGAAAGGGCTGCGAAAACGTCCATGCCGATTTTATTTCACGAATCACTTAATTAAGTCAACACTAAAATATTTCGCGTGTCTTGCGCGGTGCAGAAGACGCAAGCCAGGATGTCCACCGCCCATGCCCAAGCCTGGAGATTCGCGTTGACCACACCCGGCGCCGCGCGGCCCGACCGCAGGCGTTCCCCCCGCATCGTCGTACCCGTCCTTGGGGTGACGCAAATCCTCGCCTGGGGCTCCACCTATTACCTGCCGGCGGTTCTCGCGAAGCCCATTGCACGCGATACCGGCTGGTCGCTCTCGTGGATCGTCGGCGGCCTGTCACTGGGGCTGCTCGCCGCCGGTTTCGCGGCACCCTTCATCGGCCGCGTCATCAAGGAGCGCGGTGGCCGCCCGGTCCTCATTGCGAGCAGCCTCCTCTTCGCGCTCGGCCTCGGAATCATGGCGCTTGCTCCCAATATCATCGTCTTCGTCGCCGCCTGGGTGATCATGGGGCTCGGCATGGCGGCGGGCCTCTACGATCCGGCCTTCTCGACACTGGGGCGCATGTATGGCCACGGGGCGCGGCAGCTCATCACGACGCTCACCCTCTTCGGCGGCTTTGCAAGTACGCTGGGCTGGCCGCTCTCCGCCTTCTTCGTCGAGCATTTCGGCTGGCGCGGCGCCTGCGCGGGCTATATCGCGATCCACCTCTTGATCACGCTGCCACTCTACCTCTTCGCATTGCCCAAGGAACCGCGCGATGCGGCCGAGCCCGAGCCGGCGGGCGAAGCAAAGGCCCAGCCACGGCTGAAACCCGGACGCGGTCTCTATCTGCTGCTGGCGACGACGATCCTTCTTTCCGCGATGCTATCGACCGTCATCTCGGTGCATCTACTCACCATCCTGCAAGCGGGCGGCGTGTCACTCGCCGCCGCCGTCACTTTCGGCACGCTGGTGGGCCCGTCGCAGGTCGGCGCGCGGTTCATCGAAAGTCTCATCGGCAAGTATCATCATCCGATCTGGACCAAGATTGCCTCTGTGATGAGCGTCGCCCTGGGCCTTGGGCTGCTCTGGGCAGGCTTCCCCATCATCGCGGTGGCGCTCGTGTTCTACGGTGCGGGCATCGGTCTGGAATCGATCGCCCGGGCCACTTTGCCGCTTTCGCTGTTCGGGCCGGCCGACTATGCGCCAATCATGGGGCGCCTCGCCCGCCCAAGCCTCTTTGCACAAGCCGCGGCACCTTCGATCGGCGCGTTCCTGATCGAACATTGGAGCGCCGAAACGGCATTGGGCTGCGTCGTCATCGGCGCCCTCGTCAATGTAGGGCTGGCATTGGCGCTCTTCGCATCGACATCAAGACACCAGAAGAATCGACACGAAGGCAGCGCCTAGCAGCCGCCCCGCTACATCATTCCCATCGGGCCGCTAAGGAGTTCATCCGCGATCTTCTTCTGCTCGGCGCTGAGGGCATCGTAAAGCGCCATCGTCGGCCCCTTGAGTTTCTCCAGCATCTCCAGGCGCGCCTGCATGTGCTGCTCGGCGAAGGCGAAATGATCGGGCACGCTCAGGGGCTTGAATTGGCCACTATTCATCATTCCCTGGCCCATCATTCCCTGGCCCATCATTCCCTGGCCCATCATTCCCTGGCTCATCATTCCTTGGCCCATCATGCCGCCCCAGCCGCCGTTCGCCATCATCGCGTCCATCTGGTCCTGCATCGCTGCCGCGTTGGCGCGGAGTGCGTCGGCATAGGCCTGCCACTTGGGTTCCTGGTCCTTGGTGATTTTCAACTCAGTCTTCAGGAACGCGAGCCGGCCTTCGATATGGCGGCTGCCCATCATCATGCCGCCATTCCCCATCATGCCATTGCCCATCATGCCGTAGCCGTAGCCGGGCCCCATCATCTGCGGCTGGCCCTGCTGGGCGTGAGCGGGAGTGGCGAAGGTGAAGAGCAAGATCGTAAGAGCCAATATCCAACAGCGCATGGCGGCCTCCTGGATTGCGTGGCACGAAGCACACGAAGACTACGCCTACATTCTTGCCCCCACTTGACACCGATCAATAGTCATCGTGCGGCAAAACTTGCGCCATAACGCAAAACGCCGCTGCCCTTGCAGGCAGCGGCGCTTGGATCGCCTCAATGAGACGATAATCAGTTCTTCGTCGGGAACAGCGCCGAAAGATCGCCCCAGCGCGACTGGCTGCTCTGTTCGTCAGCCATCGGCTCGTGCGCATGCTCGTCCGGAATTTCATGACCGGGGAGCGGATCGAGGGTCGCTGGCTTCCCGGCGGCCTTGCGCGCCTTGAGGATGGCGGCGTTGAGATCGGTCTGGGTGCAGAGACCGAGCAGCACCGGATCGCGCGGGCGCAGGTTCGCCGTGTTCCAATGCGTGCGGTCGCGGATCGCGGCGATGGTCTGCTTGGTCGTGCCGATGAGGCGCGAGATCTGCGCGTCGGAAAGTTCCGGATGGTGGCGGATGAGCCAGGCCACGGCATCGGGCTTGTCCTGCCGCTTGGAGACCGGCGTGTAACGCGGGCCCTTGGTGCGGGTCAGCGGCTGCGGGATATTCGACTTCGCGATCTGCAGGCGCGCATTGACGTCGCCCTCGCAGCGCTTGATCTCTTCCGCGGTGAGCTGGCCGTTCGCGGTCGGGTCCTGCCCGACGATGCCGATCGCCACCTCACCATCGGCGATACCCTGCACTTCCAGGGGATGCAGGCCGCAGAACTCGCCGATCTGGTCGAAGCTCAACGCGGTGTTCTCAATGAGCCAGACGGCAGTGGCCTTGGGCATCAAAATCTGAGTCATGACTACTCCTCTTCGCCAACGGGGCGGCAACCCCGTCGGGCGGTCAAGCAATGACTTGACCATGTTGGAAAAACGGCCGTGGCGCAAAAACCGGGCGCGCCGATCCTGGCCCTCAGGGCAAGCAAATACCATTTCGCCCCCAATGAAGCCAAGGACAATCTTTGCCCCCGGCCCATTTTCGCCCGCTAAGCGGTTGAAAAGAGGGGCTTAGACCGTCAGGACGATCTTTCCGGTGTGAGCGCTCGTTTCCATCAGGCGATGCGCCTCGGCGGCCTCGGCAAGCGGGAAGGTCCTGTAGAGCACGGGTTTGACCTTGCCGGCATCGAGGAGCGGCCAGACCCGGGCCCTGAGCGCCTCGGCGATCGCCGCCTTCTGGGCGACCGAGCGGGGGCGGAGGGTCGAGCCGGTGATGGTCTGCCGCTTCATCATGACCTGGGCGAAATTGACCTCGGCCTTCGCCCCTTGCAGGAAGGCGATGAAGACGAGCCGCCCGTCGACGGCAAGGCAGGAGAGATTGCGGTTGATGTAGTCGCCGCCCACCATGTCGAGGATGAGATCGGCGCCTTTTTTGCCCGTCGCGGCCAGCACGTCGGCGGCGAAATCCGACTTACGGTAATTGATGGCGAGATCGGCGCCCAGATCGCGGCACGCCTGCGCCTTTTCCTCGCTGCCCACTGTGGCGATCACCTTGGCGCCGAACTGGTGCGCCAGTTGGATCGCCGTCGTGCCGATACCGCTGGAACCGCCATGGATCAGGAACGTCTCCCCCGCCTTGAGGGCGCCGCGCTCGAAGACGTTGGTCCAGACCGTGAAGAAGGTTTCCAGCAGGGCCGCCGCATGGATCATGTCAAAGCCCTTCGGCACGGGCAGGCATTGCGGCGCCGGCGCCGTGCAATATTCGGCATAGCCGCCGCCCGCCACCAGCGCCGTCACCTTATCGCCGACGCGCCAGGGGCCGACATCCCCATTGGCGGCAACGATTTCGCCAGCCACTTCCAGGCCCGGCAGGTCCGAGACACCCGGCGGGGGGGCATAGCCCCCCTGGCGCTGCAGCACGTCGGGCCGGTTGACGCCGGCCGCCGCCACCTTGATCAGCACCTCGCCCGGTCCCGGCTGCGGCACCGGGCGCGTGGCGGGCTTCAGCACCTCCGGTCCACCGAAGCCGGCGATTTCGATGGCGGTCATTTGGGTCGGCACTGAGCTCATGGCGTCATCCTCATTGTCTGGTGCCCCGACCTAGCCGCCCGTGATGGCAATTGGCAAGGCCCGCCGCTAAACTCCCGCCCAAGGAACAAAGGAGGCCCCCATGGACATCGATGATCTGGAGCCCAGGAAGCAGAAGCCCCAAAAGCGGAACCTGGAGCCGATGGGGGTCGAGGAACTTGCCGCCTATATCGAGGACCTGAGGGAAGAGATCGCCCGGGTCGAGGCCGACATGGCCAAGAAGAAAAAGCACCTCGCCGCGGCTGAAAGCCTGTTCAAATCCTGAATGGCCGTTCAGGAAAATTGTCCCCGAAAAAAGTTTTTCGCGTTAACCGTTTGTTCACGCGAAGGACCTATTTTGGCAGCCAGGAAGAACCTCGTTCTTCCTCTCCTGGATCTCTCCGATCCAGTTTCATGCCTCCCTGTCTAACTTGCCGCCGGCCTTCGCGCCGGCGGATTTGTTTTTATACAAACAAATTTACGGTGAGCTTTTGCCCGGCTGCCCCTGGCGAAATCTCGACGCAATCGATC
>CAZUAL010000080.1:5531-13736 GCA_964618305.1 uncultured Dongia sp. | reverse complement strand
ACATCATGTATGGCGAGGGCATTTCCAAGACCGGCGAACTCATCGATCTCGGCGTCGCCGCCGGGGTGGTCGAGAAGTCGGGCGCCTGGTTCTCCTATGGTGGCCAGCGCATCGGCCAGGGCCGCGAGAATGCCAAGCAGTTCCTGCGCGACAACCAGGCCGTCGCCAACGAGATCGAACAGAAGATCCGCGCCAATGCAGGTCTCGTTGCCGGCGCCATGATGGATGCGGGCGGCGAAAAAGAAAATTCGGACGATTGATCCCATTTCGCGGCGCCGGTCACATCCCGGCACCGCAACGGCCTCTCTCCGGCAAACGCGCCGGTCCCGGGTTGACCCCTGGGCCGGCGCGTTTCGTCATCTGCCGTCACAGCGCGCAGCAGGCCGCTGGCACCATCAGACTTGTTAACCGGAACGCCGCCCGCGTGTTAATTTCGCGCCATGCTCACGCGGAAAAGACCTGACGGTACTTCGGCTATGTCGATCCCCGCCATTCTCCTGGCCGGGGGCAAGGCATCGCGCATGGGTGGCGGCGACAAAGGTCTCGTCAGATTGGCCGGGCGGCCGTTGCTGGCGCATGTCATCGATCGCCTGCAGGCCCAGGTGCGGGAGATCGTCATCAACGCCAATGGTGATCCGGGCCGGTTCGTCCGGTTCGGGGTGCCGGTCATACCCGATGCCGTCGCAGGACAGCCAGGGCCCCTGGGCGGTATTCTGGCGGGCCTCGAATGGGCAGCGAAGGAGCGGCCGGGCACCCCCTTCATCCTGAGTTGTTCCTGCGACTGTCCGTTCCTGCCCGCCGATCTGGTCGCGCGCCTTGCGGACGCCATCGAGGCTGGCGCCGATATCGCGATTGCCGAGAGCAACGGGCGCAAGCACCCAGTCATTGGTCTGTGGCGCGTCGCCTTGCGCCAGGATCTGCGCCGGGCCGTCGCCCTGGAGGGCCTGCGGCGGGTCGAGGCCTTCTGTGACCGCCATCGCACGGCAGTCGCGAACTTCCCGGGTTCCGTGAACCTCCCCGGCGGCAAGGTCGACCCATTCTTCAACGCGAACACGCCGGACGATCTGGCACTCGCCGAGAACCTGCTCCGGGCGCCGGCCTCGACCGGATGACCCGGACCGTACCGACGACAAAGTCACTGCCACACATTCATTGCTTCCGAGGGGACCATATCTTGAACCGCATCGCATTCGCCGCCAGTTCCCTGCTGGCATTCAGCGCTGCCCTGCCGACCGCCATGTTGCCGGCGGCCGTGCTGGCCCAGGAACTTGCACAGCAGCTCGCACCGGCCGACCAGAAGGAGATCTGCTATGACCGGCCGACCTGCAAAATCATCTCCGTGACCGATGCCGGCAAGGGCGAGAAGGGTGAGCGTCTCCAGATTGTCGACATCGTGCTGGGCAAGGAGGATCTCCCGGCCTACTTCCCCGAAGAAGGCTGCATGTCGACCGACGAGGCGCTGGAAGGTGGCGAGGAGAAGCGCGATGGCGGCCGCGAGATCTGGCTGGTGGCCGAGAGTGCCAAGCCCGTGAAGCTCCTGCCGCTCTGCAACGACGGTCACGGCGCCGCGGGTGTCGGCAGTGACGAGATCGGCATTGGCGACAACCGGCTGACGCATACGCAATCCGGCGGCTCGGCCTGGCGATGGGACTTCTCGAAGACCTTCCAGCTTTCGCCGCTGCGCCTCATTGCCGAGACCAGTTGCTCCTACCACGATGCCGCACCGAACACGGGCGAACTCATGAGTGTCGACCGCACGACGCTCGAGGCGCGCGCCTATGCCCCCGCACCCCGCGATGATTGGTCGAATGCCGAGATCGGCTGCCCCGAGATCGTCGCGGATTTCACGAAGCCGCTCGTGCCCGAGCCGGCGCCGCAAATTGTCGCCGGCTACGCCGTGCCGATGCCGTTCGACGTCGATGCCCCGCCGCTGGCGGTGGGAACGACTCTCGGTTCCTGCAGCCTCTCGCTCACCAGCGACGGCGGCAAGGGTTTCCTGATCTATGGCGAGCCGGCCGCGGCGGACGAGGCGGCGGAGCTCCGCGTCATCGCCGAGACGACCAAGTCGGTCCTCATCCAAGTGCGCGATCCGCTGGCCGCGGCGGCAATCAAGGCGGCGGCCGGCGCTTCATGGATCAAGGCACCCCATGTCGAAATCTGGACGGCGACGGAAGGCGAACCGCCCGAAGGTGACGATTTCGTCGCGCCGCCGCGTCTCTATCACCAGATCGGCATCAGCCTCGACGGCAAGGTCGAAAAGGGCACGGGCAAGCCGGAGAACCTGCCGCAGGTCGCGACCTGGGCGGGGAAGGACGAGAAGGGCCGCGACGTTACGCTGCTGCGCCTGACATGGGAAGATGAGAGTGCGACGCTCTACGGCCTCGGCGTGGTCTATTCACAGGCCAAGGACGGCAAGCAAGTGCGCCTGGTCGCGAACGCGCCGATCAAGAAGAACAAGCCGCTCTTCCTTCCCTCGATTTGGCACAATTCGCAGGATGAGAGCGGCGCGCCCGGTGGTGCCTGCGAACTGAGCGGCGAAACCAAGCAGCTCGATCTCTGATCCGCAGCATCGTTGATCCGCAGCATCGTTGATCCCCTGCGCCGGGCGTGATTGACGGCAAAGGCCGGCCGGTATCTACTCGCAAGCCTGCAACCATTTGGCGATGTGGATACCGGCGTGGCAGTTTCCGTACAACAGCGTTCCGAAGGCCGGTTCAATCCGCCCCTTTTCACCCTGCTGCTGCTGGCGATCATCCTCCTCGGTGCCTACGCCGCCCGCTCGCAACTCGAGGCCGAGCAGGAGCCGGCAGCGCTGGCGACCGCGCGCGAAGCATCCGACCTCGTGCGGAACTATGTTGGCTCGACGATCGATGAAGCGGTCAACCTGGCAGGGTTGGTCCGGCGCGCCAAGGAATCCGGCAGCGGGCGGGAGATCATCCGCGGTCTCGCCGTACCGACCGCCCAGCTGCGACCGGAATATGTCGGTGTCGCCGTCGTCTTCGAGCCGAACGGCTTTGACGGCCGCGATGCCGAATTCAAAGCGGAGGGCCTGGAGAACGACAGTTCCGGCCGTTTCGTTCCCTACTATTACAATAAGAGTGACGGCACCGTCGGCATCGACCCGCTGATCATGACGGTCGAAGCCGGTATCGAAGGCTGGTATCTGCCTCCCCTGCGCAGTGGCAAGCCCTATCTGACCGATCCCTACGTCTATCCGATCAATGGTGTCGACATGTTCATGGTAACGATCAGCGTGCCATTGGTTTCACAAGGCCACACGTTCGGCGTGACGACGATCGACTTCACGCTGAAGGATTTGCAGCACGACCTCGCCAATCTGAGCAGTCCCGAAACGGGAGAGGTGATGCTGCTGGCCGGCGATCAATCCCTGATCTTCCACCCGGATGCGCAGCGTATTGGAACGAAACTGCTGAGCGACGCAGAGGGAGCGGTGGCGCAGCAGGAAGAGGCAGATATCAGCGAAGCGCTGACCGCGTCGAGATCAGCCGATGAGACAGAGCCTTTCCGCTTTACTGCTGCAAAGGGCGGTGCGGTCTTCATCCTCAATCGCGTCGCATTCGATTCCGTGGAAGATGTCTGGACAATTATCGTTCGCCAGCCTTATGCACCGGCATCAATGGATGCCTGGATGCGCGCCGCATCGATGCCGGCGATCGTAGCCGCAATTGCGTTCGGGATCGTCTTTGTCCTGTCGCTTGCCGTCGGAATCGTCCGGCCCAACCGCTTGTCGAACGCCGGTACAGAAAATCGAGCGGCGGTCAGTCACGGATCGGTAACAAGGGAAGCGACAATCGTCCGCCGCCGCGACCGTTGAAATCACGACAGGGCGCCACAGATCGCAGGTGCAACCGGCGCATAAAGCGGTAATCCCGGCAAACCGCCGGGCATTTCGCCCCATTAACACTGAATTAAGCATCTTACCCGAACCTAGGACACGATACTTCTGGGGAGAGATCATGTCGACAAGCTCAAAGAGTGGCCGTCTCGGCCTGCGTGCACGCGTGATGCTGTCCGGCATCGCTGTTCTGTTGATAGGAATTTTGGGTGCAGGCGGCGTTGCCGGGTGGATGGCCTACGACCAGGCGAAGGATGATGCAGCTGCCAAGCTCACGGAGATTGCCAAAGGCACGGCACGGCAAGTGACCGGTTTCATTCAGCCAGCCGTCGATGTCGCGGAGACGATTGGCCGCGCTGTCGAAGGCGGCAAGAAGAGCGGCCTGCCGCGCACGGCGATTCAGGGGCTCGTCGTTCCGATCATCGACTCCAAGCCCGACTATGCCGGCACCACTGTAGCTTTCGAACCGAACGGCTATGACAATAACGACGCCGCCTTCAAGGGGATCGCGCCGGAGCAGGATGCGGAAGGACGGTTCGTGCCCTACTATTACAACAAGTCCGATGGAACCGTTGGTGTCGATCCTCTCATCATGACGGTCGAGGCTGGAATCGAGGGCTGGTATCTCGTTCCGCTTAAAAACATGCGCACAACGCTGACCGACCCGTACATATATCCAATCGAACAAGTTGACGTGCTGATGTCGACGGTAAGCGTACCCTTGATCGCCGACGGCAAAGGCTTCGGTATCGCAACGATCGACATGAAGATGACCAAGCTCACGGAAGAGCTTGGCAAGATCACGCCAATGGATACCGGCCGGGTCATGCTGCTGAGTTCCGGTGGCATCTGGGCGGCGGTGCCGAATGCAGATCGCTTGGGGCAGACCGTCGCCGTCAAGGTCGTTACGGAAAAGAACGCCGAAGGCAAAGATGTGCCGGTCATGGTCAAGGACGCCAGCGGCGCCGAAGTTCAAAAGACGGAGGAGTTCGCGCCTGAGAAGGGTCTGAAGGCGATGTATGACGCTTTCATCGCCAGCAAGGCGACTGAACCGACCCTGGTGCAGGATGCCGCCAGCGGCAATTTCTATGTCTTCGCGCCGATCAGCTTCGCCGGGCCGTCGGAAGTATGGACCTTGGTCGTCGAAGTGCCGATTGCGACTGTTCTCGCGGAGGCCAATGAACTCATCTACACGATTGTCATCATCGTCATCATTGCGCTGATCCTTGGTGCCATCATGTTCGCATGGGTCGGCAGCCGGGTGGCGAAACCGATCGTCGCCTTGGCCAAGGTCACGAGCGACGTGGCGCATGGTGACTTCACCGCCGAGGTCAAGGGTGCCGAGCGTGGTGATGAAATCGGTGAATTGGCGCGATCGGTCGAGGTGCTGAAGCAAGGGCAGCAGGAAAAGCTCCGCCTTGAGGAACAGCAGAAGCTCGCCGCCGCGCGGTCGGAAGAGGAGAAGAAGGCGGCGATGAAGGCGCTGGCCGACGGCTTTGAGCGCTCGGTCAAGAGCGTCGTCGACAGCGTCACCAAATCCGCGCAGCAACTCCAAAGCCATGCCCAGTCGATGGCGGAAGTTGCGGAGAGTGCTACCAGCCGCATCGGCGAAGCCTCGGGTGCAACCAACAATGCTTCCGGCAGTGTCGATGCCGTGGCGGCGGCGGCCGAGCAATTGTCTGCCTCGATCAGCGAGATCAGCCGCCAGGTCGCCACGTCCTCGACCGTCGCGCGCGAGGCGGTGGGCGAGATCGGCAAGGCCAACGAGACGATGAAGAACCTCGTCGTCGTTTCCGAACGCATCGGCGAAGTGGTGAAACTGATCACCGCGATCGCCGAGCAGACGAACCTCCTGGCGCTCAATGCTACCATCGAAGCAGCACGCGCCGGTGAAGCCGGCAAGGGCTTTGCCGTGGTGGCGTCGGAAGTGAAGTCGCTCGCCAACCAGACCGCGAAAGCCACCGAAGGCATTGCCGTCGAAATCCAGGCCATCCAAGGTTCGACCAATGACGTGGCCAAGGCCATGGCGTCGGTGACCGGCACGATCGAGCGGATCGACGAGATTTCGAGCTCGATTGCCGCGGCGGTCGAGGAGCAATCGGCCGCGACACGTGAAATCTCCGGCAACGCGCAGCAGGCGTCCGGCGGCACGCAATCGGTCCGGCAGAATATCGACGGTGTCGAAGACGCCGTCCGTTCCGCCCGCGACACGGCGGCGGGCGTGCTCAGCGCCGCCGAGATGATGGCGGAACAGGCGAAGACCCTCAACCGCGAGGTTGAAGGCTTCATCGCCGAGGTGCGCGCCAGCTAAAATTCCACTCGACCAGCTGACATGACCTAGCCTAGCCTCCTGCACAAATGAAAAAGTGCAGGAGGCTGGAATGGGTACGGAGAAGATTGCCGTCATCGGCAACGGCATCATCGGTCATGGCGTTGCGCAGGTCTTCGCGTCAGCCGGTCATCCGGTCGCGATGATCGGGCGCAATCTGGCGAGCCTGGATGATGCCAAGAAAAAGATCCGCGCCAGCCTCGCGGACTTCACGGCCAACGGCCTTATCACCGGCGCCGAGGCGGAAGCGGCGCTTGCGCGCATCGCGACCGGCGCCGACATCGCCGCCGCTAGAGACACGGCGCTGGTGATCGAGGCGGTCACCGAGGATATCCCGCTGAAGCTCAAGATCTTCGGCGAGCTCGACGCGCTCTGCGGCAGCGACACGATCCTGGCTTCGTCGAGCGGCCAGCCGGCGAGCGCCCTCATCGCCAATGTGAAGCGCCGCGAACGCGTGATCGCGACCCATTTCTGGTATCCGCCGCAACTCATCCCGCTGGTCGAGATCTGCGGTGGCCCCTTTTGCGCACCGGAGATACTTGCCCGCACGGTGGCTCTGGTGCGCGGCACCGGCAAGGAGCCGGTCGTCATCGAGAAGGAAGTCAAAGGCTTCATCGGCAACCGCCTGCAATTCGCCCTGCTGCGCGAGGCTTGGGCGCTGTGGGCCGATGGCATCGCCTCGGCCGAGGCGATCGATGCCGTGGTTAAGGCCTCGTTCGGCCGGCGCATCGACATTACCGGGCCCATTGAATCGGCCGATATCGGCGGGCTCGCCACCATGGTGAGCTTCGGCAATTCGCTCATTCCCGATCTCTCCACCGCCAGCCAGGCTCCGGAGAAAGTTGCGGCCCTTCTCAAGAAGGACGGCATGCCGGGCGTCTACGATTGGTCGAAGCGCGATGCGGGCGAATTGCGCGCCAAGCGGATGAAGGAGCTTTTCCGCTGGCTGAAGGCGGACAAGGAAGCGAGGCAAGGCAAGTGACGAACGCGTTCAAGACCGATCCCTATTGGTGGGAAGCGGCACCCCGCCCCAGCATCGCAATCTCGGAGGCGCCGGCCAAGGTCGATGTCGCCATCGTCGGCTCGGGTTATACCGGACTCATCGCCGCGTTGAAGCTTGCCGAGGTGGGGCGCAGTGTCGCGGTCTTCGACAGCGAGGAGATCGGCATCGGTGCCTCCAGCCGCAATTCAGGCTTCGTCGGGCGCACGCTCAAATATTCCTTCGGCGATATCCTGAAGGCGAAGGGGCCCGAACAGGCGGTCGCCACCTACCGAGAAATGCAGGCGGCGTTCCAGGCGGTGGCGGACACGGTCGCGGAGTACCGGATCGACTGCGCCTTCAATGTCCACGGGCGCCTGGTGCTGGCTGAGACGGCAGGCCAGTTCGAAGATCTGAAGCGCGAATATGATCTGCGCTATCGCCATCTGGGCTCGCCATTCGAGATCCTGGAGAAGGGGTCTCTGTCGCGCGAAATCGGCAGTCCGCGCTTTGTCGGCGGTGTGGTACTGCCGGATCTTGCTTCCATTCATCCCGGCCTCTATCACGCGGGGCTTGTGCGCGCGGCGCAGGCGGCGGGCATCGGCCTGCATCCCTTCACGCCGGTCGAGTCCTTCGTGCGCGGCGACGGCGGTTTCGCGCTCAAGACAGCGCGCGGTCCGGTCAAGGCGCGCGATCTCATTCTCGCCACCAACGGCTATACGGGTGGACTTTTTCCCTGGCTGCAGCGGCGCCTCATCCCGTTCGACGCCTGGCAGATGGCGACGAAGGCCTTGCCGACGGCGTTGATCGATCAGCTGCTGCCCAACGACCGCACCTATATCGACAGCTTCATGAATGTCGATGCGATCCGCCGCGCGCCCGATGGCAGCCGCATCCTTTATACCGGCAAGACGGGCACACGCAGCGATCCCATCACAATGGGACGGCGCCTGCTGGCGGAACTGAAATCAACCTTCCCCGACCTCAAGGATGTCGGCCTGTCGCACAGCTGGACCGGACGCTGCGCCGCGACCTTCGATC
>CAZUAL010000080.1:0-5521 GCA_964618305.1 uncultured Dongia sp. | reverse complement strand
GCGCATGCGCGGGAGGGAGGCCTCACCTGCGGACGCCGCGACCTTCGATCTGCTGCCGCATATGGGAACCCAGGACGGCGTTCACTACGCCGTCGGTTATTGCTTTGCCGGCCTGCCGATGGGGTCGCATTTCGGCCGATTGCTGGCGCAACGCGTCCTGGCGCCGGGATCGGTGAAGTCGGTCTTCGCCGACCAGCATTTCCCGACCGTGCCTTTCTATCGTGGCAACAATTGGTTCGTGCCGTGGATGATGCGCTATTATGATCGCAAGGAAGGCAAACGGCACGCGGCCTGACGGTGGCGCACGCTCCTAGGCGATGATGCCGCTGGCCCCAGGCCGGGTCGAGGGATTGCCGAGCCATTCCGTGCGCTGGCGCAGATGGCGGCTAAGCTCGAGCGGATCGCGCAGGCTGCCGATCTCGCCGTAAGGGATCACTTCGCCGATGGTGACGCGGAAGGCGCCACCGATCTTGTTGGCGACCTCATGCAGCAGCAGCGCCAGGCGTGCGGTCATGCTGATATGGCTCGCGATCTGAAAGAGGCGGCTGTTCTGGCCGTGGAAGAACATCGGCACCACATCGGCGCGTGCCATGTGGATGAGGCGCGCGGTGAAGGGTTTCCAGTCGAGGTCGACCGCCTGGCGGGCAAAGGGTGTCGGTGTCGTGGCGACACCGCCTGCCGGGAAGACGATGAGGCAACCGCCTTTGCCCAGATGTTCGCGGGCGATGGCGCGGGTCTTCAGCGTGGTGGCCTGCGCTTCCGGGCCCGGATCGAAATCGATCGGCAGGATGAAGTTCTGGATGGCCGCATCCGGCGGATAGAGGCGGGCGTTGGTCAGCACCTTGAAGTCGCTGCGCACCCGGTTGGCGAGATGACCGATCAGCAAGCCATCGACCAGGCCGAACGGATGATTGGCGATGATGACCAGGGGGCCGCTCGCCGGGATCTGCTTGAGCTTCGCCGCGTCGTATTGCAGTTCAAGCTGCAGCAGGCGCATCGCCGCTTCCCAGAAGTCGGTCGAACCCGCCATCTCGGCCTGATAGAGGTCGTAAAGACGCTTCAGGCGCAACTGGCCGGTGACGATTTCAATGGCGCGGATTGCAAGGCGCGCCAGCCGCGTGTCATAGGCGCTCGAATAGGTAAGGGACAGATTGCTCATGTGGCAGCACTAGCGCCGTCCCATTGCCGCTTTGTCGCAATCCGATGAATTTGCCGTGACAGAAGGCCCGCAACGAGGGTTAGGCGGGGCCGAGTTGCGCCCTGAGGAGGTCAACGGGCGTCAACGCGCCCCGCACGCCGACAGCGAGGGCGGCGATCCTATGGGCGAAGCGGGCGGCCTCGAGCGGCCCTTTGCGGGCGAGACGGGCAGCGAGGTAGGCGCCGTTGAAGGCATTCCCGGCGCCGGATGTATCAACGGCGGCCACGCCGGCCACCGCCGGCACCTCGTGCCGCTCCGTTCCGTGTGCCACCAATGCCGGGCGGACACCGTTCTTCACCACGCATTCGGAGACGCCGAGGCGTTGCAGCCGCGCAAGTGTCGCCGCCGGATCGGAATCGCCGAAGAGCGCCTGCTCATCATCGAAGGTAGGGAGGACGATGTCGGCGCCCTTTGCGGCCGCCTCGATCGACGCCGCCGCTTCCGCGCGGCTGGCCCAGAGCCGGGCGCGGTAATTGGGGTCGAAAGCGATGGCGGCGCCGTTTCCGCGGCTGATCGCGACCGCATCGAGCAGAATCCGCCGTGCCTCTGGCGCCAAGATCGCCAAGGTGATCCCGGAGAAATAGACGAGATCGCGTCCCGCAAGGCTGCGGGCCAGGGCGGCCGCATCGTCGGCCAAGTGCCGCGCCACGGAATCACCGCGCCAATAGGTGAAGCTGCGCTCGGCGCCCTTGAGCGTGATCGCATAGAGGCCGGGCCGGGCGCCGGCACCATGCGGGCTGTCGGCAGTGCCGATCCGGTGCGCCGCGAGAAATGCCAATTACTGGCGCGAGAAATCGTCATCGCCGAAGGCTGAAACATAATCGGTGCGGGAATCGGCGGGCAGCAGGGCGCGCAGCGTCCAAAGCGTATTGAACGTGTCGCCGGCAAAACCCATCTGCCATCCGCCCTTGCCGTCCGGGGCGAATTCGATCATGCATTCCCCGATGGCGGCGACGCTCGGCACGGCGATTCCCTATTCGAATTTATTACGAAGTTAGCGTTACCAGAGGGCAGAATCAACCGTTATTTACGTATTGAGACGAAATCGAACGCAGCCGGAACCAATCAGGATCATGGCGCGGGATTTGCCTAGTGGATTGGAATCTGCGTGAATACAAGGACTTGATGGTGCAATCTTAAGAGATTACTGTCGTTCCCGGCTTGTGCCGATTTGTACCGCTTTCGACCGTCTCCGAGTCGCGCTCGAGTCGCGCATTGAAGTCGTTCGTTTTTTTGCCCTCGAGGGCCAAGGTTTCG
Source organism: uncultured Dongia sp. (assembly GCA_964618305.1). Taxonomy (GTDB): domain Bacteria; phylum Pseudomonadota; class Alphaproteobacteria; order Dongiales; family Dongiaceae; genus Dongia. The sequence continues at coordinate 3,066 of CAZUAL010000080.1, read as the reverse complement.
AGAATGAATCAGGATCGCGTCGAGTCGCTGGCCCAGTTTCACCCCTTCACGCGGCTGAACAAGCTCCTGGAAGGGGTGCAGCCGGGGGGCGGGAATACGCCTTTGCTGTTATCGCTCGGTGAACCCCAGTTCCAGCCACCGGCCTTCGCGACAGAAGCCATCGCCAACGCCCGGACCCTGTGGAGCAAGTACCCGCCGGCGCTCGGCCACGCCGAATTCCGTAATGCTGTGCGTGACTGGCTGGTGCGCCGCTATGGCATCGAAGGCGCCTTCATCGATCCGGAGCGGATGGTGGTGCCGGTTTCCGGCACGCGCGAGGCCCTGTTCCACATCGCCCTTTCCGCCGTGGCGCAGGGTGCCCCCAAGGGGAAGGGCAAGGTGCTGATGGCCAATCCCTTCTATCACACCTATGCCGGCGCGGCCGTGGTGGCCGGCGGTGAGCCAGCTTTCCTGCCGGCAGGGCCCGAGACCGGCTTTCTGCCCGACCCCGACGCGGTACCGGCGGACCTACTTCGCGAAGCGGCGATGGTCTATCTCTGCTCGCCCGCCAACCCGCAAGGCGCCGTCGCCTCGGCCGATTTCTGGCGCCGCTGGCTGGCGCTCGCCCGTCGCCATGATTTCCTCATCGCCGCGGACGAATGCTATGCCGAGATCTATACCGGCGCGCCACCCCCCGGCGCCATTGAAGCGGCGCAGGCGAGCGGCAGCGTCGACAATCTCCTGGTCTTCCACTCGCTCTCCAAACGATCGAGTGCTCCCGGCATGCGCTCCGGCTTCGTCGCGGGCGATCCGAAGTTCATCGCCCGGCAGGCGCAACTCATCAATTACGGCGGCGTCGCCGTGCCGCTGCCGATCCTCTCCGCCTCGACCCTGCTCTGGTCCGACGAGGGCCATGTGGCTGAGAACCGCGCGCGCTATCAGGCGAGCTTCGACCTGGCGCAGAAGGCGCTGGGACCTGTCTTCGGCAACGTGAAGCCGGGCGGCGGGTTCTTCCTGTGGCTCGATGTCGGCGACGGCGAAAGGGCGGCGCTGGAATTGTGGCGGCAGGCGGCGATCAAGGTGTTGCCGGGCGGTTACATGGCGCGCACCGATGCGGCGGGGCGCAATCCGGGTGCACCTTTCATCCGCGTCGCCCTGGTCTATGAACCGGCGCAGCTCGAGGGTGCCCTGGAGCGGTTGGCCGGCGTGCTCGGCGCGCTCATTCCGGCATCGGGCAAGAAGTTGGCCAGCAGCGGAGGTCGATGAGCATGGCAACCAACGCGTCACGTGGCGGCGGTGCCGCGACGGCACCGGGTGGAGCGGGCCTGGGCCTCGGCGGCGCCGGCGGCATTTCGCAGTTCCTGCAGCGCCGCTTGCTCGAAGGTCTCGGCATGGTGCTGCTCTTCGGCGGTCTTGCCTATCTGCTGGCGCTGCTCACCGCGAACGGCAGCGATCCCAGTTTCAATCGCGCGACCGACCAGCCCGTGGCGAACGTGTTCGGTGCGCCGGGCGCGGTCTTTGCCGATTTCCTGCTGCAGGGCCTGGGGCTTGCGGCGCTGGTGCCGCCGGCCGCATTGCTCGCCTGGGGTTTCGCCCTTCTTCGGCAACATGTCATTCCCAAGGTCTGGCTGAAGCTGCTGCTGCTCCCCTTCACCTGCCTCCTGATGGCCACTGCCTTTGCCGCCCTGCCGGGGACGGGGGAATGGCCGTGGATCGCGGGTCTCGGCGGTCTGGCCGGTCACATGATCCTGGTTGGATCTGACGGCAATGCCGGTCTCAGCGCCCTTATCGGCGTTGTCGCCGGCGGCATCGACGCGTCCCTTCTCAGCCGTTTGCTGGCGCTGGTCTTTCTGGTGCTCGGCCTGACCGCGCTCTACTTCAGCCTCGGCATTGGCATCGGCGGCTATGTCCGCTTCGGCCGCGGCGTCGCGCGCATGGGCCGCGGGCTTGGCGAGGCGATCGATAAGGGGCGCAACAATGTCGGCGGCGGAGGCTTCAAGCTGCGCCTACCGAGCTTCGGCCGCCGTGGCGGTGCCGGCGACGAGATCGAACATGCGCGCCGCGAGCCGCGCCTGGGCGCCGAACCCAATGAGCGTAGCGAACGCGGTCGCGTCGCCATCGAAATGCCGAAGGAGGCGGAGGAGCGCCGCCACGAACGCACTGAGCGCCTAGTGGTCACCCCCACCGCCAAGGGCAAGGAGAAGACCAAGGCGGCAAAGGCGAAGGACAACAGGCAAGCCAAGCTTGTGCTTGAGGAGAGCGCCTTCGAACTGCCGCCGGTCGAAATTCTGTCGCTGCCGACCGCCAACCTTGCCGTACAGCGCATCAACGAGGAGAGCCTCGAGAAGAACGCCCGCCTGCTCGAAACCGTGCTCGACGATTTCGGCGTCAAGGGCGAGATCGTCAAGGTCCGCCCCGGTCCGGTCGTAACGCTCTACGAACTGGAGCCAGCACCCGGCACCAAAACCAGCCGCGTCGTGAGCCTGGCCGATGACGTGGCGCGCTCGATGAGCGCGGTCTCGGTCCGCATTGCCGTCGTGCCCGGCCGCAGCGTCATTGGCATCGAGCTGCCGAACCGCGAGCGGGAAGTCGTCGCGTTCCGCGAACTCATTGAGGATGAAAGCTATCAGCATACGCAGAGCCGGCTGGCGCTGGTGCTCGGCAAGGATATCGGCGGCGCGCCGATCGTCGTCGATCTCGCCCGCATGCCGCATCTGCTCATCGCCGGTACCACCGGCTCGGGCAAGTCGGTGGCGATCAACACGATGATCCTGTCGCTGCTCTATCGCCTGACGCCGGAGCAGTGCAAGTTCATCATGATCGATCCGAAGATGCTGGAGCTTTCCGTCTATGACGGCATCCCGCATCTCCTCTCACCCGTCGTCACCGAGCCCAAGAAGGCGATCGTCGCCTTGAAATGGGTGGTGCGCGAGATGGAAAACCGCTACCGCGCCATGTCGCGCCTGGGCGTGCGCAACATTGACGGCTTCAACCAGCGCCTCGAACAGGCGCGTGCAGCCGGCGAGACGCTGACCCGGCGCGTGCAGACCGGCTTCGATCCGGAAACCGGCCAGCCGGTCTATGAGG
>CAZUAL010000079.1:0-13784 GCA_964618305.1 uncultured Dongia sp. | reverse complement strand
GATGTTCGCCTGTGAGCAGGCCGGCATCGTGCCCGACATCATGACGCTCTCGAAGGCGCTGTCGGGCGGCACTTTGCCCTTGTCGGCCACCATCGCCCGGCGCCATGTTTTCGAGGCCTTCCTGTCGGATCGCTACGAAACAGCGCTGATGCATGGCCCCACCTACATGGGCAATCCGCTGGCCTGTGCCGCCGCCAATGCCTCGCTCGATCTTTTCGAGCGCGAGCCGCGCCTTCAGCAGGTGGCGGCGATCGAATGGCAGATGCGGGAAGAACTGGAACCCTGCCGCGGCCTCAAGGGCGTGGTCGATGTGCGCGTCAAAGGGGCCATCGGTGTCGTCGAACTTGACCGGGCGGGCGAGGGGCCGTGGCTGCGGCCGCATTTCCTGAAACGCGGCGTGTGGGTTCGGCCCTTCGGCAATATCGTCTATCTGGCGCCGCCCTTCGTGATCGACAGCAGCGATCTTGGCCGGCTCACCAGCGCCGTCACCGAAGTGACGGCGCTGTGGTCGCGTGAGCGGGCGTAAGGCTGGCCAGTCCTCAGTTCAGCGTGTCGCTGCCGGGGACAGTGTTCTTCGGTGCCTTGGTCGTGCCGTCGCCCTTTGTCCCCAAAAGGCCGCGCGAGTCGATTTCAGCCAGACGAGCGCCCCAATTGCAGAAGGCGGAACCGTCGCCGTTGAACGAGCAGCTCACGGTCGTGCCGCTCGGCAGTTTGCAGGAAAGCCCGCCGCCATCGGGGCGGGTGAGGGTCCCGCCCATGCGCTGGCAGTTCGCCACGAACTGCGACGGGCTGAGATTTACCTGCGCAATGCCTGCCATGGCGGAAGGAGCCGCGCTGACGGCAAACCCCAAGGCAATGCCAAGCTTAAGAACTGAACCCAGACCGAAAAGCGAATTCTTCGACATTTTGAATTCCTCCGTGCGTCCCCTGTTGTCCGATCCCTGGACTTGGGATATAGCGCGCAAGGAAAAATTACGAGGGGGGTCGGCCATAGTGGTGACCGATCTCACACATTCTTGAAGGAATAGATTGGATTTTCGCTAATAATGAGAGGGTTCTAGCGAGGCGGAGCCTTGATCTGCAGCAGGCCGAGCTTGGCCAGCCAGACGAGGCCCCGCTCGATGCGGTCGCGCCGGGAATCCGGCAGTTCGGCCAAAAGGTCGCCGACTTTCATCGGCCCGCGGCGCTGCAGATCCGCGAGCAGGCGGGCGCAATCATCCAGATCGGGGGCCACCGGCTTCACGAAGGAAATCAGCGGCGATTGCAGGATCGCCTGCAGCCGCGCGCCGTCCGCCCCGGGCATGGCCGCCACGGTATGATCGGGCCCCATGATGTCGGAAGGGTAGGTGGCAAAGCTGATGAAGGGGTCGAGCCTGGCCGGATTGGACGGCTTGTCCATGGTACGCGGGGCGATTTCGGCGCCCGCCTTGCGCAACTCGCCGAGTTCGGCCCACAGCGCCTGATAGCGCTTGATGACGACACGCCAATCGAAAGCCTCGACGGCGCGCGCGCGGGCCGACGCTCCCATGCGATTGCGGAGATCGGCATTCTCGATGAGTGTGAGATAGGCCTTGGCCGCGGCGTTGGGATCGATCGCGACGAACTGGCTCGAGAACCCGCAATAGAGGTCATAGGTGTCGATGCCGCCCGCATGCCGGTCGGCAAGATCGGCGCCGAGCCCGGCGCGCGGCATCAGTGTCGGCACGCGCAGGCCGTCGGTCCCGTCGCGCACCGTATCCTTGTAGCCGTTCCAGTCACTGACGATACCGGGAAGGCCGGCCGCCATGGCCTCGATCGGGGTGAGGCCGAACGTCTCCTGGAAATTATCGGAGAGCGAGGTGAAGAGGTCCGCCGCCGCCCAGGCGCGGGCCCGCTCCTCCGGCTTGCGGCCATCCAGAAACATCGCGCGCACGCTGGGCGCGAATTGCGCGGCACCGCTCTTGAACGCGTTCTCGATGAAGTCGTTGGCGAACCAGCCGGCCTGGATCAGATGGATCTTCCGCGCACCGCTCTTGGCAAGCGCCCGTGCCGCCCGCTCCAATCCCAGATACATCGGCAGGGGATGGGCCTTGGCATGAAAGGAGAGGCGGCCGACGAAAAGCACCACGATATCGTCGTCGGCGATGCCGAGCGCCGCGCGCGCCGTACCGCGCTTCGCTGCATCCGGCGCGAAGGCGTCGGTATCGACGCCGAGCGGGATGACCGGCAATTGCGGCCGGGTGAAATGCGTGGCGCCGAGCCGGGCCCTGAGATATTCGGCCTGTTCGGCCAGCACGATCTCGATCGTGTCGCGCACGACGCTCGAGGTGCAGATGAGCGCGTCCCAATTCTGAACCGGCGCGCTGAGCAGGCCGCTGATCCAATCCATGGCGCCGGCCGAGGCCGTGGTGTGGGTGACGCCGGCGATCGAATAGAGTTGCTGGCCAACGCCGCGCCTGCGCCAGGCCGCGGCGGCAAGGCTCGGATCCGGGAGATAAAGCGTGCCGGCCGCCTTGGGCGAGGCGGGGTCACGCTCGTCGAGCCAGCGCACCGGGCGCTTGTTGCCGAAGGAGCCGACCAGACGCTGGAAATGACCCGCGAATTCCTTGGTGGCGGCGTAGCAATAGAGTGTGTCGACGCCGCTCCAGCGCAGGAAGCCCTTCAGGAATCCCTCACCGGCGGCATGTCGTCCCATCAGCTTCTGACGGCCCGTATCATAACCTTCCGGCTGGTAGAAGATCGCGGCATTGGCCGCGCCGGTCTTGTCTGTCGCCACCTCGTTCATGGCCCGGAGCATAACGACAAGGTGGACGCAGACAAACGCTATTCTTTGTGTACCATGGGCCATCTCAAGACGGCGAGGGCTTGGCTTCGACAGGCCAAGAATGCAATGATTGTTCGGGATCTGGGTTGGGGGATGTGATGGGAAGAAGTGCGCGGAACAAGATCGCGCGCCAGAAACGTATTCTGGAAGAATTGCAGAGGAATGCTGCCGTCAGGGTCGGCGATCTGGCGGAAGTTTTCGGCGTGTCGGGCGAAACGATCCGCCGTGACCTTGCCGAACTCGGCAGCGAAGGTGCCGTCAACCGGACCTATGGCGGTGCCGTCGTCAAGCCGATCCTCCAGGAACCCGAATGGCGCGCGCGCCATGACGTCTATCCCGAGGAACGGCGCGCAATCGCGGCCCGTACCATCGGCCTGATTTCGCCCGGCGACGTGGTCATCATGGAAGTTGGTTCAACCATGATGCACCTGGCCGAGGCACTCGCCGCCAATTCCCGCGATCTTTCCGTGATCACGAGCAGCCTCGATGTCGCGCTGACTCTGGGCCGCAACGATTCCATCACCGTGCATCTCTGCCCGGGCGTGCTTGATTCGCGCGAAGCCAGTGTCATCGGCAACGACACCGTCGCCTATCTGCAGCGCTTCAACGCGACAATCGCCATCGTCGGCTCGACCGGAATCACCTCGGAAGGGCTCCAGGAAAGCCATATCGGCATCGCCGCCATCAAATGCGCGATGCTTGCGCGTGCCAAGACGCGCGTTGCGATTCTCGATCGCAGCAAGTTCGGCCAGACAGGCATGGTGACGGCTTGCCCCCTGTCCGATATCGACACGCTGGTGACCGATCGGGCCCCGCATGGGGAACTTGCCGCGGCCTTGGAGCAGGCGGGCGTCCAGGTCATCGTAGCCGGCCCAGTCAGTATCTAAGGAATCTTGTACGCGAAGTGAAGGTCGGGGCGGACGGTGGGTGACGATGGCCCGCCCGCCCCTATCCGGCAGGGTCGCTTGGGGGCGAGTGCCGGATATTGCCTTACCATTTAAGAGCGATCCCGGCGGTGAGGGCGTGGTCCGGGTTTGTGGCGAGATTGGCCTGATAAGCGAGATTGGCGGTGACGCCGTTGCCGAAATCGAGATCGGTGCCGAAGCCAAGGACGAGTGAGGCATTGTCGCCGTCCTTGAGGGCGAGTGAGAAGTCGGTGCCGTTCGAGAAGGCGCCGTCGACATCGCTGCCGAAATTGATCTGCTCGACAGCCCCCATGCGGAAATATGGGATGAGGGTGAAATCCTCGAAGGGCAGGGTGCGGGCGACGTCGAGCTGGGCGTTGAGGCGCAGGGCGTCGCTGTCCTGGTTGCCGATTTTGACATTGCCGTTGCCGGCGCCCTTTTCCTTGTAGCCGGCGATCGCCTGGTGCTGATAGGCGGCGCCGGCGCTGGGCATCAGGCGCCAGCCGCCGGGGAAGTCGAGCTTCATGCCGGCCTGGAGGGCGCCGCCGGCAAGCCAGCCGTCGCTCTCGGCGCGGGCGGTCTCGGTGCGGCCATTGCCGGCGATCGTGCGGGTGATGTCGAATTGCTGCAGGCCGGCATTGAGGAAGCCACTCATGAAGAAGCGGCCGGCCTCGTAATCGGCATAGAGGGCGAGAAACTCGGCATCGGCATCGGTCCTGGCGCCGCCGTCGCTGGGCTTAGCCAGGGTGTTGGCATAGCCCAGCGCGCCGCCGAGGGCGAGGCCGTCGGCGATCTCGATATCGCCGCCAAGGGCGGTGCCGGCGGTGCGGTACTCGAAGGGCAGGTTGCCGTCATCGGCGCCTTCGCTGCCGAAGCGGCCGAAGGCGTTGCCCCAGAGGCGGCGGCCGCCCTCGACCGCGCAGGTGTTATCGAGGCAATCGCTGCGATGCTCAAGCTGCTGGCCGGCGACGGTGGCGAGGAAGTCGACACCGGATTGCAGGGTGGCGTAGTTGCTGGCAACGAGCAGCGTGCCGTCGACGGCCAGCAGCGTGATGTCGTTGGCGCTCTGCAGCAGCGTCGCGGCACCGTTGCCCTGGTACTCGGGTGCCGCCAGGCTTCCCGTGATCGCCGTGTCCGAATGGATGTTCGCGCCGTTGGCGCCGCCAGCGCCACCAAGCGCCTTCACATTGAGTGCCGGGCTGTTCGTCAGCGTGACATTGCCGGTAGCTGTGAGCAGATCGACGCCGTTCTCGTCGAACTCGGCTTCGAAGCCGCCACCGGTCTGCGTGACCGCGCCAACGATTGTCAGGGTGCCCACTGAATTGCCGGGAGCGATCTTACCGGCGCTGGTGACATCGCCAATGATCTTTCCATTGCCGCCGAGGGCGGCGATATTGTCCACATTGACGCTTGGGGTCGTGATGGTCCCGTTGACCGACAGCAACCCTGAATAGAGAGTGGCGGCCGTGGCAAAACTGCTGTTCCCGGAAAGCGTCCAATGCTCGACTGGGTTGTCAGAAACGGGATAGCCGACCAACAAAAACTCGAAGTTCAGGAAATTGGCATCCTCCGTGCCGGAACCACCAAGGCTCAAGTCGTCCGATCCCGCGCCGCCATCGACATCGCCGACAATTTGAGAGCCTGTCTTGAGGCCAAGGCGGTCATCGCCGCCGCGGAGGTCGATCGCCAGGGCATTCCTGCTGATGATCGTGCCGCTGTTGGTGACGTTAGTGACTCCATTCGAGTCGAAGATTGCCGCATCGACTGAATCTATCAGCCCATAATTGGTGATGGAGTTCTGCGTGGAGCCACTGCCTATGGAAATGCCGTGCGTATTGCTGCCCGTGGTCTGGATGACAGCGTCCTTGTCGATCGTGACGATGTTGCTGCTGGCTCCCAGGATGGAAATGCCGTTGCCTGTCACGCTGTCGACCTGGATCCGGCTGCGGTCGTTGAGCAGGAGCTTGTTGGCGTCGCCTTCGATAGAAATGCCCACAGCACCGCCGTTCGCCGTGATCGACGCATCGTCATTGATATTGACGACAGCACTGTCACCTTTCAACCAGATGCCAGCGGCATCGGCGCCATTGGCTGAGATCCGGACTTGATCATTGATATCGATTTGCGTTCGGTCGCCGGAGGTAAGGATGCCGGCCGCCGCGGCGCCGTTGGCGGAGATGCTGGACTTGTCCCCCAGATTCATCTTGGCATCGTCGACATTGTTGACGAGAAGGCCAGTTGAATTCGTGCCATTGGTGATGATTCGGGCCTGGTCTTTCATGGTGACCTGCCCGTTCGTTCCCTGTAGGCGAACGCCGGTCGTGTTGTTGTGCAGCGCCTGCACCAATGCGTTGTTCTTCAGAACCACATTGGTGTATTGCCCGTTAGAGCCAATGGCATTGAACGGCCCGGATCCATCCCTGACCGATCCGTTGACGACGATGTCGACATTGTCGCCGCCGATGTTCATGCCGTAATTCGGCCCGGTGACACTGGCACTTTCCAGCACCTTGATGAACAGGCCGTTGTAATTTGAAGTGAAGGCATCCGTGTCGCTGCCGGTGCAAAGGACGACCTGCCCGTCCGCTGTCGGCGTCGTGCAATCGGCGTGGGCCGACTGGGCGGGAAGGGCTGCCATCAAGGCCGCAAGCCCCGCCGCCGAGACGAGCGTCAGTGCCGATCCAGAGTGCAATCGGAAACGCAAAGATTGGCGAGAGTGCCGTGCGGGAACGCAGACATCCATGAAGAAAGCTCCTTGATTCGACCGCACGGCCGGATGGCTAGGAGCGTTTGCTTACTGGCTTAATGTGGAATAGGCAACATTAAATGTGGCAAAACCAACGCTATATTTGTTGCACTTGACCTATATTCTGCATAATTGGCAGGATATTGCGTGGAAGCCGCTGATAATTGTGGTAACTCCACATAATATACCTGCGCATCGACCCCCATTTGTTGGCGTCTCCCATTTCACCATTTAAGAGCGATCCCGGCGGTGAGGGCATGGTCCGGGTTTGTGGCGAGGTTTGAGGTGACGCCGGTGCCGAGATCAAGATCGGTGCCGAGGCCGAGGACGGCACGGCGCCCGACGTGGCTTGGCTTGATTGGGACCGGCGCCGCGACCCTCATACTGAGGGCGACGCCAGCCGCTTATCTCGGATGAGGATGGTGCCGCGTCTGCCGAGCTGCAGATGGGAAGGGCCTTGCGTATCTCAGGCTGTAAGTGCGCTCTTTGCCAGCCAGCGATGGAAGCAATGCGTGGGGCCGTCCATCGCCGGTGAAAAAACGCCGCCATCGAAGGCCGGCGACCGGCGCCCGCGCTGCATTCTCTCGACCACGTCGACATCCTCGGCGAAGACCGTCTTCCAGGCGTTGAGGTTCGCCGCCTTGACCGCGTCGAAGCGCGGATCGGCTGAGCCGTCGCCGACATAATAGATCTCGAGATGCTCACGCGTGCGGTCGAGCGACAGCGGTTCCAGGCGGATGGCGAAATAATGGTCGCGATGGATGCCAAGCAGAACGTTGGGATAGAGCGAGGCATATTCGGCCGCCTTGTCCCAGCGCGCGGGAAGGTTCGGGAAATGCGGCAGGTTCGGTCCGTCCTTCACCAGGAGCGGCGTATAGGCGTGGCTGCCCTGGCCGGAGAAGTGGCCTTCGACCTCGATATTGTAATGATCCTCGAGCCGCGAATAGGAGTTGAGGCCGGGATGAATCGAAGGCAGGTGATAGGCCTCGCAGTAATTCTCGACCGCGAGCTTCCAGTTGCAATTGACGTCGAGCTTCAAGCTGCCCACCGCGCCGGGATGACGGATGTGGCTCATGTCGAAATCGGACCAGCGGTCGGCGAGCGGCTTGATGAAGGTCTCGAACGGCTCGGCATCGCCGCTGAGGTTCACGAACACCATGTCCCAGAAGAGGGCGTGGCGCACAGGTTTGAGGCCATGCTCGCTCTTGTCGAAGCCGGCGCATTCGTTGGTCTTCGGCCCGCCCACATGCGGTGTCGCGATGAGGCGGCCGTCGAGATCGTAGAGCCAAGCATGGTAGGGGCAGCGCAGCCGCTTGGCGACGTTGCAAGCCTCGGTCAGAATCTGCGCGCCGCGATGAACGCAGGCATTGTGGAAGACGCCGATCGAGCCGTCCGGCCGGCGCAGCATGAGAAGCGGCAGGCCCAGGACATCGGCCGGAATCGCATCGCCGGCATTGGGGATGTCGCGCCCGAAGCCGATGCAGAACCAGGTCCGCGCGATGACGCGGTCGCGTTCGAACTGGCGGAACGCCTCGCTCGCATAGGCCGCGTTGGGCAGGCCGCGGGCCTTTTCAATCGGCTGCAGCACGCGGTCGAGGTCGGCCGGGTCGAAGGGCAGGCGGTTGGCTGGCGCTGATTGCACGGACAAATCTCCATCAGGCGGTGGCACGTCGCGGTCGCGGTACTCATGGCCGGAGGCGGGGCAGAAGTAAATCCCGCCTCGTGTGATTGCATCATGAGGTCTCGTCATGACCCGATGCCGGGTCATGCGCGGGCTTTATGACGCCGCAACGCTGCGGTATAGAAAACGATCCATTCGTCAATGGGACCCGCCATGGCTCGCCCTACTCTGCGCCGTTCCCTGCCGCCCTTGAATTCCCTGGTCGCCTTCGAAGCGGCCGGGCGGCTGGAAAGCTTTACCGCCGCCGGGCGGGAACTCAGCCTTACCCAGGCGGCGATCAGCCGGCAGATCCAGCAACTGGAAAGCGATCTCGGCGTGCTGCTGTTTTCCCGCACGCGTCGGGGGATGCGCCTGACGCCGGAAGGAGACATTCTCTACCGGGCCGTGACGGCCGGGCTCACCTCGATCGCCGATACGGCGACGACCTTGCGCCAGCAGCAAGGGCGGCGCAGCGTCACCATCGGCGCCAGCCTCGGCTTCTCCACCTTCTGGGTCATGCCCCGATTGCCGGCCTTCCGCTCGGCCAATCCCAGCATCGATCTCAGGCTCATATCGTCGGACGCGCTGGGCGATCTTGCCGAGGAGCGGATCGACATGGCAATCCGCTATGGCGACGGCTATTGGCCGGCCCTCAATGCCACGCGCATGTTCGGCGGTGAGATGTTCCCGGTGGTGAGCCCGGCGCTTCTCAAGGGCAAGAAGCTGCCGTTGAGCCTTGAAGATTTCCGCGCCCTGCCGCTGCTCGAATATGAATCGGCCGATCCCCGCTGGCTCTCCTGGGAAGATTGGGCGGCGAACCTGCCGGAACGGCCGAAGCTCCCCGCGGCGCGCATCCGCTTCAACTCCTACCCGCTCCTCATCCAGGCGGCTATCGCCGGCGAGGGGGTGGGCCTGGGCTGGCGCTATTTCGTCGACGAGTTCCTCCACGACAAGCGCCTGGTGCGCCCGGTGCAGGAGATCATGATCACCGAATTCGCCTTCTATCTGGTCGAGCCGATCGGTGCCCGCCCGCGCACGGCGACGACGCTGCTCAGGAAGTGGCTGCTGGAATGCGCCCGCGAGAGCGAAGGAACGGCACTCCCCTGAGCCGAAACGGGCTTGTCGATTTTCCGTCATCGTCAGTCGATAATTGACAATGGCGAAAAAAGGGCTGAGATAGCCTTGCCAGCATTATTCAGCTTGCGAGGCTTCACCCATGATCCCGGCCTTTGTTCCCCTGAAGATCCTGCGCTATGGCTTTCGCAAGAAATATCCTGCCGAGCGCTTCATCCCGAAGCAGCAGGATCTCAAGAAATCCTATGACGTGGTGATCATCGGCGGCGGTGGCCATGCGCTCGCCTGCGCCTATTACCTCGCGCATACGCACGGCATTACCAATGTCTGCGTGCTGGAGCGCGGGTATCTCGCCGGCGGCAACACGGCGCGCAACACGGCGATCATCCGCTCGAACTACCTGACGCCGGAAGGTGTGCGCTTTTACGAGCAATCGCTGAAGCTCTATCGCGATTTCTCCCAGGATCTCGATTTCAACATCCTCTATTCCGAGCGCGGCCACTTCACGCTGGCGCACACCGATGCCGCCATGCGCACCAGCCGCTGGCGCGCCGAGGTGAACAAGCAGCTCGGCGTCAATTCGGAATTGATCTATCCGGACGAAATCGCGAAGCTCTGCCCGCATCTCAACATGTCGGACCATGTGCGCTATCCGATCATGGGTGCGCTCTATCATCCGCCGGGATCGATCGCACGGCACGATGCGGTGGCCTGGGCCTATGCCCGGGGTGCCGCCAAGTACGGCGTCGAAATCCATCAGCAGACGCCGGTCACGGGGCTTGTTGTCGAAAATGGGACAATCAAGGGTGTCCAGACGTCGCGCGGCACCGTCTATGCCAATCGGGTGATGCAGGCGGTCGCCGGCAATACGTCGGTTATCGCCAAGATGGCGGGCTTCCGCCTGCCGATCCGTACCATTCCGCTGCAGGCCTGCGTCAGCGTGCCGTTGAAGCCGTTCCTCGACCAGATCATCGTCTCCGGCTCGCTCCACGTCTATGTCAGCCAAAGCTCGCGTGGTGAGCTGGTGATGGGCGGCTCGACTGATCCTTACGGCCTCTACGGCACCCGCTCGACGCTCGATTTCAAAGAAGGGCTGCTCGGCCACATGCTGGAACTCCTGCCCATGCTGGGCGAGGTGAAAGTCATGCGGCAATGGGCCGGCATGACCGACATGACGCCGGATTTCAGCCCGATCATGGGCCTCACACCGGTCAAGAATTATTACATCGACAGCGGCTGGGGCACCTGGGGCTTCAAGGCGACACCGGTCTGCGGCATGACGATGGCCCACACCATCGCCCATGACTCGCCCCATGACCTTATCAAGCCGTTCTATCTGGACCGTTTCGTCGACTACAACCAGGTCGGCGAAAAGGGTGCCGCCTCGGTCGGCCACTGAAGGGGAGGAGAGACGAAATGAAAGTCATGAACTGCCCCTTGAACGGCCCGCGCAACATCAGCGAATTCGCCTGGGGCGGCGAAGTGAAGGTGATGCCGGATCCGAGTTCGCTTGGCGACAAGGAATGGGCCGACTGGCTGTTCCTGGAGAACAACGAGGCCGGCGTGGTGCGCGAATGGTGGTGCCACGTGCCCACGTCCTTCTGGTTCATCGCCGAACGCAACAACATCACCGACGAGATCATCAGGACCTATCCGGCGACGGAGCTCTTTAATACCCGCGTCGAGTTCGCACCCAAGACTGCCGGCGGTTCGGGGGAGAAGAAGTAAATGAGCGACGTCAACCGACTCCCCGCACCCTTCGGGCGGCTCATCGATCGCAGCGCGAAGGTGACTTTCGATTTTGAAGGCCGCACCATTGAAGGCTTCAAGGGCGACACGATCGCCTCGGCGCTCTGCGCCAACGGCCAGTGGATGATCTCGCGCTCGTTCAAATATCACCGTCCGCGCGGCGTGCTGACCATGGCGGGTCAGGATGCCAATACGCTGGTGCAGCTGCCGCAGGAACCGAATTGTCTGGCTGACAAATACCCGGCCGCCGATGGCCTGAAGGTGAAGGCGCAGAACTATTTCGGCTCGTTCGACAGCGATATGGCGCGGGTCGTCGAACTTGTGCACCGTTTCCTGCCGGTCGGTTTCTATTACAAGACCTTCCACGAGAAGAAACAATCCTGGTCGCTCTGGGAGCCGATCATCCGCGCCATGACGGGCCTCGGCGCCATCGATCCCAAGGTCGATTTCCACGAGAGCTATTACGACAAGCAATACCTCTTTGCCGATGTCGCCGTGATCGGCGGCGGCCCGGCCGGTCTTGCCGCCGCCCAGGCAGCGGCGGAGGCTGGTGCCGATGTGATCCTCATCGAGGAGAATGCCGCGCTCGGCGGATCGCTCGGCTATGCGCGCTTCGATGCGGCGGGGGGTGAGGGCGCCCGGACGCTGGGCAATTTCGACCTTGTCATTGCAGGGGCCAAGAACATCAATGTCATGACCGGGACCATCTGCTCGGGCCTTTTTTCCGACAATTGGATTCCGCTCATCAAAGGCAACCGCTTCTATAAGCTCCGCGCCAAGTCGATCGTTGTCGCCACGGGGTCGCTCGAACAGCCGGCCATCTTCCGCAACAACGATCTGCCGGGCGTGATGATGGCCTCGGCCGCCCAGCGCCTCATCCGGCTCTATGGTGTGCGGCCGGGCCGCAGCGCCGTGATCCTGGCTGCCAATGACGATGCCTATGGTGCGGCACTCGATCTGATAGATGCCGGCGTCAAGGTGGCGGCGATCGCGGATCTGCGCCAGGACATTCCGGCGACGCCGCTCGTTGCCGCCGTGCGGGCGCAAGGTGTGGAAATTCTGGCCGGCCACGCCGTCAGCGAAGCCCTCTATGCGCAGAAGACGCATATTTCAGGCGCGGTCCTGGCGCCAATCGTCGGTGAGGGAAAACTGGGCCAGGGCGGCAAGTCCGTCGCCTGCGACCTCATCCTGATGTCGGTCGGGTTCAGCCCGGCCGGTCAACTTCTGCATCATGCCGGCGCCAAGTTCGGCTATTGCCACCAATCGCACATGTTCTTCCCGGTCGAGCTGCCGGCGAAGGTCCATGCGGCGGGTTCGGTCAACAATGTCTATGACATCGCAGCCGTCTTGGCAGACGGCAAGCGCGCCGGCCTTGCCGCTGCCAAGGATGCGGGCCTTGGCGTGGCGTCCGTTCCGGCTGCCATTGCCGAGAAGGGCAATGTTGGCCGCACGCATCCCTGGCCGATCTTTCCGCACGAGCGCGGCTTCGATTTCGTCGATTTCGACGAGGATCTCAAATATCACGATCTCATCAACGGCATCGCCGACGGCTACGACAATGTCGAATTGCTGAAGCGCTATTCGACCGTCGGCATGGGGCCGAGCCAGGGCCGTCATTCCGCGGTGACGGCGGTGCGTATTGTTTCACGTGAAACCGGCACCGACATTGCCGGCATGAATGTCACGACGCAGCGCCCGCCTTACACGCCGGAAAAATTCGGGCATCTCGCCGGCCGCGTCTTTGATCCCGAACGCCGCACGGCGATGCACCACCGGCATCTGGAACTGGGTGCCCAGATGATGCCGGCCGGCATCTGGTGGCGCCCGGCCTATTACGGCAAGAAGGCGGACCGTGCCGCGGCGATCGATGCGGAAGTGAAGGCGGTTCGCGAGAATGTCGGCCTCATCGACGTCTCGACGCTGGGCGGGCTCGATGTGCGCGGGCCCGATGCGGCGGAATTCCTCAACCGCATGTATACCTTCACCTATACCAAGCAGCCGGTTGGCCGCTCGCGCTATGTGCTGATGACCGACAATGCCGGCGTCATCACCGATGACGGTGTTGCCTGCCGGTTCCATGACGAACATTTCTACGTGACGGCGACGACCAGTGGCGTCGATGTGGTTTATCGCCAGATGCTGTTCTGGAACGCGCAATGGCGGCTCGATGTCGATGTCGCCAACGTCACGGCGGCCCTTTGCGGCGTCAACATCGCCGGCCCGAAATCGCGCGCCGTTCTGCAGAAGGTCTGCCAGGATATTGACCTTTCCCCCGAAGGCTTCCCCTATATGGGCGTGAAGATGGGAACGGTCGCCGGGATCCCTGCGCGCCTGATGCGCGTCGGCTTCGTCGGTGAGCTGGGCTACGAAATCCATGTGCCGGCAAGCTATGGCGAAGCCCTGTGGGATGCGCTGATGGAAGCGGGGAAGCCGGAAGGCATCCGCCCCTTCGGTGTCGAGGCACAGCGCGTGCTGCGTCTGGAAAAGGGCCATATCATCGTCAGCCAGGACACGGACGGCCTCACCAACGTCTGGGAAGCCGACATGCCCTGGGCGCTGGCCAAGACCAAGCCCTTCTTCGTCGGCGGCCGTTCGACCGAAATCATGGGCAAGATGAAGCTCAACCGGAAGCTCGTCGGCTTTACGCTGAAGAACGCCGCCGACCCTTGTCCCGAGGAATGCCATCTGGTTCTGAAGGGCGAGGAAATCGTCGGTCGCATCACCTCGGCGGTGAAGTCGCCGAGCCTCGGCAAGGTGGTGGGCCTTGCCTACGTGCACGGCGACGATGCGGCACCGGGCACCGAATTCACCATCAAGGCCCATGGCGGCAGGCGCATTACCGGGTTG
>CAZUAL010000078.1:0-13907 GCA_964618305.1 uncultured Dongia sp. | reverse complement strand
ACAATATCGGTTTCCTGGCGGTGGACGAGATCGTCCGCCGCTATTCTTTTGGCCCGATCCGGACCAAGTTCCATGGCGCCATCGCCGAAGGGACAATCGGCACCGAAAAGGTCGTGTGCCTCTGCCCAACCACCTTCATGAACGATTCCGGGCGCGCGGTGCAGGCGGCTCAGCAGTTCTACAAGCTGGACACGAGCGACATCATCGTCATCCATGACGAGATCGATTTGCCGCTCGGCAAGGTGCGGGTAAAGCGCGGCGGCGGTGCCGGCGGCCATAACGGCCTCCGCTCGATCGACGCCCATATCGGGCCGGATTACTGGCGTATCCGCCTCGGCGTCGGTCATCCCGGCGTCAAGGAGATGGTGAAGAATTTCGTGCTGATGGATTTCGGCAAAGAAGAGCGCAAGCTGGTCGACGAGATCAACGCGGTCTGCGCCGAGAATCTGCCGCTGCTCCTCAGTGCGGACGAAAACAAGTTCATGACCAAGATCAATCTCATCCTCAACCCGCCGCCGCCAAAGGAAGCATCCAAGGATGCGACCAGGGGTGAACAGAAGCGCGGCGCGGACGAGGCGAAGTAAAGGGTTCCCGAGCCATGGGTTTCAATTGCGGTATCGTCGGCCTGCCCAATGTCGGCAAGTCGACACTCTTCAACGCGCTGACCGCGACCGCCGCGGCGCAGGCGGCGAACTATCCTTTCTGCACGATCGAGCCCAATGTCGGCCGCGTATCCGTGCCGGACGAGCGGCTGGAGAAATGCGCCGCCATCGCCAAGTCGGCCAAGCTCATTCCAACGCAGCTGGAATTCGTCGACATCGCGGGCCTGGTGCGCGGCGCCAGCAAGGGCGAAGGCCTGGGCAACCAGTTCCTTGCCAACATCCGCGAGGTCGACGCCATCGTCCATGTGCTGCGCTGCTTCGAGGGTGAAGTGACGCATGTCGAAGGTTCGGTCGATCCCATCCGCGACGCGGAGACGGTCGAGACCGAGCTGATGTTGGCCGATCTCGAAAGCGTCGAGAAGCGGCTTGACAATGCGCAGAAGCGCGCCAAGAGCAATGACAAGGAAGCCAAGGAACTGGTCGAGGTCCTGCAGCCGGCTGTCGAGGCCTTGCGTGCCGGCAAGCCCGCACGCACGGTCTTGAAGGATATGTCGCCGGAACAGAAGATCCGCTTCCGCCAATTGCAGCTGATGACGGGCAAGCCCGTGCTTTATGTCTGCAATGTCGAGGAAAGTGCCGCTGCGACGGGGAATGCCTGGTCGGAGAAGGTCGACGCGATGGCGAAGGCGCAAGGGGCGGCCACCGTCGTCATTTCCGCCGCGATCGAAGCCGAGGTGGCGCAGCTGGCAAGCGACGAGGAGAAGCAGGAATTCCTCGAAACCCTTGGCCTCAAGGAAACCGGCCTCGCCCGCGTCATCCGCGCCGGCTACAAGCTCCTCGACCTCATCACCTTCTTCACGGTCGGCCCCAAGGAGGCGCGCGCCTGGACGGTCCGCCATGGCGCCAAGGCGCCCGAGGCCGCCGGCGTCATCCATACCGATTTCGAACGCGGCTTCATCCGCGCCGAGACTATGTCGTATGAGGATTTCATCGCCTATGGCGCTGAAGCCGGCGTCAAGGAAGCGGGCAAGTTCCGCCAGGAAGGCAAGGAATACGTCGTCCAGGATGGCGACATCTTCAACTTCCGCTTCAACGTCTGAGGTGGCAACTCACTTTGCCTCGGCGCGGCGCGTGAAGGCGGCGGCGGCGTAATATTCGATATAGTTGTAGACCTTCGTATCCAGGGCGGCGGTGAAATATTCCGCCGCCTTTTGCTTGTCGCCTTGCGCCAGCGCTTGTTCGCCAAGATAGAAATTGGTCTCGCAGAGCTGGTTACGCTTGTCCTCGTCCGTCCCCTCCTTGGCTTTCGTCAGAAGAGTCTCGGCATCGATCTTGCCCAGCATCCATTTGATCAACATGCCCGGCCAGTCGTCGGGATGATCCTTGAGGCTGCTACTCAGCAATGTGCGCGCGGCCCCTGACTTGCCGGCACGGGTAAGCAGCATCGCCTTCCACATCTGCCCGTAGCCGTAGCTGGTATTGCCGTCGATCACGCGGTCGACCATGTCGAGCGCTGCCTTGTCCCGCTCCAGGTAGTAGAGAATGGCGACGCCCTGCAGGCCGTAGGCGTTTCCATCCAGGGCAATGGCGCGGTTGATGAAGTCACCGGCGCCTTTGTCGTCCCCCGCAGCCAGCGCCGCATAGGCACGGGCCGAGAGGATTTCATAATTCTCGTCGATCTTTAGGGCGGCGTCCAAATCAGCGATCGAAGCCGCCGGATCGCCCAGATAGAGATGGTCATTGGCGCGATTGTAATAGTGCCAGACATCCTTCGGCGCCAATTCGATGGCGCGGTCGAGTGCCGTGATCGCCTCGGCATATTTGCGTGCGTCGCCCAGCGCCAGGGCGAGATTGGCGGGATAGACCGGCTCCTGCGGATTGAGCCGCATGGCTTCGCGGAACGCCATCTCCGCCTCGTCAAATTGTTGCTGATCGTAATGCGCACGGCCGAGTTCATTGAGGAGATCAGCCCGCCCCGCATCGTCGAGCCCGCTTTGCGCCAACGCCTTCTCGCAGGCAGGCAACCGATCTTCCGCGCTGCGATCATCGCTGCGGCAGATTTCGGTCGCAGCGGCGGCGTCAACTGGCGCACCGCTGGCGGCGGACGCCACCTCGGCAGCTGGCTCCGCGGCCGGTTCGGCGGCGGGCGCCGGGCTTGATGGCGCCGCCGGCACGGTGCCGGTCAGCATGTTGAAGCGATTCCGGGCAAGGGGGGCGAAATTGCCGTTCGGGTATTTCTCCAGATAAGCCTGGAAGTCGGCGGGGTCGCGGCTGTTCTGGATTGAGCTCCAGAAGGTGAGCTCGACGGATCGCGCATCGGCACCTGGCGCATCAACCGGCGCCTCCGCTTGCGCCGGCTCCGCTGCCGGCAGGAAGTAGAAGGGCGCGGTCAGTGATGAGGATTCCCAAGGTGTCTGCTGGTTGCCGGTATTCTTGAGGACCTGGCTGCGCACGTCGCGGAAGGCTTCTTCGATCGGCGCAACCGGCTTCTCGATGGCGGCCACCAAGGCCGCCGTATATGGCGAGTTGGTGCTGGAACGGTCGCCGTCACTGGCCGTTTCGCCGGGTGCTGTGGAATAGGCGACGAACGATCCACGCGGCGCATCCATCCGCGCCAGCCCCATCTGCGCCGACCGGAACCCCTTGGGCAGCGGATTATTGCGGCAGGCATCGAGAATGACGATGTTGACGCGGCTGCCGGCATATTGCATCTGCCGCATGACCGTATCGGCCGACACGGCCTCGAGATCCACGTCGGCCTCGCTGCTGATTTCAGCGCGGGTCGGCACCAGATAGTTGACGCCGCCCACCTGCACACCGTGGCCGGAATAGTAGAAGAGGCCCGTCACTTCGGGGCCGGCGGCCAGCAGCCGCTTGCCGAATTCGCTGATCGCCCGCTTCATCTCCTTTTGATCGGCATCCGTCACCAAGGTGACCTCGAAGCCCGCCTTAACCAGCGCGGTCTTCATCAGCTCCGCGTCGCGCACCGGGTTGGCGAGCCTGCCCAGCGTGTCGCCATAATCCGCATTGCCGATCAAGAGTGCCACACGCGGCTCGGCCATCGCCGCCCCGGCCGACAGACCGAGGAAGATGGTGAGGCAGAATGCAAAAAAGGCTTGATACCGAAAGTCACGGCCTGGGTTCCCGAGCAGCCCGATCGATGTGAAGAATAGCATCCTTCCCGGGTACAGCCCCTATGATTTGCATCACGCCCCAGTCAAATATGCCGGCACAGCCCGTTCAACCCCCGCCGGGATGGCGCTTTAGGGCCCACCCGGCTATGGTGGGTGCCACGCCATTTCCAGCCATTTCACCAGAACATGACCTCCCCCGCACCGACCCATCTGAAGCCAGCCGCCGGCGACCGCCCTGTCTTTGCCATTCTCCTGATGAACCTCGCCGTGCTGATCTTCACGTCGATGGACGGCATCGTGAAAGTGGTTTCGGACACCTACCAATATCCAACCGGGCAGGTGGTGTTCGTGCGCAACCTCTTCGCCTTCCTGCCGCTCCTCAGTTACATGCTGATCGTCGAGAAGCGCTTGCAGCTGAAGACTGATCGGCCCTGGGGACATGTCTGGCGGGGTGCCGCCGGTGTGTCGGCCATGTTCTGCTACTTTCTTTCCTATAAGCTTCTCCCCTTGTCCGACGCGATCGCGCTCGGCCTTTCCGGCCCGATCTTCCTCACCATTCTTTCGGTTCCCCTGCTGGGGGAGAAAGTCGGCTGGCGCCGCTGGAGCGCCGTGACCGTCGGCTTCATCGGCGTTCTCATCATGACCCGGCCCGGTTCCGGCGTCTTCGAAGCGGCGGCGCTAGTGCCGCTGCTGGCTTCCGTCTTCTACGCCCTGGCGATGATCTCGATCCGGCGCCTGGCGCAGACCGAGCCACCCACCACCATCGTCTTCTATTTCACCCTCTTTGCGACCGTGGCGGCGCTCGGGACCATTCCGCTCGGTACGCTCGATGCCGATCTCGCCTGGCGCTGGCCCCAATCGTTGGCGGAACTGGGTCTGCTTGTTCTCATCGGCATCATGGGTGGCGCCGCGCAGATTGCGCTCACCACCGCGTTCCGCCGTGCTTCCGTGTCCGTGGTGGCGCCCTTTGACTACATGGCGCTGGTCTACGGCTTCTTGCTGGGCTTCATCCTGTTCGGCGAACGGCCGGACCGCTATCTCATCATCGGCGGCGCCGTCGTCGTGGCGAGCGGTGTCTACATCATCCAGCGCGAAGCAGCACTGGCGCGGGCGCGCCGTAGACAAGCCAGCGTTCCATCCCTGCCGGTGACGCAATAACGCTCATTCGTAACGACATTTTTCCGGCCTTACATCATCGTCGGCAAGTTTCCGGAACTTTCCGTGAAGAATCAATCGCGACTTATTTTTCGCTCATAAGTGCCCGTTTTTCCTAGACTTCTTGGTGGTCACAACTGCCATGAGGAGCAAGGAAAATGGCGATCATCAACGGCACCAACGCGCCGGAGGAACTCTACGGCACCGACGAGGCGGACACGATCAACGGCTGGGCCGCAACCAATCTGCCGGGCGATTTTGGACCGGCGGACGACAATGACACGATCTGGGGATTCGCCGGCAACGACACGCTGAACGGCGGCAACGGCAATGATGGACTGATCGGCGATGTCGGTCTCGACACGTTGAGCGGCGGCAACGGCAACGATCTGCTGTGGGGCGGTGACGACAATGATTCCCTGCGCGGCGATGCGGGTGACGATCAATTGAACGGCGATGCCGGCAACGATTATCTTTCCGGCGGCAGCGGCAATGACAGCATCTGGGGTGGCGCCGGCGTCGACACGCTGAAGGGCGAGGACGGCAACGACTACCTCGCCGCCGATGACGGCGACGATTTCGTCAATGGTGGCGCCGGCAATGACGATGTGCGCGGCGGCGCCGGGAACGACACGGTCTCGGGCGGCGAAGGCAACGACCAGGTCATCGGCGACGATGGCGACGACAAGCTCAACGGCAACAATGGCGACGACCGTATGTGGGGCGGGTTCGGTATCGACAAGATGTACGGCGATGCCGGCAATGACGAACTTAACGGCGAGTTCGGCAACGATTTCCTTTATGGCGGCGACGGCAACGACACGCTGTTCGGCGAGGATGGCGACGATACGATGTCGGGCGATGCTGGCAATGACGCGCAGGTGGGCGGTGCCGGCAACGACACGATGAATGGCGGCGACGGCAGCGACAATCTGTGGGGTGCCGACGGCAACGACATCTTGAACGGCGATGGCGGCAACGACTTCCTCGAGGCCGGCAATGGCAACGACATTGTGAATGGCGGCGCCGGCGATGATACGCTGACCGGTGAGATCGGCAACGACACACTCTCCGGCGGCGATGGTGACGACACCGCCTGGGGTGGGGACGGCCTCGACACACTTTCTGGCGGCGTCGGCAACGACCGCCTGCTCGGCGACGCCGGCAACGACACGCTGAGCGGCGGCGACGGCGACGACACGATGTGGGGCGGTGACGGTGCCGACAAGGTGAACGGTGATGCCGGCAACGATTGGCTGGAAGGCAATGACGGGCATGACACGCTGGATGGCGGCATCGGCGACGACATCCTGCTCGGCGGCACCGGGAATGACACCCTCTCCGGCAGCGACGGAGCCGACCAGCTGGTAGGCGAGGACGGCAACGATTCGCTCTATGGCGGCAATGATGGCGACGTGCTCTGGGGTTCAGCCGGCGATGATCGCGTCTTCGGTGATGCCGGCAACGACGTGTTGATCGGCGGGGCCGGCAACGACACGCTGATCGGTGGGGCCGGTGCCGATACATTCGGCTTCGAGCATGCAGCCGGCATCGACACGATCAAGGACTTCAACGTCGCCGAGGATTCGATCGCCTTCGACCGCGCTGCCTACGGCATCGCCGACGATGCGGCGATCGAGGATTACGTGCTGTTCTCCGCCTCGAAGACCCTGCCCACCGCACCCGATGCGGCGCATGGCTACTTCCTGGTGTCGACGGGTGCCGTCTGGTGGGACGCGGACGGAACCGGCGCGGAAGCCGCCGTCGCCGTCACCCGCTTCGGCACGGAGACGACGGGACTGACCGCAGCGAACTTCGAGTTCGCGTAAAGTGGACGGGCTGGGACGCGGTCAGAGCTTTTCTTCGATCGCGTCCCAGATCCGGTCTTCAAGGCAGACATTGTCGAAGCGGTTGATCTGCTGCAATCCCGTGGGCGAGGTGACGTTGATTTCGGTCAAGTAATTGCCGATGACGTCGATGCCGACGAAGATGAGGCCACGGCGCTTCAGCTCCGGCCCGATGATCTCGCAGATTTCTTCCTCGCGCTTGCTGAGCGCCGATTTCACCGCCTGGCCGCCGACATGCATGTTGGAGCGCGCTTCGCCTTCAGCCGGCACGCGGTTGATGGCACCCGCCGCCTTGCCGTCGATGAGGATGATGCGCTTGTCGCCCTGCCGCACGGCGGGCTCGTAGCGCTGGATTTGGATCGGCTCGCGGTAGAATTGCGTGAACATCTCGAGGAGCGATGCGAGGTTCTCGTCATCCGGTTTCACGTGAAACACGCCGGCGCCGCCATTGCCGAACAGGGGTTTGAGGATGATGTCCTTGTGCTCGGCGCGGAAGGCCAGGATCTCCTGCCGGTCGCTGGTGATGAGGGTGGGCGGCATCACGTTCTTGAACTCGGTGACCGAGAGCTTTTCCGGCGCGTTGCGCACATGGGCCGGGTCGTTGACCACCAGCGTCTCGGGATGAATGCGCTCCAGGATATGCGTTGCCGTGATATAAGCCATGTCGAAGGGTGGATCCTGGCGCATCAGGATGACATCAAGCTTGGAGAGGTCGAGCACCTCCTCTGCGCCCAGGGTCGCATGATTGCCGCGCTCGCGCCGGAATTCGACAGGCCGCGCCCGCGCCGTCACCTTGCCGTGGCGCCAGGAAAGCTGGCGCGGATGGTAATGATAGAGCGCGTGGCCGCGGCGCTGTGCGGCAAGCCCCAGGACGAAGCTTGAATCGCCGTCGATATCGATCGTTTCGACGGGATCCATCTGGATGGCGACGGTAAGCGACATGGGCAAGGATCTTTCAAGCAAGGAACAGGCGGGCAGTTTAACCGGCGCGCCGGGTCGCGCAAGCGGGCCTATTGCTGGTTCCGATCATTGGAGGCGCTGATTGATGTCCTGCAGCAGGCGCGCCACCTGGTGTCGCTGCGCGTCATTGTCGGCGATGTCGAGAAAGCGCGAGAGCGCGAGCTTGGCGGCCAGCAGATTGCCGAGACGCGAATGGATGAGGCCGGATTCACGCCAGAGGGCAGCAACATCCGGGGCAATCAGCAACATACGGTCGATCAGGGCAGCGGCATGGGCGAGGTTTCCCTCCTGGATGAGCCGCACCTTGATGTTGTTCTGCAGCCGCAGAAGAATGTCCCGGTTGCCGATACCGGCATAATGGCCCGGCTGCATTTCCGCATTGTCGCCCAGGGTCGTCTTCAACCGCTGGCGTAAGTCGCCCGGTTCCAGCACGCGCCCGCCATCGAACGGATCGAGGATCGCCGCGCGCCCGTCATGAAACAACCGGATGACGAAATGGCCGGGGAAATTGACACCCTCGACCGGCCAGCCCTGGCTACGGGCGGCGTGGATGTAGAGGATGGAGAGGGCCACGGGCAGACCCTGCCGCCGGTCGATGACCCGCATCAGATCCGCATTCTTCAAATCGTCATAGGTCATGCGGTCGCCCCGGTAGGCGAATTCGCCGGCCATCACGTCGGCAAGCAGCCGGCAACGTGCCGCAAGGCCGGCCGGCCCGGATTCCGCCGCCTCCGGCAGGCGCGCGGCCTGCCCCATTGCATCGGCAATCGCCGCGAGATGCTGCTGGTAGGGATGGCGCGCCATGTCGGGCCGTTCTGCGGCAGCGAGTGCAAGGGCCGCCTCGGCAAGGTCGATCTCGGCATCGGCCTGGGCGCCGATGCGCGCCAGCTCCGCTTCGATCTCCGCGCGCGCTGTCGAACTGGTCATGATGAAAGAGGCGTAGCCGCGTTAGGGCGCCGCCGCAACAATGTTTTGCGAGCTGGAGTTTTGCGAGCTGGGGTTTTGCGAGGCGGGTGGCGTCGATTTCGGCCGCGCGCTTGTGCCGGCCAGTGGTAAGGCGGGCGGTGAGGCGGGCGATGCGGCAGGCGGTGCAGCCGGCAGCAGGTCGGTGCTGCTCGCCACGATCGGTTCCGCGGCCGGGCCCGGTTCAACATTGGGCGGGGTCGCCGGAATGGGCGGTAAGGCATCGCCCACCAGCCGGACATGGCTTTCCACCTTGTGCACATAGGCGATGTCGCGGGCATGGTCGATGACACGCTGCAGTTCGGTCTCGTCCTGGGCGACACCCATGAGATAGATGGTCGAGCGGATGCAATCGATGCTGAAATTGTTGGCGCGGATCTGGCGGTCAGCCATCAGCTTGAGGCGCAGGCGCTGGATGAGCCAGGCATCTTCCGAATAATCGCCGAAATCGAGGCTGCGGCCGACCTTGATCTCGTTCATCACTTCGCGCACGCCGCTCGATTGCCACGCCAATTCCGTCGCGGTGACGCGGTCCTCCGGCTTCTGCACGAAGCCGGTCAGCAGCACGCGGCCCTCATGCACCTGAAGGCTCACTTTCTGGAAGAGGTTGGCGTCCTTGCGGAACAGGCGCTCGTTGATGCCGACCCAGATGAGATTGTCGTCGACCCCTTTGACAAGGCCGCGTTCCTGGGTCGCGAGATTGATCGTGGTGGCGGCGACGCCGACGGCGGTGCCGACCGGCGAGCAGGCTGAAACGGCGAGACTCAGAATCCCCCCGACGGCCATGCGCATCGGAAGGGACTTTTGGGCACGCGCAATCAAGGCCAAGGCCGGTTTCATGGTGCGAATCATGCCCGAACTCCGGCCGAGGCTCAAGAGATGTCTTAACGACAACCGCTAACTATTTGTCAGAACTCAGGTCGCCAGGCATCCACCAGATGGATCGGCCAGCCCAACCCGGCAAAGGCGACGACATCGCAGCGCAGGTCGAGATGGCTGAGTTCCGGCCGGGTCTTGAGATAATGTCCTAGTGCTTTACTCAACCTTCGTCTTTGCGGGGCCAGGACGGCGCCGCGCGCGAGGTCCGCGCTCCCCCGGCTTTTCACCTCAATGAGCGCCAGCACCGAGCCCTTGCGGGCGAGGATGTCGATCTCGCCCAGTTTCGAGCGCCAGTTGCGCTCAAGGATGCGATAGCCCTTGAGGCGGAGATAGAGGATCGCCAGGCGCTCGGCCATGTGCCCGCGCCACCGCGATGCCGACCCGCGGCGCTGCCGGCGCTCACGCATCC
Organism: uncultured Dongia sp.; assembly: GCA_964618305.1. GTDB lineage: Bacteria > Pseudomonadota > Alphaproteobacteria > Dongiales > Dongiaceae > Dongia. The sequence continues at coordinate 3,958 of CAZUAL010000078.1, read as the reverse complement.
CCATCCTGCTTCAATTCGAGCGCGCGCTGATAGACCTGCCGCTTCGGCAAACCCGTGGCGGCCGCCACCGCCTCGGCCGCTTCCTTGACGCGCATCGAGCCCAGCGCCTTCCTGAGTGCTGCGTCGAGATCGGCGGCGCCGATGCCGCTGTCGGCCAAAGGCGGGCCGATGACGATGACGATTTCGCCCTTCGGCGGTCCCGCCTCGCGGTAATGGGCAAGGAGATCGGCAAGTGTCCCGCGCCGCACTTCCTCGAACATCTTGGTCAGTTCCCGCGCCACCGCCGCCGGGCGATTGCCGAGGACGGCCAGCAGATCCTCAAGCGCGGTTTCAAGCCGTGGCGCGGTTTCAAAGAGAATGAGGCTCGCCCGCACCTGCGCCACCTCCTCCAGCTCCGAACGCCTGCCTGCGGATTTCGCCGCGAGAAAGCCGAGGAACAGGAAGCGATCGGTGGGTCGGCCAGAGAGGATCAGCGCCATGATCGGCGCCGACGGGCCAGGAAGCGCAGTCACGGCAAGGCCCAGCTCCGCCGCCGCCCGCACCAGTTTGAAGCCGGGATCGGAGATGAGCGGCGTTCCGGCGTCCGAAACGAGCGCGATCCGCTCGCCCCGCTGCAGCCGTTCGATGAGCTTGGGGCGCATCTCGTCCGCATTATGGTCGTGATAGGAGAGGAGCGGCTTCTTGATCCCCAGATGGTGCAGCAGCTTCACTGTCACACGGCTGTCCTCGCAGGCGATCGCATCGGCCGATTTCAGCCAATCGGCGGCGCGGGGCGATAGATCGCCGAGATTGCCGATGGGGGTCGCCACCAAGGCGAGTTCGCCGGCGCCCGCGACCCCTTCCTTCCGGCTCTCCCCCGGTTTACTTGCGGCCCTGCTATCGTTAGGCTTTGTCATCTTTTCTCAATTGCTTGACTGCCGATTTCATCCACGGAGTAACCATGATCCCAGCCGCGACGCCGCAGCGCTCCCTCGTTCGCCGATTGAGCGCCCTTTTGTCGAGCTTCGCGCTCACCTCGGCGCTCCTGGCCCTCGCCGCCTGCGCGCCCAACGTAGCGCCCCCGCCCAAGGTTAGCCAGCCGGCCCCGCAACCGGCGCCGGTCACACCGCCCGTGGTGCAGGCGCCGGTACAGCCCGCAGCACCGCTCAAGACCGAGACGCGTGTCGCCCTCCTTTTGCCCCTGTCAGGCCCGCAGGCGGGCTTGGGCCGCGCCATGCTGCAGGCTGCCGAGATGGGCCTCTTCGACGTGGGCGGCAAGGATTTCAAGCTGGTCGTGCGCGACAGCGCGACACCGGGCGGTCCCGCAGCGGCGGCACGAGAAGCCGTCGCCGAGAAGGCCGACATCGTGCTCGGTCCCCTCTTCGGCGCCGAACTGAAGCAGGCGTCGGTGCCGCTCACGGCGGCCCGGATCCCGATGGTGAGCTTCAGCAACGATTCGTCCCAGGCGCAGCCCGGTGTCTATGTCCTCGGCGTGACGCCGGAAAGCCAGATCACGCGTGTCGTCACCTATGCCGCCGGCCAGGGCCTGAAGCGCTTTGCGATCATGACGCCCAATTCGCCCTATGGCCGCATCGTGCTCACCGCCTTCCAGGAGCAGGTGGTGAAATCGGGTGGCGTGGTGACACAGGTGACCTTCTATGATCCGAAATCGCCCGACTTGACCCAGCCGGTGCGCGACATCGCCGACGCCTACAAACGCAGCGGGTTCGATGCGCTGATGATTCCGGAAAGCGGGCAAAAGCTCAAAGCCTTCGCCGCCATGCTGCCGGCCTTCGAACTGACGCCGGGCCTGGTGCGCATCCTCGGTACTGCGCAATGGCAGGGCGATCCGACCCTTTCCTCGGAACCCGCCCTCAACGGCGGCTGGTTCGCAGCAACCGCACCCGACCGCTACCAGACATTCGCGCAGCGCTATGCCAGCCTCTACGGCGCCCAGCCGGACCCACGCGCCGGCATCGTCTATGACGCGGTGACGCTTGCCGTCGCACTCGCGCAATCGAAGCAAGGCGGCGATTTTTCGGCCCAACGCATGACCGATCCATCTGGCTTTGCTGGTGTTACCGGTGTCTTCCGCCTGACCGCCGACGGCAAGACGGAACGCGGCCTCGCCATCATGGAAGTCACACCCGGCGGCATCATCGTCAAGGAATCCGCCCCCGGCACCTTCGCGGCGATGATCAATTAGTCGAGCAATTCGCCCAGCACGGCATCAAGGCGCTGGCGGCCCTCTTCGGTCGCAAAGAGCCTGCCGTCGCGCTGCATCAGGAACCCGCCGGCTTCGAGGCGACTGAGCTTTGCCGCGTCGAGGCAGTCGGCGAAGGGCCGGCCGCTCTCGGCTTCGAAGCGCGCGAGGGGCACGCCTTCGGCAAGGCGCAATCCCATCATGGCCAGTTCGGCAATGCGTGACTCAATGGGCACGTCATCGAACTGGCGCGTGGCATGGCCGGCTTCGGCCACCATCTCCAGCCAGCGTTCCGGCGCGCGGTGCTGGCGGGTTGCCACCTTCTTCCCATCCAGCGTCAGCCGCCCGTGGGCGCCGGGGCCGATGCCGACATAATCGCCATAGCGCCAGTAGGTGAGGTTGTGGCGCGATTCGCTGCCCCTTCGCGCATAGTTCGAAATCTCGTACGCCGCCAACCCCGCTTCGGCCAGCAGCGCGTTGGTGAGCTCGTAGAGTTCGGCCTGTGTCTCTTCATCCGGCAATTTGAAATCGCCGCGCGCATAGGCCTGCTCGAAGACCGTGCCGGGCTCGATCGTGAGCTGGTAGAGCGACAGATGATCGGCAGCGAAGCCGAGCGCGTGGCGGAGTTCACTCTCCCAGGATGCCGGCGACTGGCCGGGACGCGCATAAATGAGATCGAAGGTGAAGCGCTCGAAGATGCCGACGGCGAGATCGAGGGCCTTGAGCGCTTCGTCCCGATTATGCTGCCGGCCGAGGAATTTGAGATCGGCGTTTTCGAGCGACTGGATGCCGAGCGAGACGCGGTTGATGCCGGCGGCGCGGAAGTCCCTGAGCTTTCCCGCCTCGACCGAGGTCGGGTTCGCTTCCAGCGTGATCTCGACATCCCCGGCAAGCGGCCAATGCTTCGCCACGGCATCGATCAGCGCCGCGGGTGTTTCGGGACTCATCAGCGAGGGCGTGCCGCCGCCGAAGAAGATGCTGGTAACCGTCCACCCCGGTGTCATCGCAGCGAAATGCGCGAGCTCCTTGAGATAACTTTCGCGCCAACTCCCCTCCTCGATCCGCTCGCGCACATGGGAGTTGAAGTCGCAATAGGGGCACTTGGCCTTGCAGAAAGGCCAATGAATGTAGACGCCGAAACCGCGCGGATCGGGTGTGCTGCTCATAGCAAGCAAGGAAGGCCTTCCAAGTTGCGGCGTCAAGACCCCCACCCCGGCTCTCTCCCTTCAGGGGGAGGGTTGGGTGGGGGCGCGACTGAAAGCTCTATGCGCTTACCTCCGTCGCCGTCTGCGCCGGCCACCGTCTTCGCTGCCTTCCGGGGCGCTCGCTTCCTTGGGCTCGGGGAGTTTCACGGCCTTGGCGAGATGCGGATAGGGTGCGCTCTTGTGCGGCAGGGCCATGGCGCCGATGAAATGCTCCTGGAATTTCGCTTCGACCGCGGTCTCGATCTTTTCGACCTGCTTCACCACGCGGGCGATTTCGTCGCGTGCCCCCCGGTTGAGGAGGGCGATGCGCGCACCCGTGCCGGCGGCATTGCCGGCCGAGGTCACCTTGGCGAGGTCGCAATCCGGGATCATGCCCAGCACCATCGCGTATTTGACGTCGATATGGCTGCCGAAGGCGCCCGCGAGCGTGATGCGGTCCACCTTCTCGACACCGAGCTTGTCCATGAGGAGGCGGGCACCGGCATAGAGGGCGGCCTTCGCCAGCTGGATGGCGCGTACGTCGTTCTGCGTGATCCGGAGCTGCGGCTGGCCGTCATGCAGCAGGTAGAAG
>CAZUAL010000077.1:0-14124 GCA_964618305.1 uncultured Dongia sp. | reverse complement strand
CGCTGGAAGAAGATCTCGCCGACTTTTACGGCAAGAAGCACTGCATGGTCTTCACGACCGGCTATCAAGCCAATCTTGGCGCCATTTCGACCTTGGCCGGCCCCGATGATTTCCTGATCATCGATGCCGACAGCCATGCCAGCATCTACGACGCCTGCAAGTTGGGTTCGGCGACCGTGATCCGCTTCAAGCACAACGATCCGGCCGATCTTGACCGCCGTCTCGCCCGCCTTGCCGACCAGCCCGGCAACAAGCTGGTGGTCGTCGAGGGTATCTATTCGATGCTGGGCGATCACGCGCCGCTCAAGGAATTCGTCACCGTCTCGAAGAAGCATGGCGCCTATATCCTGGTCGATGAGGCCCACTCGATGGGCGTGATGGGCAAGACCGGTCTTGGTGTCGTCGAACACGATGGCGTGGTCGACCAGGTGGACTTCATCACCGGCACCTTCTCGAAGAGCATGGGCGCCATTGGTGGCTTCCTCGTCTCTAACGACCCGGATTTCGACATCCTGCGCGTTGCCTGCCGCCCCTACATGTTCACCGCCTCGCTGCCGCCGGCAACGGTTGCGTCGGTTCGCAAGTCGCTGGCGAAGCTGCGCGCCAATCCCGGCCTGATGACCAAGCTGTGGGAGAATGTCGACACCCTCTATAACGGTGCCGAGGCTGCAGGCTTCACCGTCGGCAAGCAGAAAGGCCCGGTCGTCGCCATCCACATCAACGACCCGGCTCTCGCGGCGCGCGCATGGCGCGCCCTGCTGCTCAGCGGTGTCTATGTGAATCTGGCCCTGCCGCCGGCGACGCCGTCTGGCACTGCCCTGCTACGCTGCTCGGTATCGGCCGCGCATTCGACCGCGCAGCTGGAGCAAGTCGTCGAAATCCTCACCCGCGTTGGCGAGGAACTGGGTCTCCTGAAGACGCCCGCGCGTGCGGTTGCGGCCGAATAGATTTCTCGAGTGACAGCCTAAGACCTGTCCCTTTGGGCCGGCACGAAAGTGCCGGCCCTTTTCATTTAAGCGTTTGCCCGCATCAGGGCTTCTCCATCCCGCGCCAAATCTCTGCTTCGTTCCAGCCAAGTTCCGCAAAATCGTCGGCGCGAAACTTCGCGTCACCTGCGCAGAAAAATTCGTCGAGCTGCGGTGGCAGCACCACGGTCCCGGCCAACATGGCATGGATCTGCCCCCGGTGATGGACCTGATGTTCAAAAAGGTGCAGCAGAATGCGGTCGACCCGGTCCGTTTGAATGGCCGTCGCCCGATGCATATAAACGGGCGCACACAGTTTCTCCTGATCCAACTTTTCGCACAGCGTGATCAACCGTTGATCTACTGCTTTCTGCGCTACACGAAACTCCTTGAAGCCCGGATACGGAATTTCGTTCTCCCACGCCTTCGGCCCCAATGTTCCGCCTTCCAGCGCATCCACATAAAACCAATCCACGACCAGGATATGATTGTAAGTGGCGACGATTGACGGAAAGAAGCTGGTTCGTTCCGCAGCAAACTCAGTGTCGCTCAGCGCGGCGCAAGCCTTCAGGAGGCGATGGTTCGCCCAGGCATTGTTGCGCGCCATGGCCAGAAAATAGGAACCTGGATTCATCGACACTGCCTCTCCCGAAAATAGATGATCAGCGAAAAGCGCCGCGTCGATAGAGCTTCCACGCGAGCCACGGCGCTGCCAAAAGCGGGTGGCGCCGCTGCCAGTCGCTGACAGGTATGACCACACCGGAATGGCGGCGCACCTTCCACAGCACGTAGTCAACAGCGCCATCGAATGTGAAGCCTGCCTTGATGAGACGGAACAGGTTCAAGCGCTTGCCGAGGCGCCCGCGCGCCTGCCAGTCGTGCAAGGCCTCCGCTTGCGAAACGGATGGCGGTGGCATTTCCGCAAGGAGCAATGCGCCCATTTCCCGATAGCGTGCTTCGTCAGCATCGACGACGGCAAAACCACGATCGCTTTGTTCGGAGCGCAATTCGGCTGCATAGGTCGCGGCGAATCCTCTTCTCCAAATCGAAAGTGGATCGAGTTCTGCGCCGCCACCCAGCAGAGCGCGTGCGTTGCCGAACATTGTCCTGCACGCCAAGCCAAGCGCCCCCTGCACTGCACGGTCAGTTTCCGAATCCCGGGACCAGACGAGCCGTGCCGGCTGGCTGAATCGCGCCCAAATGGAAACGTTGCGCGCCTCGGGCGCACAGGCCGCAGTGAATTGAGTCAACGACATGACCGCATATTTGGCGCGCAAAACCGTGCCCTGCCACGGCAGCTCCACATAGAAGACATTGGGCGGGAGCATCTCGTTCGCCCATGCCATGAGGCGGCTTGCATAGGCAACACGATAATCGTCGACGAGAACGTAGAAATCGAGCAGCGCTTCGCTCAGCGCCTGATCCGGCTGACGCAAACAGGATCCATAGAAGAGTACCGCGACTGCTGCTCCTTCATGTCGCTTGCGGCAATGCTCGGCCATCGCCAAAGCAGCTGGTCCTACCGGCGTGTGAAGTTCCGCGGCGATCAAGGCGCTGATCCGATCCGTGGCCCTCACCCGCCGCACCTCCTCAGTAACGATGGAAGCGCATGACGGGACCGGCACTGACGACGATGCGACCATCGGCCGGCGGCTCAAAGCGCTCCCCGTCGATCATGACGGGACTCTTCATCTCCAATTCAAGCCGCTCCATACGGCGGCTGAGGTATCCCGCCTTCTCCATCCAGGGCCTCGGCTTGCCTCGCAATACGGCCAATGCCCCAAGGGCAAAGCGTTGTGGCGGGGAATCGATGGTCGTCAGTTGGAGCCGCCCTGGGCCCGTTCCCCAGAAAGGGACAACACCCGGCAACACGGAATTGAGCGTAGACCCAAGAAACATGAAGCAATCCCGCCTTTCTGGCACCCCGTCTATGGTAAGGCCGATATTCTCACCACGAAAGCCCGAGCGGGGCCCTGGACCGAAGGCCAGGATTTTCAGAATGGACCAAGCAATGCCGAGCTTGGCAGCGAATGTCTGCTTGGCGCCCAAGGAGTGAATATCGCGGCGGACAAGTTCTGTTCCTTGGTAGAAACCCACTCCCCCGATCAGGAAACCGCGCTCGATCACCCGGCCGTCGCCAAAATCGATGGAGAGAACCGGCCGCTCCAGGACCTCCCCCGGGTGTCCCGCCTCGACCTGCTCCACGAGGCGCTTGAGACCTTGGGCCGGCAGTCCCTCCTGCCCTACCTCGTGCGCGATCACGTTGGTCATGCCCGCTGAAAGCAGACTCACCACCGGCTGTTGCCGAAAGGGACTGTTGTTGAGGAGGGCCGAGACGACAGCAAGAACGGTGCCGTCGCCGCCGCTGACCACGAGATGCGTGACCTCCGCCTCGGCCATCTCGGCAAGGCATCCGGGCAGTTCATTGATGTGATGGAAGGAGCGATGACGAACCTGTGGGTGGTCCGCCAACAGATGGTGGATCTCGCGCATCGACATCTTGTTGCGCTTGCTGTGCGCGTTGCTGATGACGCCAATCCGTACCATGGTCACGTTACGCCGCTTCCGTGAGCCAGGATTGCAGACGATCGCCCCGCGCGCGGGCAAGAAAGGCTTGGCCGATCCGCAGGCAGTGGAAGATGAAGGAAATGATCGTCCACCAGGCAACGATTTCAAAGCCGAGAGCCGGCGCACCGAAGATGACCGCGACACTCAGAATAATCAGGTTCGGATTGCGCCGCGCCGTGATCTGCCGGAACGCGGAATCCAGCGGTCGCCAGATATGCATCTCGATACCGAACTGCCAAATGAACAACCCTTCCTGGCCGCGACCCAGGATGTAGCCGGCAATGATCACCCAGAAGGTCCAAGGCGCCACCGCAGCAGCACCGCCAAGCCCCTCATACCAGGCCCAATACCAAAATGGCGGATGAATGAGGTCTGTGCCGTGATCGAACACATTGCCCCATTTGCTCGAGGTGAGCGTCACCCGCGCCAGCTTGCCATCGACCGTGTCGAGAAAGCACATCGCCCATGCGGCAACGAGCCCGGCGCCAAACGCACCGACAGCAAAGGCCCAGGTCGCCAACAGCACGCAGAGGAAGCTGACGAGGGTTACCATGTTTGGCGTCAGGCCGGCCTTGGCGCAAAACCGTGTGACGTAGAGCGCTGGCACCGGCCAGACATGCTTGGTCACCAGATCGGTGACGCCTTTATAAGATTCCATGTACATGCGCCGCTCGATATCGGCGACCGGCATCTCCGTCACCCGGAAAATGTAGGGCGCGCCCTTGCGGCGCAGCGCCTTATTATAATTGCTTGCCAGGCCGGCTGCATCGACCCTCGCCATACTTGCGGGAAGCCTTTCGGCCTGTTCCAACTCGATTGCGGATTGTGTCGCCGCCGCGTCCCCGCCATCGGCGCAATGAGCGGCTACCGGGCGCCCCAGATCGTCCAGCAGGGCCTTGCCCGGCTGGTTCAAGAGCGCCTTCACCAGGGCCTCGTCGAAGATCGTGTCCCCGCGCCAGATCAGCAAACCGGCCCCACTTCGGACGGATCCGGCCCTATCGAGGGCGCGCGCCAGGCGCTGGCGCGGCGTCATGCCCCAGACCAATGCGGCCGACTCGTGGACAAAGATTGGCTCCTTGCCGCTACCCGATTGAATTGGCATGATATTTTTCAGACACTCTCGCCTGGGACGCGCTTTGTTAGCGCCGATTGTGCCCCCTCGTCCAGCCAAATCCACCAATCGGATGAGGGTACGTTAGGCCCTTGACCGGACGAGATAATCAGACCAGATAAGGCCATCCTCGTCGGCACGTCGCCGGTTGCGGTGCAGCCGGATGACCGACGCGACTTCAACCCTAAGGAAGCTGGCGTGCCCGGTATCACCCTCGCCCACTTCAGCGACCCGCATCTGGGGCCGTTGCCGAAATGCGATTGGCGTCAGTTGGCGAACAAGCGCATCACGGGCTTCCTTTCTTGGACCCGAAACAGGGTCAAGATCCACAAGCCGGGCGTGCTTGAAATGCTCGTGCGCGACCTGAAGGCCCAGAACCCACAGCACATCACAGTGACCGGCGATCTGGTCAACATCTCGCTTGCCGAGGAATTCCGCGCCGCCGCAGCGTGGTTGCGCACGATCGGCACCCCGGACGAAGTCACCATCATTCCCGGCAATCACGATACCTATGTAGATATGCCTTGGTCCGACTCCCTCGGCCTCTGGTCGGACTACATGCGGGGTAAACGTCTCCAGGATACGGTGGAGAGAACGCCAAGTTCGTTTGCCGATTTTCCCTTCGTCAGGCGCATCGGCGACGTGGCTCTTATCGGAACGTCAACGGCCGTCCCGATGCCGCCCTTCATCGCGGCCGGGCGCCTGGGAGAGGGGCAGCTTGCCAGGCTGCGGGAACAGCTTCGTCAATTGCGAAACGAAGGACTTTTTAGAATCGTCCTCATTCACCATCCACCATTCGGTGGCGGAGCCTATAAGCGCAAATCGCTGCTGGATGCGCGAGAGTTCCAGAACGTCCTGGCGGATAGCGGCGCCGAATTGGTGCTGCATGGGCATACCCATGTATCCAGCCTTTCATATCTCGCCGGACCGAAGATGAAGATTCCCGTGATCGGCGTCCCGTCGGCCTCCGCTGTCGCTTCCGGCCACAAGGATCCGTCGAGGTATCATATCTATCGAATCCAGCGCGCCGACGATGCCTGGCACCTTGAAATAGATGTCAGGGGGCTTGACCCCGATCAGGCAAGCTTTGTCGCGCAAGGCCGTATGGCATTGTCGATTCCCTTGGTAGTATCCGACCGGAATCGGGTAACGGGAGCAGCCGCCTGATGATCGACCCGCGCCACCTGAATGGCTTGAGGCAATAACCATCCGATGAAGTTCCTGCGCATCGACCTCTATGTTCTGAAGCGTGTCAGCTTGCCGCTCTTGGCGACGGTTGGCATTGCCATGGCGGCGCTGCTGCTGGAACGGCTCATCCGATTGCTGGACCTCCTCGCCAATCGTGGCGGGCCTATGAATATCGTCCTCAAGATGCTGGCCAATCTGGTCCCGCACTATCTGGGCATCGCCGTTCCGGCCGCCCTCTTCGTCGGTGTCCTCTATTCGAGCATGCGCCTGTCGTCGGACAGCGAGTTGGATGCCATGCGCGCGAGCGGCATATCGCTGCGCCGGCTGATGGTGCCAATCCTCGGACTTTCAATCATTCTGGCGATCGTCAGCGCCTATGTTATCGGCTTCCTGCAGCCCTATACCCGTTTTGCCTACCGCGCCTTGGTTCATCTCGTCGTCGAAACGGCATGGGATTCCGCGATCGAGCGTGGTGCCTTCTTCACCGGCTTCGGTGGAAAGACCATTCTCATCGGCGATATCTCCGAAGGCGGGAACAAGCTTTCACAGATCTTCGTCAAGGAGGTCGACGAGAGCGGCAAGGACATCGTCACCACCGCTGAAAGCGGACAGCTTGAGAGAAGCACCGACCTATCGCTGGTTCTGACTTTGCGAAACGGCGTCCGAACGGAGACGGTTCCTGGAACAACCGATTCAACCGCCGTTGCCTTCAGCGAACTGGCATTGCCGATGGAATCAGTGTCGCCCGAGCCCTTCCGCAATCGCGGTGAGCGGGAAAGCGAACTTGATTTCTTCGAACTGCTCCAAGCCTATTTCAATCCGCAGCTGCCTTTGCATGTCGAAGATATCAAGGCGGAGCTAAATAGCCGGCTGGTCCGCACGGTTTCGATCATATTCTTGCCCCTGCTTGCGATGCCAATCGGCGTGTCCTCCAGGCGCACGTCGAAAGGTGTGCGCATGCTTTTCGGGATTCTGTTTCTCGTTGCCTACTTTCAGATCCTGCAATTCGGCCGCGATGCGGTGGGCAGCGGCCTACTGGGAGCGACCGCTGGTCTTTGGCTTCCATTCGCTTTCTTTGCGGGTGCCAGCATCTGGCTGTTTCACCTGGCTAATTCAAAGCCAGGAGCTGATCCGCTTGCCCATATCTTTGAATGGATATCCGAGGGCGGCAGCTGGATCGGCAGCCGCGTGCGAGCATTTGTGCCGCGCCGGCGGAGGGAGGCCGCGGAATGAACACGTTTACGCGGTACATCCTGAAAAGCTTCCTGTGGCACTTTCTGTTGCTGCTCATAGGGTTCACGGCGTTGCTGCAGCTCTTCGACCTGCTCAACAACAGCACCGACATTCTTCAGGATCACGAAGACCAAATGAGCGCATTGTTCGAATATGCAGCTCTGCGCCTGCCCGAGATCGTTTCTTTCCTTATCCCGTTTGCTGTCTTGATGGGGACGCTCATCACGCTCGGCAAGATGGAAAACAACAATGAAATAATGGCCTATAAGGCCTCGGGCGCACCCTACTTTTCGATCCTCTGGGCTTTCCTGCCGGCCGTCGGGATCGTTGCGGCTTTGCACCTCTATGTCGCTGATCAGGTCGTTCCACGATCGATCCAGGCGCTCATCGCCAGGGATTTATCGACCGAGCGCAGCAAATCGAAGAATTCGGCCAAAGACGACCCGCTGTTTGTTCAGGAAGGCAACTCCGTTGTGGAAGCCGGTGCCGTCGGCCGCGAAGGTGCCGAACTGAGCCATCTTCGCATTTTCGAGCGCAATGAGAGCGGCAAGATCGTAAGCCAGATTTACGCGAGCGAGGCGCAATATGATGCGACCAACGAGGTTTGGCATCTCAAGGATGTTTGGGCCACCACCGTGCCGACGGATGGATCCGCTCAGACATCCCATGCCGATACCTGGGATTGGCAGAGTCAGCTGACGCCTGCCGAATTCTCGGACCTGGTTGAGAAGCCGCAAGCAATGACGCTGCGCAAGATTTTGGGCTTCGTTTCGTCAACGCAGGTTGGCGTGCGTCCAACCTATTTCTATGAAACATGGCTGCAGAAACGATTTGCCCTGCCGGTGAGTTCAATTTTGATGATCCTGCTGGCCGCACCGGTAGCGCACTCGCTGCATCGCCGCGAGCGAGGTCTTGCCATGGGCATGACGCTTGGCTTCGGCCTCGGGTTTCTCTACTTCCTGACTGACGGTCTGGTCTTGTCTCTTGGCGAGTCAGGTGCCGTGCCGCCCTTCCTGGCGGCATGGCTTCCGATCCTGCTGTTCGCCGCCATCGGTGGCGCTTGGCTGATCAAGCAGGAAGGCTATTGAGCCATGAAGCTGTGGATCGACGCCGCTCGTTGCAGCGGCGAGCTGGTCTTTGGCATCGACCTCATCGAGCGACACCTCAAGGCGGCACGGCACCAGAAGCTCTCTCTTAGTGAAGTCATCATCGACTTCGGGTCCGCGCAACTGCCGAAATGGAACGCGGAGCCAAGGCTGAACTGCCCTGTTCGCGTTGTCTCCGGCCCTGGCGATTGTGGTGAAAGGCTTCGGCGCGCACTTGAGGCCGGCGAGGTCTTGATCGTCACGGATGCCGCTACCCTCGCCGATGCGCGTCTCTACGATTACCTCGGCAATCGAACCGGAAGCGGTGCCGCCCGCGCTAACAAGGGCGCGATCGGCCGCATAGAACCGAGTGACGCCAGCCAGGTGCTGTCGGCACCGACTGTCGATGCGGCGATGGGGCAACTGCCGGAAGTGCGGCAAGAGGATTTTCCGGCCTTTGTTGCCAAGCTCCGCCGGTCGCTGCCCTTCTATCTATTCGCCGTCACGACCCCTTCTGAACGGGCCAGTGTCGAGAAATTCCTCTTCTGGTCGAACTACAAGGGATCGACCGACTTTTTCACGAAATATGTTTATCCACCTTTGGTCTGGGCGATGGTGCCCACCCTTGCGCGCGCACGGGTGCACCCGAACACGGTCACCACCATCAGCATCATCCTGACTATCCTCGCCGTTCCGCTCTTCGCCACCGGGCATTTCTGGTGGGGCTTCGTCTGCGCCTATGGGATGAGCGTTCTAGATTCCGTCGACGGCAAACTCGCCCGCCTGACCTTTACCGATTCGGCCGTCGGAAATGTCCTCGATCATGGCCTCGATATCGTCCACCCGCCTTTCTGGTATTTCGGCTGGGCCATCGGTCTCCTTGGCGGCTGGGAGGCGCTCAATGCCGAAAACCCGCTTTGGCAGGCCGCCTGGTGGATGCTCGGTCTCTACATCCTCGATCGGCTCATCCTTGCCGTCTATCGCGCGAAATATAAGCGGGGGCTCCATACGCACGCGCCGCTCGATGGTTTCGTACGCACGTTCATTTCTCGCAGAAACATCAATCTTCCCTTGTTTACAGTGGCTTACGCCATCGGACTTGGAGAACAGGCGTTCTACTTCATCGTCGCTTGGCAGGCGGTGACCTGCGCCTACCACGGTCTCCGAACGATTTGGATTTTGGCCACATATCGGCCGGCAACGACAGACGCCTCCTAGGCCACGACCAAGACGCGCAAGGGCCTACCTTCCCTTGCTCTAATGCCTTGATCCGACTAGATTACCGCCACCAATCGAAAACCCCTGACTTCTAGCGAGCGAGTCGACCGCCATGCTTCGTTTTGGCTTTTGGAAAGACCGGACCCACAATCTTTCGCGCATGTCGATGCGTGATCTGGTGGTTGCCTTCGCGACCTATCCGACGGTGCATGCCTACGCGGCCATCGCCGCCGTTGCGATCTACTTCGTCTATCGCTGGTACGAGAGCTGGGCACCGCTCGTCATCGCAATCGCCCTTGCGGTCGTGGTCTATCCCCTGGTCTGGTACGTCCTGCACCGCTGGGTGCTGCACAGCCAGTTCCTCTACAAGTCGCCGCTGACCGCCAAGGTGTGGAAGCGAATTCACTTCGACCACCACCAGGATCCGCACAATCTTGTCGTCCTGTTCGGCGCGCTCTATACGACGCTGCCGACCATTGCGATTGTGACACTGCCGATCGGATATGCCGTCGGCGGCTTGCCGGCCGCCGCCATGGCCTTTGCAACCGGCTTGCTGACAACCTGTTTCTACGAATTCTGCCACTGCGTGCAGCACCTCAATACCAGCCCGAAGACAGCCTTTATGAAGCGCTTGAAGCAGCTTCACATGTGGCACCATTTCCACAATGAGCAGGGCAATTACGGTATCACTAATTTTGTTTGGGACCGTCTGCTCGGCACCTATTACACCAAGGCGTCCATGGTTCCGAAGAGCCCGACCGTCTTCAATATCGGCTATACGGCGGAGATGGCGGAGCGTTATCCTTGGGTGGCGCGCCTCTCCAACAACACGCGCGGCGACGGCAACCCTCGCCGCTTCCGTGTTGGCGAAGACGCCGCCGACAGCAATCGGGCTGCCTGAGCCGTAACTCAAGGGAAACCGTTGAATGGCAGAGATCGAGATCGTCCCGGTCACGGACAGGGCCGGCACAAAGGCGTTCATCACTCTGCCAAAGCGGCTCTATGCAGGCCACAGCGGATATATCGCGCCACTTGATATGGAGCGCGAGGAGGTTCTTTCGCCCAAAAAGAACCCGTATTTCACGCATGCCAAGGTCCAGCTCTTCATCGCCAAGCGTGCTGGCAAAGTGGTGGGGCGCATTTCAGCGCAGATGTGCGACCTGGAACAAAAGCTGCGCCCCGGCACGGGCCATTTCGGGTGGATTGATGCCGAGGACGATCCGGCTGTCTATCGTGCCTTGATTGATGCGGCCGCCGGATGGCTAAGCGCCCAAGGCGCCACCCGCATGGTCGGTCCGTTGAGCTTTTCCAGCAACGAGGAGACAGGATTGCTGGTCGACGGCTTCGACAGCCTGCCGATGCTGATGATGCCCTATCATGCTCCATACGCGGGCGGGCACGTTCAGGGTGCCGGCCTCCAGAAACTGAAGGATGTTGTCGCCTACGACCTCGACAAGACCGCATACAAGCCGGTCGGCTCCTCCCGCATGCTCGAGAAATTGCAATCCGACGGGACCATCCGGATGCGCGGGCTCGACATGAAGAACTATACGCGCGATCTCAATACCATCCTAGACATCTTCAATGATGCTTGGGCAGAAAACTGGGGGATGATCCCATTCACTGCGGAAGAGATTGCTGCCGCAGCCAAGTCGATGAAGCCGCTGATCGATCCCAATCTGGTCGTCATTGCCGAGGTCAAGGGCGAGACGGCCGGCATGCTCGTCTGTCTGCCGAACCTCATGGAAGCGATCCGCGACTTCAAGGGAAGCTTGTTGCCATTCAACGTCCTGAAGCTGCTCTGGCGCCTCAAAACGAACAAGCTGAAGACGAGCCGCATTCCCTTGATGGGGATCCGCCGCAAGCATCATGGTTCGGTGCTCGGCGCCACTTTGCTGCCGCTCATGTTCGACCGACTGAAGGAGCCATTCCTGAAACGCGGATTGGAGCGGGTCGAGATGTCTTGGATTCTCGAAGACAATCAGCCCATGCGGCGCGTGATCGAAGGCGTGGGCGGAAAGGTCTACAAGACCTATCGTCTCTACGAAAAATCGCTGGACTGACCGGCCATGAGCCCGACCGGCTTCAATGCCCTGATCCTGGCCGGCATCCGGCGCGAAGGTGACAGCGTCGCGGTCTTGGCTGGTGTCAGCCATAAAGCGCTTGCGCCGATCAATGGCATCGCCATGCTGTTGCGCCTCTTCCGCACATTGCGGGCTTGCCCCGGTATCGCCGACATATTCGTTTGCATTGATGATGGCGCGTTGCTGGATGCCGTTCCGGAACTCGCTGAGGCCCGCAAATCAGGCGCATTGCAGATCGTGCCGCCGTCCAGCAGCCCGGCTGCGAGCCTTGCACTGGCTCTTGAGCAGATCGGACTCTCTCGACCGCTGCTCACGACGACAGCCGATCACCCGCTCCTGACTGTCGAAATGGTCCGGCACATTCTGGACAATGCGCCGCTGGATGCTGATCTCAGCGTCGGCCTTGCCGAGGCGGAGACCGTCATTGCCGCCTATCCCGGCGCGCTTCGCACTTTCTATCGCTTCAAGGGCCGCCGCTTCAGCGGATGCAACCTGTTCTTTGCGCGCGGGGAAGCGGCTCGAAAAGTCGCTGCCTATTGGCAGAGGATGGAGCGCCACCGCAAGAAGCCCTGGCGGCTGGTGTGGGAAATCGGCCCGCTCGCTCTGGCCCGTGTCGTTCTCGGCATGCTCAGCCTCGACGATGCCTTTGCCCATGTGTCACGGCTGACTGGCGCCAAGATCCGGCCGGTTCTTCTGCCTTTCGCCGAGGCACCGATCGACGTAGACAAACCGGAAGATTTCGCCCTGGTGACCGAGATCCTGCGACGCCGCGAAGGCGCACGCTGAACCAGCTCACCGGACCCTGGCCCCGGGTATTCGCCGTTACTGCACCCTTGGCTTTTGCTCTGGCACCATCCTAGGATTGTCGCACGTTAGCCTGTGAAATGGCCGCGATTCGGGAGATCCTGTCATGCAATACACCGCCAACACACTTGAAAACCATTGGATGCCCTTCACCTCCAACCGGGATTTCAAGGCTGAACCGCGCCTGATGGTGAAGGCGCAGGGCATGCATTACTGGAACCACAAGGGCGAGAAGCTGATCGACGCGTCGTCGGGCCTCTTCTGCTGTGCTGCTGGTCATGGCCGAACCGAGATCACCGAGGCAGTTCACGCCTCCATGAAGGAGATCGACTACACGCCCCACTTCCAGGTCGGGCATCCCTCCTCATTCGAACTCGCCCGGAAGGTTGCTAAGATCACACCGTCCGATCTCGATTACGTCTTCTTCTGCAATTCCGGCTCAGAAGCCGTCGAGACGGCAATCAAGATCGCCCTCGCCTATCACGTCGCCAAGGGTGAAGGACAACGTACGCGCTTCGTCAGCCGCGAACGAGCCTATCATGGCGTCAATATCGGTGGCGTTTCGCTTTCCGGCATGGTCCGCAACCGCGAGACTTTTGGTGCCGTCATGCCGGGCGTCGCACACCTGCGGCATACTTGGAGCCCGGACGCGCGCTTCACCCGCGGCCAGCCGGAGAACGGCGCTGACCTTGCCGACGATCTGCAGCGCTTTGTCGATCTCTACGGCCCCAAGTCGATCGCCGCCTGCTTTGTGGAGCCGATTGCCGGCTCGACCGGCGTTTTGGTACCGCCCAAAGGCTATCTCGAGCGTCTGCGCGAGATCTGCGACAAGCACGGCATCCTGCTGGTGTTCGATGAGGTCATCTGCGGCTTCGGCCGCACCGGCAAGGCCTTCGCGGCGCAGAGCTTCGGTGTCACCCCAGACATCATCACAATGGCGAAGGCATTGACCAATGGTGCTCTGCCCATGGGCGCCGTCGCAGTTAGCGAGAAGATCTATCATACCGTCACCAGTTCCGCGCTCGACGGCGCCGTCGAATTCTTCCACGGCTATACCTATTCCGCCCATCCGGCCGCTTGCGCTGCCGGCATTGCGGCGCTCGACGTCTACGAAAAGGAAGGTCTCTTCGACCGCGCGGCGGAAATGGCGCCCTACTTTCTCGACCGCATGTACTCGCTCCAGAGCATCAACGCCGTGACCGACATTCGGGGCTACGGCATGCTCTGCGGGATCGACCTCGCCACCGCCGGGCGGCCGGGCTTGCGCGGCTTTGATGCGACCAAGCGCCTGTTCGCAAAAGGTCTCCATATCAAGTTCACGGGCGATGCCGGCATCTGCGCGCCGGCCCTGGTCGCAACCAAGGCCGACATCGACGAGATATGGAAGATCTTCAAGGAAGTGTTCAGCGAATACTGATTTTCTCGGGCAGCCGACGCAGCCATGAAGAAATCCCGCTTCATCGCCGAAAAGGTGAGCGCGACGGCCAACCAGCCGGGTGAACAGCAGATCGATTACTCGGTCCCGGCGGACGACGAGGTCAAGACAACGACGTGTTACATGTGCGCCTGCCGCTGCGGCATCAAGGTACACCTGAAGGATGGGCAGATCCGCTATATCGAGGGCAATCGCGATCACCCGGTCAATAAGGGCGTGCTCTGCGCCAAAGGCTCGGCCGGCATCATGACCCAATATTCGCCGACCCGACTCACCAAGCCCTTGAAGAGAGTCGGTGCTCGCGGGGCCGGCGAGTTCGTCGAGATCGAATGGGAGGAAGCTCTTTCCATCGCGACCGACCGACTGGCGCGGATTCGAGCAACCGATCCGAAGCGGCTGGCATTCTTCACCGGACGTGACCAGAGCCAGGCAT
>CAZUAL010000076.1:0-14130 GCA_964618305.1 uncultured Dongia sp. | reverse complement strand
GGTGATACCGAGCCTCACCAACGACCAGATGCAAGCAGCTCTCAAGGAGCTGGAGCAGGCGATCTATAACCATGAAATGTGGGCGGAGACGCTCTACAGCACGCTGATTTGCCGGCTGGTGCCAAGCGAACACGATCTTGGCCGCGACGCTCACCGCCAGTGCCTGTTCGGCCTTTGGTATCATTCGGTGGGCAGTGCCGCGTTCAAGGAGAATCCCGGCTTCGCGCAGATCGGGATCGAGCATGAGCGGATGCATGCCGCTGCCGCGCATTTGCTGCAGCTGTCGGCGCAAGGGGCGACGATCTCGCGCAACGATTATGAAGCCTTCGTGATGGCGCTGAAGCGCCTGCGTCTGGAGATCGCGACGGCGCAGCACGAACTCAAAGACGCGCTTTATAATGTCGATCCGCTGACCGGGACGCCAAGCCGGATCGGCATGCTGACCAAGCTCCGCGAGGAGCAGGAATTGGTCAAGCGCAAGGTGCATTCCTGCGTCATCGTCATGATGGACCTGGACCACTTCAAGGCGGTCAATGACAGCTATGGGCACCTCGCCGGCGACGACGTACTGGTATCAGTGGCCGGCTACCTCATGGGCCATTTGCGGCCATACGACAAGGTTTTCAGATATGGTGGTGAGGAATTCCTGCTGTGTCTTCCCGACACGGATGTTCCGACCGGCACACGCGTCATCGACCGTCTGAGGGAAGAGATTTCTGGCTTGCAGCACAGGGCCAAGGATAACGCGGCCTTCCATGTCACAACCTCGTTCGGCCTCACCCTGCTTGATCCCGATGTTGCCGTGGAGCAATCCATCGATCGTGCCGATAGGGCGCTCTATGCCTCGAAATCGCACGGCCGCAACCGCGTTTCGGCGTGGGATCCGTCCATGAGTGACCAGCCAGCCGAACTTCGCCGGCACGCCTGAAATCGCCAGCGCGCCTGAGCGCTCAGGCCTTCCGGGCCTTCAGGGAGAAACTGAGCGGCAGATTGGGATGGCCTTCGGGCAAGCGGAACATGCGATCGGGACCTTCCCGCATCATGCCCCATAGGCTCCAGGCCAGACTGTCATGCTCCTTGAAATAGGTGAGGGTGAGCCCGGCTTCGAGCAGGGCGCTCAGAACCTCGCCAATCCCATGTGAGAACTCATGACTGCGTGTGTTGGCGAGCTTCGTCGCTTCACCGGTATAGGTCGTGTCGGCCTCGAACACGAGCGGCACGCCGCTGCTGAAATAGTTGAAGGTCGGTCGCAACGGGCCCGTGCCACCCGTTTCGCGGTCCGGCTGGTCAAGGGTAAGGGCGAAGGGATGACCTTCCAGCAGGTAAAGCTCGCCACCGGGCTTCAGCATCTCTGCGACGATTCTGGCCCAGCCCTTGATGTCGGGTAGCCAGATGATGGCCCCCCAGCTCACATAGGCTCGGTCGAAGCGGTCCGCGATCAAAGACGGAGCGTCATAGAGATTGCCTTCGACGAAGCGCGCGTCGATGCCGGCCCGAGCCGCCAGGTCGCGCGCCGCCAGGATGGCATTGTGGGAGAAGTCGAGGCCGGTGACTTGAGCGCCACGCCTGGCCAGGGCCAGGGTATCGAGGCCGAAATGGCATTGCAGGTGAATGAGCGACTTGCCCCGGATGTCGCCGATTTCGGCGCTCTCGATCGGCAGCAGGATATCCTCGCCGGCGAGAAACTCGTTGACCCGATAGAAGGGCGAAGCGACGTGGATCGACACCACTTCCTCCCAGCGGGCGCGGTTGATGGCAAACGTCTCGTCATGGCTGGTCATGGTATAGTCCGATTCGTTCAAAGCTTGCGCTCGTACATGATTTCATAGGGGATAAAGCCGGCCTTTTCATAGGCGTGCCGGGCGATCGCATTGGCAGCGAGGACATTGATGCGCAGCCGCGTAAGGCTCGGATCGACCTTGCGGAAATGCTCGGCCAGGGTATCCAGCAATTGCTGAGCGAGACCGGTGCCACGCGCCGCGGGCTCAATATAGATGTCGCTCACATAGGCGAAGCGCCAGGAATCCCGCGTCTCCATCGGCCAGGGCTCCTCGACGATGCTGCCGGCGATGAGGCCGCGGCGGGCACCGGTTTCTTCCTCGGCCACCAGCATGATGCCGTTCTTGGCCTCCAGTACATTCCACAGCATGGTCATGTATTCATCGGTGTGGGGCAGGCCGGGCAGCCGCGTCTGCGGCAGGCGCGGATCATGAATGGCGCGCTCATGCTCCTGCAGGTCAACCTCGCACTGCAGAACCCAATCCTGGTCGCTGGCGGTATAGGGCCGAATGGTAAGGGTCATCGAATGGTTCGCACGCTGGGAACGGCGTACCATTGCGATGGCGCGGCGTCTTGTCAAAGCCAGCTGACGAGTTCAGGCGCAGTCTGCTCGATCCCAGGATCACAGTGCATCTATTATTTTCCATAATATATATTATGCGACTTACTGATGCTAAGAAATAGGCTAGGCACCGCACTTTCCTAAAAGACCAAAGCTGGCTGAACCTGGCTCCTTGAATGGCCCCCGGCCCCGGATCTGGCGCTGCTCCGTGCTCCGACACGATATCGTCCCGCACGTCGATCCCGGCCGATGATTTGGCTATATTGCCGCCGGCTTCCAACTTTGACCGGGTATCCGCCTATGTCCGCCGCTGCTGAATCCCTCGACCGATTGCTGGCCATCATGGCGCAGCTGCGGGACCCGAAATCAGGCTGCCCCTGGGATTTGGAACAGAATTTCGGAACCATCGTCCCCCATACGCTCGAGGAAGCTTACGAGGTCGCCGAAGCGATCGAGACTGGGGACATGGACGGCCTGGTCGGCGAACTCGGTGATTTGATGTTCCAGGTCGTCTTCTACGCGCAGATGGCCCAGGAGGCCGGGCACTTTGCCATGGCTGACGTGCTCAATTCGATCAACAACAAGATGATCGAGCGCCACCCGCACGTCTTTTCAAGTGCGGAGATCAAAACTGCCTCTGCTCAGACGGCCGCCTGGGAGAGTCACAAGGCCGCCGAACGGGCCAAGGCTGCCACGGCCGCAGGCCAGACCCCCTCGGCCCTTGATGGGGTCATTACGGCCCTCCCCGCCCTGGCCCGGGCAGACAAGCTGCAGAAGCGTGCAGCACGCGTCGGCTTCGACTGGCGGAATGCTTCTGAAGTCACGGAAAAGGTCGAGGAAGAGATCGCCGAGATCCGGGCCGAACTTGCCGCCGGTGCCCAGCCGGAAAAGATCGAGGAGGAAGTCGGTGACCTGCTTTTCGCCGTGGTCAATTTGGCACGCCACCTGAAGATAGAGCCGGAAAGCGCCCTGCGACAGGCGAACAGAAAGTTTGAGCGCCGCTTTCGCCGTGTGGAGGAGATCCTGCGCCGATCAGGCCTCGGTCCAGCGGAAGCCGGCCTAGATCGCATGGAGGCGGCCTGGATTGAGGTGAAGGCGGAGGAACGCTCCTAGCCCGCTATATTCCCCGCGAGCTCCATGGTCTGAACCGGCAGCGTCACGATCGCCGTCGTCCCGGAGTTCTCTTCGCTCTCTAGCCACACGTGACCGCCATAGGCCTCCACGAGCCGGCGTGTATTGACGAGACCGAGCCCCACCCCGCCATGTTGCCGGCTGAGGCTCTTCTCGACCTGAGAGAACGGTTTGAACAACTGCTCTAGGTCTTCCGCAGCGATGCCGATGCCGTGGTCGCGCACGGCAAGGCGAATCTGGTCGGAACCTGTGGCACGGGCATCAATCTCGATCTTGCCGCCACGATGGGAGAACTTGATGGCATTGCCGATGAGGTTGAGCAGAATCTGTCGCAAGTGCACTGGATCCATCCGCGCCGGCGGCAGGCCAAGCAAGTGGCAAGACTTGACGTCCAGCTCCTTCTCAGCCGCGCGCTCCGCCAGAAGCCTGACGCAGGCAGAGACGTTCTCTTCGAGATCCGCGCTCGTGTCGACGATACTCAGGGTCCCAGATTCGATTTTGGCGGTTTCCAATATCTGGCTGATGATGCCAAGGAGGTGCCGGCCGGCTCCACCAATGTCCTTGGCATAGTCCCGGTAGGGTTTCGAACCCAGCGGGCCGAATAGCTCTCCAGCCAGCACATCGGAAAAACCGATGATGGCATTGAGCGGCGTGCGCAGCTCGTGACTCATGTTGGCAAGGAACGCGGATTTCGACTCGTTTGCCGCTTCTGCGCGTACCAAAGCGGCGGCAAGCTTGCTGGCCTCGGCGGCATTCCGCATCATGAGGCGAACCAGCCACGCCCCCATCAGTCCAGCACCAACGGTCGAGATGACGCCAAGGAGCAATGGAACAGAGACAGTGGACCACCACAAATCTTCAAGGTCAGTCAAGCTGACGGCGGCGAAGACGGCGATCGGTTGATCGGGCAGGCGAGCATAGTTCACAAGAGCGGAGCCATCCCCGACTGGGGCCGGCAAACTCAAGGTTCCGGCACTGCCCTTCTCTTGCGCCACGATGACATTCGAGAAATCGGGGATGCCGCTCCCCCTGGCCTCATCGTGGGCCGGCCAAAGGTAGAGGATAGTTCCATCATCCCGGATGAGGCCGACTTGGGCTGGCGCGATGTCCAAGAGATTGGCAAAGGCCGCGCCGAATACCTCTAGCGGGATGGTCGCCATCAGAACGGAAGCACCGAAGTGATTTGGCTTCGCCCGAAAATAGACCGGTAGCAAATCCTTCGATTTCCCCTGCGAATGAAATGGCAGCCCGATCATTTCAGTCGTCCCGGGAGTGTCATGCAGCGCCCGGAGTTCGCTCAGATTCTCCGCGTCCGGCATTGACTGGGCGTCACCGGGCACCTCGCTCCAGATGATCCTTCCGGAATCGTCGATCGCGGAAAGGTCGAATTCGTCACGCCCGCCTGGGTTCAATGCTGCAAGCAGATCGTTCAGGTCTGCAAGCGATGTGGCTTGCGTCAGCGTAGCGCGGTCGGAGAACCAGTCGTCAGCGACGATCAGGTAATTCGACGCAGCCTGGAAGATGCGGCTTGTCTGAACTACCAGAGTGTTCTGAGCCGTTGCCAGCTCCTGTCGTGCCTCTTCATCGATCGAGGTACGGACGCCTAGGACGTAAGCCCCAACCGAAAGCCAGATAGCGACAATCACGGCAAGCGTGAAAAGGAGGGCTGGTGCCCCAGCATCGTGAAACTGCAAAGCCCCGACGATACGCTTGCGAAGTCTGGCGCCCAAGGCGCGACACCTCCGATAACCGTGCCAATATCCACAATGATTTCGTGAATACCGCCCGTTGCCAGAGATAGCGCATCTAGCTTAACCAAGAATTACTGAGGACAAGGAGGCTGTTCCTAGATTCCGCGCAAGCGCCCCAGGCAAGCCAGCAGATTGCGCACCATCATTTCGATCGCCGCGGCGAAGGCAAGCTGTCCCATGGCAGATTCTCCTCTGCGATAGACGTCAGTTGTTTTGTGCAATGAACTCGGCGGCTGCGAGCCGCCCTCTAATTCAGGCCGGTGGATGCTTACAGCCCGCAGTCAGCGGGCAGTTCTCCTGCGGACAGGCATTGTCGTCGCATAGTCGGCAGGCGCTATCGGCCGTCACTTGGTCCAGAGTCAGACTCTGCAGCATCTTTTCCATGAGGCGCGCCAGCGTTTGCCGCTCCTCTGGTTCGAGCGCCTCGAGCGGTTCGCGCAGCACCTTTTCACGGCCGAGCAGCATGGCGCGCACAACGCGCTTGCCCTCCGGCGTCAGGTCGAGTGGCCGCGCGCGACGATCCGCACCCTGTCCACGTGTCACCCGTCCCTCTTCCTCGAGCCGGTTGATCATCCGCACGGCGCCGGGCTGGGAAAGGCGCACGATCCGCGCCAGACGGTCGACGGTTATCCCCGGGTTCTGCTCGATCACGATGAGAGCGGCCCAGTCGCTTTCGCAGATATCCGTCAACTCGCCAAGTTCCTTCCCGACTGCGTCGGTGAGGAGCAGCGACATGGCGCCGAGAAGATTGGCGGTCCGAAAATCGGGTTTGTTCATGCGGGCGCTCCTTCCAGTGCTTTGATGACAAGTTCCGACAATCTCTTGCCGCAGCCGAGGCCCGGGTCCTTTTCCGGACTGTAGAAAGCGATCGATAATCCCAGCAGCCTTGGCGACGAAGCGAGCGTTTCGACCAGTACTGCGAATTCCGCCCACCCCAGGCCGCCGGGCATCAAATAGTCCGTCGCCGGGAACGCAGCCTGATCGAGGACATCCACGTCAATGGCCAGCCAGAAGGGGCTTCCAGCGCCGTCGAGACGCGCACGCAGGTCGACGGCAATTTTGGCTGCCCCATCAACGGTAAATTGATCGGCAGGCCAATGGGCAATAGCGGGATGGAAATCTTCTGGCATCAGGGAACCGCGCCGAGCCGCGTCCTCGCTGTCGCGAGGTCCGACCAGAAGCACATCATCCGGACGGAGGCTGGCACCGCCGGCGGCTTCCAGCCAGGCGGCAGCGCCCTGGCCCAGCATGGTAGCAAGGGGCATGTCCGCCGCTTCGCCGGTTGGCGAGGTCCGGCCATCGTAGAGATCAAGATGCCCGTCCAGATAGGCAAGGCCGACGCGGCCCACCGCATCCCTGGCCCCGGCCAAGGCGCCAACATCTTGGGCGCAGCATCCGCCGAGCAAAATCGGGCGCGATCCACTTCTTATGATTTCGCCGACCTTGGCGCGGAGGACGTGCGTCGCAGCCAGCACCTCGGCGGAGCCGATGATGCCGGTGGTGGCGTCTCTGTTGCGATCGCGAATATGAAGGCTGAGGTCGCCCAGATCCTGGGAAGTCACCCTGCTCCAGTCAGCGCTGGTGCGCAGCGCCTTTGGGCTCAGCTCAGTTCCCCCGGCGCCGCCTACCGAATCAATCGGCACGCCAAGGAGGGTGAAGGGTGATGGTGAGCCTTTGCCAAGCATTGAATCGCTCGTCTGATAGAAGATACGAACAATATATGCGTGACGCATGCATATGTTAACAGCTCAATAGGTCTACATATAGATCATGTCCTATTATTATATTACAGCTAGTTAAGCTACATACTTAATACAGCACTTTCACTCATTCACAATATCGCTAATTATGTTATCTAAAAGACCAACATGCGCGATCTGCCTGAAGCGTGGTGAATCCGACGGCGCGTCGCAATGCTCCAAGGCCCAGGTAAGTTCGTGCGGCACATGAACCGCCCAGCTCCCCGCTTCAATCGACGGTACGATGTCGGACTTCAGGGAGTTCCCCACCATCATGCTGCGATCCGGTCCATCCCCGTGCCGGGAAAAGACTTGCCGATAGGTGTCGGCGGACTTTTCGGAAACGATCTCCACGGCGCTGAAGAAATCACCGAGGCCCGATTGCGCGAGCTTTCGCTCCTGGTCGAATAGGTCACCTTTGGTGATCAGGACAAGGCGGAAGTCGCCAGCCAAACGCTCCAACGTCTCCCGGACATGGGGCAAAGTTTCGACAGGATGGGTCAGCATCTCACGCCCGGCGGAGAGGATCTCGGCAATCGCCGCCGTAGAGATCTTGCCGCCGGTAAGCGTCAGTGCCGTCTCCACCATGGACAGCGTGAAACCTTTGATGCCGTACCCGTAGAATTGAAGGTTCCGCCGCTCGACCTCAAGGAGGTGGCCGGAAATCTCCTCCGGCGCGGCATGGTCGGCGAGCAAGGCGGCAAACCTAGCCTCGGTCAATCGAAAGAAGTGTTCATTCTGCCAGAGCGTGTCGTCCGCATCGAAGCCGATGGTCGTCAGATTTCGCCCGCTCATTCCCCGACACCTCTCAACTCTTTCCGCGGGTTGGCACGTTCAGGTCGCGCGGAATGACCACCGCCGATCAGGCGAGCGAGACGTCGATCGACAAGAACCGCGACAGTGCCTCGACTGCGAAGGCGTGGTCGTCGGCCTGGGCCAGCCCCGAAATCGCCAAGGTACCGACCATGCCGGTTCCCGCAAGGTTGATCGGGAACCCGCCACCTTCCGGCGCATAGCGCAACGGATCGAGATGGTAGCGCTCGACAAAGACAACGCCCTTCGCGAGGCAAGATTGCCCCATATAGAAGGTCGAGTGGCCAAAGCGCATGACGGTCGCCACCTTGCGCCTGATCCATTCGTCATTGTCGGCGCGGGTCCCTGGCAAGGCCACATGGAAAAGCTGCTGGTTACCGCGTGTGATATCGATGACGATCGGCAGGGAACGCGCGCGCGCCAGTTCGACAATGAAGAGACCTAAAGCGATCGCCGTTTCATTGTCAAAGCGCTGAAAGACCAAGCGCTGCTCAAGCTGAAGCAGGTTTTCCAGGAATTCCGGGGTTGGAACTTGTGGCATGCCGCGGACCTTCGAACGGTGGCTCAGGGCTCGCTGAGCGGCTGCATGAGGGATGACGTGTCCCAGCGACCGCCACCCCGCTTCTGGATACGTGCGTAGAATTGGTCGACCAAGGCGGTGACGGGCAGTTGGGCACCGTTGCGCTTGGCTTCGGCAAGGCAAATGCCAAGGTCCTTGCGCATCCAATCGACGGCAAAGCCGAAGTCGAACTTCCCCTGCAGCATCGTCTGACCGCGGTTTTCCATCTGCCAGGATTGCGCCGCACCCTTGGAAATCACGTCGAGGAGCCGGTCGCCGTCGAGGCCAGCCTTCTGGGCGAAGTGCATCCCTTCTGCGAGGGCCTGGACGAGACCAGCGATGCAGATCTGGTTCACCATCTTGGCAAGCTGACCGGACCCGGCCGGACCCATCAGCACGCAGGCGCGCGCGAATGAGTCGATCGCGGGCTTGGCGCGATTGAAATCCTTTTCGCTCCCCCCCACCATGACCGTGAGCTTGCCGTTCTCCGCTCCGGCCTGGCCGCCGGAGACCGGCGCGTCAAGAACTCCAAATCCCGCATCGCGCGCCGCAGCGTCGATTTCGCGGGCGACCTCGGCCGAGGCCGTGGTGTGATCCACGAAGAGCGCGCCGAGACTCATGCCGGCGAAAGCGCCTTCCTCGCCATAGACGATGGATCGAAGGTCGTCGTCGTTGCCGACGCTGGCGAAGACGATCTCGGCCCCCTTCGCGGCCAGCGCCGGGGTCGGCGCAAAGGCACCGCCATGCGCTTCGACCCATTGCGTCGCTTTCGAGACGGTCCGGTTATAGACCGTCACGTCATGCCCGTTGTTCTTCAGGTGCCGGGCCATGGGGAAGCCCATGACACCCAGGCCCAGAAAGGCTACCTTCATCTGTCTTCTCCCCGCTTCGGCACAGATAGCTTGGACGCGATCAAGCGACGACGAACGCCGTCGGGTGCCGATCTAGTTTTCTCCAAACAGCTTATCGTGCACGTCCCGCCAGGTCGCCCTGCTCGTGGCTGAAAGCACGCCGGTGGCCGACAGGGCCTGGCTCGGGCGATAGCTCTCGTCACCGCGGATGTAGCCGACATGGCCGCCAAGCTCACGGACGATCAAGGCGCCGGGTGCGTGATCCCAGGGCATGATGCCGCTGAAGAAGGTGAAATCGACTTCTCCCTTGGCCATGCGCACATAGTCGATACCGGCGGCGCGGGAACTCTTGACCTGGGCAAGGCGCTCGCGCCTCTTGTCGATGAGCGCCGCGATCCCCGGCACGCCGCGCGAACCATAGGCAAGAACGCCTTTCGGCGTCTCGGCCACCTGGAATCGCCCGACAATTCGGCCGTCAATGGTGACGCCGCCGCCATGTTCGGCAATGCTCATTTCGCCGGTGATCGGGTGATGGATCCAACTCGCCAGGATTTCGTCGGCCTGGATGAGAGCCATCATGGAAACGAAGCCTTCGCGGCCGGCGGCGAAATTTCCTGTGCCGTCGATCGGATCGACCACCCAGACGGGTGAGTCACCCGCGAGCGCATGCATGACCGCGGCGTCCTTGGCCGTCGCCTCCTCCCCCACGACGAAAGAGCCCGGCAACAGGTCGAGGAGGCGCGGTGTCAGGGCGATCTCGGCAGATTCATCGGCGATGGTGACGAAATCGCCAGGTGATTTCTGGCGCGTGTCGCCTTCCTTGAGATTGCGGAAACGCGGCAGAATCTCAGTGGCTGCCACTTCGCGCAGCAGATCCGCGACCTTTTCCGGGTCGATATGCGGCGCTCGGTTACTCACTTGGGGCCTTCGATCCACTCACGAATGTCGCTGTCGCTATGAAGGTATTGTTCACCCGATTTCACGTCGAGCGATGCTGTCAGCCGCAGGAGGTGCCACATGTCCGGATCGACGGCTTCCGGATCTTCGCTTTCGATATTCTCCTGCATCTCGGCAGCCCACTCGGCCGCGGCAAGACGGCTGCTGGAACCGTCAAGGACGGCCTCCAGAATTTTGACGACTTCCTCAAGTGTCGGAACGGGAACGGTGCTCATCGGCCCCTACCTTCTTTCTGTTGTTGGGCGCCATCCTGCTTCACGAACTGGCGCTCGAAACGCTGCATATCCTCGGGTGCCAAGCGCACGGTCATTTCGGTACAATCGTCCGCGTCCCGCCGCTCCAGAACCTCGCCGTGGGCATAAAGCCAGGCCATCGCGGCGCCGTCTTCATGGCGCAACCGGTAATCCGCAACGATGCGTTGCACAGCCAGCCGGGCATCGACGGCAGCCAGCAGCGCATCGATCCCCTCACCCGTCAGCGCCGAGATCGGACGAAGGCGTGGGTCACGCGCAGCCTGGGTCAACACGGTCTCGCGCCGCGCATCATCCAGCAGATCCGTCTTGTTGAGGATTTCGAACATCGTGTCCGTTACTTCGTGGCTGATGCCAAGGCCAGCAAGCACGGCCTCAACGTCGGCCTTCTGCCCCTCTGTTTCTGGGTGAGCAACATCGCGCACATGCAGGATGATGTCGGCCTCGAGCACCTCTTCCAGCGTGGCGCGGAAAGCTGCCACCAGCTCGGTCGGCAGGTCCGAGATGAATCCGACCGTGTCAGAGAGGATGATCTCCCGGCCCGACGGCAGAGTAACCCGCCGCATGGTGGGATCGAGCGTGGCAAAGAGGAGGTCGGCCGCCATCACCGTTGCCCGGGTCAGCCGGTTGAAGAGCGTGGATTTGCCGGCATTGGTATAGCCCACGAGAGCCACAGTCGGATAAGGGACCCGCTTCCGGGCCTGGCGATGCAGGGCGCGCGTGCGCTTGACGTCTTCCAGATCCTTCTTGATGCGCACGATGCGCTCGTCGATGAGGCGCCGGTCCATTTCGATCTGGCTTTCGCCGGGACCGCCGATGAAACCGAAGCCGCCGCGCTGGCGCTCAAGGTGTGTCCATGAGCGCACCAGCCGAGAGCGCTGGTAGGAAAGCGCCGCCAGCTCCACCTGCATCTGGCCTTCGCGCGTCCGCGCGCGTTCGCCGAAAATCTCAAGGATGAGGCCGGTCCGGTCGATGACTTTGACCTTCCATTCGGTTTCAAGATTGCGCTGCTGCACCGGCGTCAGCGCGGCGTCGAAGACGATGAGGCCGACTTCCTCGGCGTCGATGAGGGCCTTCAGCCGTTCGACATTGCCCATGCCGAGGAGCGTGTTCGGCTTCGGATCATTGATGCGCACGACTTCGGCCGCCACGACGTTAAGATCGATGGCGCGCGCCAAGCCGCAAGCTTCTTCTAGCCGGGTCTCAGGCGACCGGCCGCCGCCATATTGCGCGCGCGGGCCGGTCTTGAAGGCCGGATGAATGACGAGCGCACGGTCGCCGTGCCGAATTCCGTCTACGTCGGTATGGGCGCCGCCGGTCTGGTCAATCGTGGCAGTCAATTGATGTCTTCACTTCACTCAAGTCCCGCACTTCGACACAGCGAGGTGCGGCGGCTGGACAGAGGGTCCTTGCGATCAACCCTCTTCGCCTTCTTTCTGGGGTTCGAAGAGCTGGATCGGCGTGCCCGGCATTATCGTCGAGATGGCGTGCTTGTAGACCAACTGGACATGTGAATCCCGGCGCAGCAGCACCGAGAAATTGTCGAACCACGTCACAATGCCCTGCAGCTTCACACCGTTCACCAGGAAGATCGTTACAGGGATCTTGTTCTTGCGAATATTATTGAGGAAGACGTCCTGGACGCTTTGTGATTTTTCGTTAGCCATCGTCCGATCCTTTTCTCGTTGGGCCCGTTTCGAGCCGTTTGGTTCTTGAAAGCCTGCCCAGGGGCCGGGATTACCCTGCCCGGTCCTGGCCCTGACCCATTTAGGTGGTTAACACAGATCTTGACAGAATGAAATCTTTGTCGGCGGCATCGAGGCCCGGAATCGGCTCAAAGGGCCGCCAAAGCCGCCTGCAATTGCCCCAGATCAGGAAAATAGTGCTGTGGCGGGGCATCCGCGAACTCGCCCGGCAGTGGCGGCTGGGGACGCACCAGCACCGGCACGCACCCTGTGTTCCGGGCGCAGATCAAGTCGATGTCGGTATCGCCGATGAACCAGATATGGTCGCCAGCCGAAATGCCGCCCGGTGCCAGCGCCTTCTCGACATGCTCGGGCGCCGGCTTGTCGCGGGCAGCATCGCCGGCACCGGCCAGCACATTGAAGTACCGCGCCCAGTTGAGGTGTTCAGCTTCCTTGCGCAGATAGGGCCCGCGCTTGTTGCTGACGACGCCCAGATAGAAGCCGGCACCCGCTGCCCAGGCAAGGAGTTCGGCCGCGCCCGACAGAGGCTTCAATTCCAGGAGATGGAGGCTCTCGAAGGATTGGTAGAAAATCTTCTCCGCATCCTTCCAGCGCTCGCCGAACAGACCCGGGAAGCTGTCGCGCATCGAGGCGCGGATACGCGTCTCCGCCTCGGCACGCGACCAGCGCGGATGTCCCATCGCCTCGAGTGTTGCGTTCATGGCGGCGTGAATGACGGCCCATGAATCGATGAGGGTATTGTCCCAGTCGAAGAGCAATGCCTGCGGCCGCTTCGTCATGAGGCTGCCTGAACCTGGCGTGCAACATGGTCGAGATAGAGCGACCGGAGCTTCTGGGTGACCGGTCCGGGACTACCGTTGCCGACCTTCCGGCCGTCAATCTTTGTGACCGGCAGCAGGAAGGCGGAGGAAGACGTCAGGAAGGCTTCGTCTGCCGCCAAAGCCTCGGCCAGCGTGAAACCCCGCTCCACGACCTTGATGCCATTGGCGCGTGCCAATTCGAGCGCGGAAAGGCGCGTGATACCGCCGAGGATGCTCGGTCCGGACGGATGCGTCAGGATGACCCCTTCCTTGACGATCCAGGCATTGGTGGAAGAGCCTTCCGTGACAATGCCGTCGGCGCCGACCAGCCAGGCTTCGAAGGCCTTCGCCTCGACTGCCGCCTGCTTCGCCAGGATATTCGGGAGAAGGGAGAGCGACTTGATATCCCGCCGCAGCCACCGGATATCCGGCTGGCTGGAGACTTCGACACCATCGCGGAGATGCGTCTCGTTGGGTGGCCCCAACCGCTTCGTGGTCGCAACCAGGGTCGTGCGGGCAGCGGCCGGAAACTTATGGTCGCGCGGGGCCACGCCACGCGTCACCTGGAAATAGATCCCACCGCGCCTGACGCCGTTGCGCGCAAGGAGCTCGCGCAGAATGAACTTGAGCGCCGACCTGGAGCACGGCCAGGCGATGCGCAATTCCCTCAGCGAGTAATCCAGGCGGTCGAGGTGCGGTTCCTCGTCAATGAGGATGCCGTCGATGATAGGAATCACCTCGTAGACACCGTCAGCAAACTGATAACCGCGATCCTCAATATGCACTCTCGCATCTGCGTGCGACACATAGCGGCCGTTGACATAGGCGAAGCGGCCCATGGTTGGTTGATCCTTGTTCTTTATGGTTTCAGGCGCCGTCCGGCTTGCCGGGCTCGCCGCGTTCGTTGGTATTGATGCCGAGCGAACGCAGCTTCCGGTGCAGGGCTGAACGTTCCATTCCCACGAAATGCGCGGTCCTCGAAATGTTGCCGCCGAAGCGCGCGACCTGGCTCTCCAGATAGCGCCGCTCGAATATCTCGCGCGCCTCGCGGAGCGGCAGGGACATGACCTCTGTCCCCTCACCCAATGAGCTCGGGGCGATGGAGACCGACCCGATATCCGGGGGCAGCATGTCGGCGCGGATTGGCTCGTCCGGTGCCCCGCCGCTCATGATCAGGAGCCAGTCGATGACATTGCGCAGCTGGCGCACATTGCCCGGCCATTCATAGGCC
>CAZUAL010000075.1:0-14213 GCA_964618305.1 uncultured Dongia sp. | reverse complement strand
GGCTCAACGCGCTCGCCAAGGCGGCTTGAGGCGAAAGGCTGAAACGATGACCGCGCCGATCGAGCTTTATACCTGGCCGACGCCCAACGGGCACAAGATCCACATCGCGCTGGAGGAACTGGGCCTTCCCTACAATGTGCATGGTGTCGATATCGGCGCCGGGGACCAGTTCAAGCCTGCCTTCCTGAAGATCAGCCCGAACAACAAGATCCCCGCCATGGTCGACCCGGATGGACCGGACGGGCAGCCGATCGCGCTCATGGAATCCGGGGCGATGCTGATCTATCTCGCCGAGAAGACCGGCCAGCTGATGGCAGCCGACATGCGCGGGCGCGCGCTGACGATGCAATGGTTGATGTTCCAGATGGCCGGTGTCGGGCCGATGCTGGGGCAGACGCACCATTTCCGCTCCTACGCGCCGCATCCCTATCCATACGCGATCGACCGCTACACGAACGAGACGACGCGCCTCTACAAGGTGTTGGATGCGCGCCTTGGCGAGGCGCCCTATCTCGCCGGCGATGCCTATTCGATCGCGGATATAGCCACCTGGCCCTGGCTGCGCCATTGGGACAAGCAGGGCCAGGACATGAACGCCCATCCGAACCTCAAGCGCTGGTTCGAGGCGATCGGGGAGCGCCCCGCCGTCCAGCGGGGAATCCAGGTCCTCAGCGACCGCTCGCGGACAAAGCCGCTGACGGCCGAGGAGCGCGACATTCTCTTTGGCGCCAAGCAGCTCGACCGGCGCAGCTAACTTATTGATTTAACAGGGGTGAACTGGAAAGCGCCGCATCGCCGGGCGATGGTTTGACATTCCAGCGGCACCCCTTTAGTAAAGGCCCCGCATACGTCGTGAATCGCGCCACTCGATAGGTTGCCGGTGCGGAGGGGTGGCCGAGTGGCTGAAGGCGGCGGTTTGCTAAACCGTTATAGGGTCCAAAGCCCTATCGTGGGTTCGAATCCCATCCCCTCCGCCATTTTCCTTCTTGGATATTTAATCGGGTCGCACCTGTCGGCCAGTGTTGGCTTTTGCGTCAAGTTTCTGAATGGCGGGAATCGATCTCCGTTGCGGACAAGTTGACGTCGATTTATCTATACTAATAAAAGCTGTATTGTGGCTCAGATTTGCGGCGCGCCGAATCTTCGACACTCGCATCAAGCTGTGTGCAATTCAATCAATGTCCCCGGTTCCTCAAAAGACGATCCGTGCGCGTCGTATGGTGCGCAACTCCCCTGAAGCGCGTGCACATCCCCGTGTGCGCAAGAGTTTGGGTGTGGCAACTCGATTCGAGGGGCGAGATGGCCGCGTTGCATTGATTGACGCGCTGCGAGATCAAGAAGTCATTGAGCATGACGAGGCCTTAGCCTCAGCAATTGCTGAAGTCGTGTCTATCATGATCCTCAGTATTGGAAAGAACTTGATTAAGCAGGACGGTGACGACAATGACCTATTCTTCAGGGTACCGCAAATGTATATGTGAACGATAGACTCGTTGCATCTCGCGGGCCAGGCACCTGCGTGGGCGAAATGGCGCTGATAGATGCAGCATCCCCTCGTGCTGCGACCATTCGTGCTGCTACGAAGCTCGTAGTCGCTCGCCTAGCTGAGAAAGATTTTCGCACAATTAGCGACGCATATCCCAGTCTTTGGCGTGCATTTGCCAAAGTGCTTGCCGAGCGACTTCGCCAGCGATCGGCATTTCATCGCGCTCCCAATCCGGAACCAATCCTATTCCTCGGGTGCTCCTCTGAAGCTCTGCCGCTGGCAAACGCCATTCGCGAAATGCTGGCAGGAGAAAAGATTGATGTCCGAGTTTGGAATAGCGGTGTTTTTGGCCCGTCGTCAATCACCCTCGATACTCTTTTGAAAGCCGCCCGCGATTCTGATTTCGCTGCACTCATTTTCGGCCCGGATGACTGGGTTATCTCACGGGGTAAGAAATTAGCAGCGCCAAGAGATAACGTGATTTTCGAGTTAGGATTATTCATGGGGCAGTTGGACAGGGAACGAGCCTTTGTCATTAGCGGGCAGAAGAACATTAAGGTACCTAGCGACTTGCTCGGACTCACTCATATTCGTTCCAAAGAAGTCGGTACCGCGCGTGCTAATAAGGCCGCGAAAGAGGTCGCCGCCGAACTGTCCAAGGTGATTTTCAAATTGGGAGTGCGATAGCAAGGCAATGGCGTTGAAGGAAGATTTACAAGCTGAGACATACAGCATCTTCCGATCTACTTGGACGGAGCGAGATGGCGCCGTGGTTCCAGAACCTGAAGCGATCGGACTTAAGAACGATGGGGTGCATCTAGTAGCCGCCTGTCTCTATGCGGACATGGCAGAATCTACACATCTTGCTAACAATGAGACGCCCCAGTTCGCTGCGGAAATCTACAAAGCGTTTCTTCATTGCGCTTCGAAGATAATCAAGAACGAAGGCGGCACAATTACATCGTTCGATGGAGACCGGGTAATGGGAGTCTTCATCGGTGATACAAAGAACACCAACGCGGTTCGTGCTGGGTTGAAAATAAACTACGCCGTAACAAACATTATCAATCCACAGATGCGACGAATTTATACCAACAAGAACTACGAAGTGTCTCACTCCGTCGGAATCGACACCAGCCGGATCTTTGCGGCAAGAACCGGGGTGCGAGGCTCAAATGATATCGTATGGGTCGGGAGGGCAGCAAACTATGCGGCCAAACTGTGTTCGCTCCGAGACGGATACTACAGGACTTGGATCACCGAGGACGTTCACAATGTACTCATGGACGAAGTGAAAACGATCAACAATCAGTACATTTGGGAGAAGCGTCTTTGGACACCAATGAACAACTATCCGATTTATCGGACCAACTAGTATCGCTTTGTCTGATACTGCCACCTACCAATTAGAGTAGGCAGTTGGAAGAGAAGTATCGCATAAATCAGATTGTTGAGCGGTAGGGATTCGCCGCCCTTCTGCCATTTTCTTTTTATGATCCTGCATGGTGTTGCTGATCTGCCCGGCCGTTGATCTGCTCGGTCTCGGCTCGGTCGGCGTCTCACAATAGCACTCTCCCTGGCGGCGCGCCGTTCCCAGCGCAATGCCGCCGTTTGACCCCGCGGCTGCAAGCGCGCGAAGCCACCGTCTTCAATAGGCGCTGCCGGGTCCGGCGGGCTTGGCCAACTCCTCGGCGCTCAGGATATCGGCATAGTGGCGCCTCGCAACATCCGGGTGCGAGCGCAGGCGGCCTTTGAGGTAGTTCTTGCCGACTTCGCGGAAGAGGGGGTTCATCGGGTCCTGGGTGATGCCCTTGGCCTCGGCGGCGAATTCCGGCGGGAGTGTGAGAAGCGGCACGACCGAATCAAGCCGCGCGCCAAGGAAGAGGGCGGCGGACAGGCGATCGGTTCCGGCGGGCGGCGAGACGACGCGGTGCATGGTCGCGCGGAGATAGCCGTTCGAGGCCATTTCCAAAAGTTCGCCCACATTGATGACGAAACTGCCGGGGAGGGGCGGGGCATCGATCCAGCCTTCAGGGCCTTCGACCTGCAGGCCGCTCCGCTGGTGCTGCAGAAGAATGGTGACGAAGCTGCTGTCCTTGTGGGCGCCGACTCCCTGGTCGCCGTCACGCGCATCGCGGCCGGGATAGCGGATGATCTTCACCAGCTGGTTCGGGCGTTCGCTGTAGATCGGTTCGAATATGTCCTCGGGCTGTCCCAGGCTTGCCGCGAAGGCGCGCACCAGGCGGATGGCGAGATTGGTCGCCTCCACCTGATAGCGGAGGATGATGGGCTTGAGCTCGGGGAGTTGGTCCGGCCATTGATTGGGGCCCTGCAGGCGTAGCCAGGCCGGAGCGCCCGGGGATATCTCCGCTCTTTCGCGCTCGGCGCCGACATCGAGCTGCTCACGCCAATCGCGCTCACCCCGCGTATGTTCCCAACCGGCGCGCGTATAGCCCCGGAAATGTGGCGAGTTCACCATCTCGATCGCGAGCTTCTCCGCGATCGGCAGATCGAAGAAGCGCCGCGCGGTGACGAAGAGTTCGTCGAGGAAAGCGGCGTCGATGCCGTGCCCCACGAGATAGAAGAAGCCGTGCGTGCGCGCCGTTTCCCGCAGGCGCCGAAGAAAGGCGGCGCGGGTTTCCGGCGCGCCATCGCAGTCGCGCAGATCGAGAACAGGAAGACTGAGATCTGGCTGGGCACTCGGCTGGGTCGGCGCGTTCATCATCCGCTTCCTCGTCGGGGATGAGGTTCCAGATAGCGCGGGCGGCGGCGGCCGTCCAGGGCGCCGGCCTGAACGTCGCCCGCCTGAACGTCGCCCACCTGAAAGTCGCCCGCCTGAGCTCCATCCGGCTCAGCTTCAGAATGACAGAAAACAAAATATGTTTGACAGACTGAAAGAAAACTAGCGAAATGCCCGAAAGGAATGCCGCCGATGGCGGGTGGGTCGCCGCGAGCAGCCCGCATCGGAAAAGGCGTTTCGAAGCAACAGGGCTGGCAAATGGGCGAAAGCAGTCGCAAATCCGTGCGCGAACGTCTGGCGGCGTGCCTTGAGGACGCGACCAAGACGGAAAAGGCGA
Source organism: uncultured Dongia sp. (assembly GCA_964618305.1). GTDB lineage: Bacteria > Pseudomonadota > Alphaproteobacteria > Dongiales > Dongiaceae > Dongia. The sequence goes on along the minus strand of CAZUAL010000075.1, from coordinate 9,650 downwards.
TCGCCAGTTATATGCTGGCCAATCTCAACGATCTGCCCTTCGAGACCGCGGCCACGCTTGCCACCAAGGTCGACGTATCGGAACCCTCGGTGGGGCGGTTCTGCCGGACGGTCGGATATCAGCATTTCAAGGAACTGAAGGCGGCCCTCAAGGCTGATATCGGCGACAAGCCCTGGCTGATCGGCGACCGGCTCAAGGATTATCAGGAGCGCAGCCGCAAGGGCGATGACGAACTGGCGCGCGGGCTGGAGATGGAAATCGCCGCCCTGGTCAGCAATTACGAGCTTGCCCACAGCAAGGAATGGAAACGCGCGGTCAAGCGCCTGGCGCGGATGCCCAATATCTATGTGGGCGGCTTCCAGACGGAACGCGGCCTGGCGCAATATCTCGTCAATCAATTGCATTATCTGCGCCCCGGTGTGCAGCTGCTCGACCTGGCCGGCGGCAATTTTTCGGAATTGCTGCTGGGGGACGTCAAGAAGTCCGCGCTGGTGCTGATCGAGGGGCGCCGCTATTCGCGCCTCGCCAAGGCGTTGGCGGCAGAGGCCAAGGCGGTCGGCGTGCCGACCACGCTCATCACCGATGCCTATTGCGACTGGGGCCGCGATCTCGTCGACGAGATGTTCGTGGTGCAGACGGATCTCAACCAATTCTGGGATTCGACGGCGCCGGTGGCAAGCCTCTTGGCGCTGCTCATCAACAACATCTTCAACGAACTGGGCCCGTCGGTCGAGGCCCGGATGAACAAGGTAGCGGCGCTCTACAGCCGCTTCACGGGTTACGTGGGGGATACGACCAGTCTGCTCGCCTGAACACCAATATCCTTGATTCAATCAAAACGATTCAAACAACGGAGGCTTACGTGAAACATTATCTGCGCAAGACATTTCTCGTCAGCGGCAGAGCGCTGATGACGCTCGCCGGCGCCACCTTCAGCGCGGCCGGGCTCGCTTGGTCGCAAGAGGCGACTTTCGTCTTCAACACCAACGAAGTGGGCGCGCCGACCTACAATCCGGTCAAGGCGACGATGCTCAACGCCGCGACGTCGCTGATCTATGACCGCCTCGTCGTGCAGGATGCCGACCAGAGTTTCCATCCGCACCTTGCCGAATCCTGGGAAGAGGCACCGGACGGCATGCAGTGGGTGTTCCATTTGAAGAAGGGCGTCACCTTCCATGACGGCGAGCCGTTCAACGCCGCCGCCATCGCCGCCTGGATTCCGAGCTTCGCCGGCACCGACAACGAATACATGGTGTCCGCGATCGACAAGGTCGAGGCCGTCGACGATTACACCGTGAAGTTCGTGATGAAGCACCCGGAGCCGAACCTGCTCTTCAACTTCTCCAGCGCCTTCATGGGCATCCCGGCGCCGAAGGCCTACAAGGATCTCGGCGACAATTTTGGCGTCACCCAGGCGATCGGCACTGGTCCCTTCAAGCTGGAAAGCTTCGCCGTCGGGCAGGAGACCGTCCTCGTTCGCAATGACGATTATAAGTGGGGCTCCGAGCTTTCCGACAACAAGGGGCCGGCCAAGATCGAGAAGGTGACCTTCCGCGAAATCCCGGAAGAATCGACGGCCTTCCTTGAACTGAAGACCGGTGGCGTCGATCTGCTGCTCGGCGTGCCGACCGACTTCGTCGGCGAGCTGAAGAAAGAGCCCAATGTCGCGGTCCTCACGATGCCGGGCCTCGACGTCGCCTATATGCCAATCAACACGACGGCGGAACCCTTCACCGACATCAAGGTGCGTGAAGCCACCGCGTTCGCCATCAATCAGAAGGAAATTCTGGAGAACATCTATGGCGGCATCGGCATGGAAGCGCACAACTTCCTCATCAGCGCGCTGCCGGAATCGCAGGTCGATCCGAAGTACAACATCTCCTACGACCCGGCCCGTTCCGCCAAGCTCTTCGACGAAGCCGGGTGGAAAATGGGTGCCGGCGGCATCCGCGAGAAGGACGGCAAGCCGCTCAAGGTGAAGCTGTGGACGCAATCCGATTCCGAGTTCAAGCGGCTGACGGAAGCTGTCCAGGCCCAGCTCAAGGCCGTCGGCATGGATGCCGAGATCACGGTCTTCGATTCCAGCGCGATCAAGGACCAGTACAAGAAGAACGAGCACCAGCTGGCGGTCCGTTCCTATAACTGGAACAATGCCGACATCATCGACTGGTTTTTCAGCGGCGAGCGTCTGGGCTATCCCAACGTGTCGATGTGGAATGATCCGAAGGGTCAGGAGCTCAACAAGAAGGCGATGAGCGAGTCGAAGACGCTCGAGGAGCGCATCGCCAACTTCAAGGCCTATCATGAGTACGTGCTGTCGCAGTTCCCGTTCGCGCCGATCTATCAGCCGGTGCAGAACGTGGGCTACAACAAGGAGCGCCTCAGAATGCCGGAGAAGATCCGCGGTACGCAGATCGAATCCCAGTCCATCGTGGACATGGAAATCGTCGACTGAGAATAGTGGGATCGGGTGAGGAACTGCCGGGATGCTAGGTTACGTGGTCAAGCGGCTGCTGCTGCTCATCCCGGTGTTCCTCACCGTTTCCATTATCATTTTCGGCATCATTCACCTGGTGCCGGGCGATCCGATCGACAATCTGGTCAAGATCGGTTCCAGCCCCGAGCAGAAGGCAATCATCGCCGCGCGCTATGGGCTCGATAAGCCGGTCTATCAGCAATATCTGATCTGGCTCGGCCAATTGGCGCGGGGTGATCTGGGCGATGCCATCGTCATGCGGCGGCCGGTCCTTGATCTCCTCGCGCAGAATATTCCCTTCAGCCTGCGTCTCGGTGGTGCCGCCCTGCTGTTCTCGACCTTGCTCGGAATCGCCACGGGAACGCTCGCCGCGATCTACAAGGATACGAAGATCGATCAGGGGATCATGGGCGGCATCTTGCTTGGCTCCACACTTCCCAGCTTCTGGCTCGGGCTGCTGCTGATCCTGCTCTTTTCCGTCCAATTGGGCTGGCTTCCCGTCTCAGGGGCGCGGAACTGGCAGGCGATCATCCTCCCTGTCGTGACGATCGGGCTGGGCGGCACGGCGCTGGTGGCGCGGGTGACACGCGTCGCCATGCTTGAAACCATGCAAAAGGACTTTGTCCTGCTGCTCCATGCCAAGGGTCTGCCGGCACGGCGCATCCAGCTGCGCCACGTTCTGCGCCACGCGCTGATGCCGGTCGTCACCATTCTGGGCCTGCGCATCGGCTGGATTCTGGGTGGCGCCGTCACGGTGGAGTTCGTCTTCGCCCGCCCCGGCCTCGGCACGCTCCTCATCAAGGCGCTCAACCAGCATGATTATCCCGTCATGCAGGGTTGCCTGCTGATGCTCGCCGTGGCCGTCATGCTGGGAACGCTGATCGGCGATCTGGTGCAAGCCGCCATGGATCCGCGCATCCGCAACGCAATTTCGTGAAGCCATGACCGCCCTTGCCGCATCTTCGCCACTGACACACTTCCGCCGCAGCACGGCCGGGAAGGTTCTGCTGTCGCCCAAGGGCGGCATCGCCGGCGCCTATCTCGCCACTCTTGTTCTCATCGCGCTGTTGGCGCCCTGGACCACGCCCTATCCGTTCGATGCGCAGGAGCTTTCGATCGCCTCGCAGGCGCCGAGTGCCGCCCACTGGCTGGGAACCGATGAGTTTGGCCGCGATGTGCTCTCGCGCATCATGTACGGGGCGCGCACCTCGCTTTCCGTCAGTATCACCGCGATCAGCGTCTCGGTCTTCGTCGGCATGATGCTGGGGGCTGCTGCTGGCTATTTCGGCGGCCTGTTTGACCGAGCGACGACGGCGGCGGTCGATCTCTCCTGGTCGTTTCCTGAGATTCTCATCGCGCTCATCCTGGTTGCCATCATCGGACCGGGCCTGACCTCCACCATGCTGGCGATCGGGATCGCCTATCTGGCGCAATTCACGCGCCTGACGCGCTCGCAGATCCTGTCCCTCAAGAACGAAACCTATATCGAAGCCACCCTCAACCTGGGGGCGGGTCATACCCATGTGATCTTTCGCCACTTGATGCCCAACGCGTTGGCGCCGGTGATCATCTGCGGCATGCTGGCGACCGGCGATGCCATCATCCTTGAAGCGACCTTGGGATTCTTCGGCCTCGGCGCGCAGCCGCCGGTGCCATCCTGGGGCGCCATGATGAGTGCCGGGTCCGCTCTCATCTTCAAGGCGCCGTGGGTCATCATCTTTCCGGGGCTCGCCGTCGCCCTCACGGTTGTGATGATCAATCTCTTCGGTGATGCCCTCATCCGCGCGCTCGACATCCGCGCCAAACTGCGGGAGGGCTGAGACAATGGCGCTCCTCGAGGTTCGCGATCTTTCCATCGACATTCATGGAATCCGGCCGCTCGACGGCATTTCCTTTGCCGTGGCTAAGGGCGAGATTCTGGGAATTGTCGGTGAATCGGGGTCGGGCAAATCGCTGACCGCCCTGTCGGTCATGGGATTGCTGCCGCTGATCGGCGGCCGCATCGAGCGCGGCAGCGTCGTGTTCGACGGGCGGGAACTGACCACCCTGCCGGAAACGGAATTGCGGGGACTGCGCGGCAAGCGGATCGCCTTCATCACGCAAAACCCGATGACGTCGCTTGATCCCGTGATGCGCGTCGGCGCCCAGATCGACCAGATGTCGCTGCTGCATCTGGGACTGGATGCCAAGGCGGCGCAATCGCGCAGCATCGAGATCATGGAAAAGCTGCGCATTCCCGAGGCGGCGACCATCTATCATCACTATCCGCATCAGCTTTCCGGCGGCATGAAGCAACGGATCGTCATTGCGATGGCGCTGGCGGCCGATCCCGATCTCATCATCGCCGATGAACCGACGACGGCCCTTGATGTGACCATTCAGGCACAGATCGTCGATCTCCTAGCCGAGATGGTGCGCGATCGCGGCGTGGCGCTGATCCTCATTACACATGACATGGGTGTGGTGGCGCAAATCTGCGACCGCGTGGTCGTCCTCTATGCCGGCCGTGTTGCCGAGAGCAATGAAGTTTCCGGCATTTTCGCTGAGCCGCGCCATCCCTATACAAGCGCGCTCATCCGCTGCATTCCGCGCGAAGATACGAAACCAGGGGATTTGGTCGGTATTCCAGGCGCCGTGCCGAGTGTGGCTCACTATCCCGGTGGCTGCCGGTTCCATCCGCGCTGCAATCAGCGGAGTGCTGCCTGCGAGAGCAAGGTGCCGGCCCTCGTCAGGCTCCCGGGCGGCGCCGAGCTGGCCTGCCATTCTCCCCTAGGTGCCCAATGAGCGGGCATCCAAATCTCGTTGAGCTGCGCGGCCTCGGCAAACGCTTCGAAAGCCGCAAGGGACTCTTCGGCAAGGTTCGCTCGATGATGGCAGTGAGCCAAGTCGATCTTGATGTCCCGCGCGGCAAAGTGACGGGCGTCGTCGGTGAATCGGGTTGTGGAAAATCGACACTGGCGCGGCTGGTTCTGCATCTTCTGCCGCCGAGTGCGGGCTCAGTCCGCTTTGACGGGGTCGATCTCGCAACCCAACCGCCGGCCGAACTTCGGCGCCTGCGGCGGCGCATGCAGATGGTGTTCCAGGATCCCTATTCGGCGATCGATCCTCGCTATTCGATGCGGGAGGCTCTGCTGGAGCCGTTCAATATCCAGAAGATCGGCCTGTCGGGTGAGGCGGCCCGTGCCAAGGTGGCTGAGCTTCTGGCGATGGTCGGGCTGGGCGAGCAGATGGCGGGAAGCTATCCGCATCAGCTTTCGGGCGGGCAGCGGCAGCGCATCGGCATTGCCCGCGCCCTGGCCCTGAAGCCGGATTTCCTGGTGCTCGACGAACCGACGGCATCGCTCGACGTGTCGATCCAGGCGCAGATCATCGCCTTGCTGGAACAGCTGCAGGCAGAACTCGGCCTCACCTACCTGTTCATTTCGCACGATCTGGGGTTGGTGCGCTATTTCTGCGACCGCATCGTGGTGATGTATCTGGGACGGATTGTCGAAATTCTGCCGGAGCCGAAGGCAAAGCCGCGGCATCCCTATACGCGGGCCCTGTTGGAAAGTAACTTTGCGCCGGACCCGGCGCAGCGGCGCGCCATCAAGCGCCTCACTGGTGAGATCCCTTCCGCTTTTGACTTGCCCAAGGGCTGTGCCTTCGCGGCGCGTTGCCCGGCGGCCAGCGAAAAATGCCGCGCCGAGCGGCCCGACCTTATGACCGATTCCGATGGGCACGCCGCAGCGTGCCATCATCCCTTGTGACCGGAGTTTCAAATGGCCTTCACCGTCCTGACCGCCGAGTTCGCCCACGAGACGAACACATTCAACAAGAATCTCACGGATTATGCGGCCTTCGTCGACCGCAATGCCTATTTCGGCGAAGACGCCATCAAGGAGCGCGGTGATGCCAATACCGAACTCGCCGGCTTTCTCGATTGCGGCCGCAAGTACGGCTGGGAGATCGTACACGTCCTGAGTGCGTCCGCGCAGCCAGCCGGAAATGTCACCCGCGATGCGTTCGAACGTCTGGGTGGCGCCATCGTGGAGGCGGCCAAGCAAAGGAAGTTCGACGGCATCATGCTTGGCCTCCATGGTGCCATGGTGACGGAATTTGACGAGGATGGCGAAGGTGTCCTGCTCGAGCGTCTGCGCGCGGTGGTGGGCCCGGATATCCCTATCGCGATCACGCTCGATCTCCATGCCAACGTCACGCCGAAGATGTGCCGGCTCGCCAATATCATCGTTTCCTACAAGACATATCCCCACATCGACATGCGGGAGCGGGCGGTGCAGGCGGGCGAGATCCTGGAGCGTGCCATGAAAGGCGAGATCGAGCCGCGGACTCTTCGCGTGCATCGGCCGATGCTTGATGAAGTCAATGGCGGCCGCACCGATATCGGCCCGATGATCGAGCGCCTGGAGAAGTGCGTCGCCTATGAAAGGGAGCCGGGCGTTCTTGCCGTCAGCATCAATGCTGGCTTCGGCAATGCCGACATCAAGGATGTCGGGCCGACGGTTCTTGTCACCTACGATGCGAAGAAGGGGAATGTCGACAAGCATCAGGCATTTGCCGACAATATCGCGGAGGATATTTGGGCAAAGCGCCACGATGTTCTCAACTACTATATGCCGGTCGAGGAAGCTGCGGCGATCGCGCGTGGCTATGTCCGGTCGAGTGGCCCCATCATCATTGCCGATTATGCGGATAATCCCGGTGGCGGCGGCTATGGCGATTCGACGAATCTCCTCAAGGCGATGCTCGACGCAGGGATTGCGGACGCCGCCTTCGGGCCGATGGTCGACAATGAGACGGCGCTCTTCCTCCACAGGCAGCGCGTCGGCGACCGCGTGCGCGTTCGCCTTGGTGGCAAGACCGATCCGCGCTTCGGCGGCGCGCCGCTGGAACTCGACGCCACGCTGAAACTTATCAGCGACGGCAGTTATACAGGCGACGGGCCGATGATCGGCGGCTTGCGGCTTTCTTTCGGCCCATCCGCCGTGATTGCGGTCGCGGGCATCGACATTCTCGTCGTGACAGAGCCCGCGCAGATGCTGGACCTGCAGCAATTCAAGGCGTTCGGCATCGACCCCGCCGCCAAGACGGTGGTCGGCCTGAAATCGATGCAGCATTTCCGTGCCGCCTTCGAGCCCATCGCGGGCAAGGTGATCGTGTGCGACAGCGGCGCGCTCTGCACAACCTATTATGACAGGCTGCCTTATCGGAATGTTCCGCGCCCGATCTATCCGCTGGATCGAGAGATGGCACGATGAGCCTTCACCCGGCACATGTGCTTCCGCCCTTTCTGACGGCAGAGGGCGGAAACCTCGCGTTCGACGGCAAGAGCCTCGGTGATTTGGCGGCCGAGCATGGCACGCCGCTTTTCGTCTTCTCGGAGCAGCGCCTCATCGAGAATGCCCGCGCCATGCGGAAGGCAGCGCTGCAAGGCCACCGCCGCGCGCGCATTTTCTTCGCCAGCAAAGCCTGCTCCAACCTGCATGTCCTGAAGATACTGCACCGCGAGGGCCTCAATGTGGAGGTCAATTCCGGTGGCGAGTTGTGGAAGGCGGGGAAGGCAGGCTTTGCGCCGGAGTCGATCGTCTTCAACGGTGTTGCCAAGTCGGTCGCCGAGATCGAGCAGGCTGTGAACCTGGGTATCCAGGCGATCAATGTCGACTCGGCCTTCGAACTCGGCCGGATTGCGGATACGTCCCGCCGTCTCGGCCGGAAGGCCCGGGTTGCGCTACGCGTCGTGCCAGGTATTGGCGGCGGCGCCACTGCCGGCATCCAGACCGGATCGGACAAGAGCAAGTTCGGCATGAGCCATGCCGAACTCAAGGAGGCGCTGGCCATTGCCCGCGCCAATGCTGCGCACCTCGATGTGGTGGGCATGCATCTTCACATCGGCAGCCAGGTTCTTGACCTGCCGGACTTTCTGGAAAGCGTCCGCTTTACGGCGCGGCAGGCGGCGGAAATTGCAGCCGCCTTGGGCACGCCGCTGCGTCACCTCAATCTCGGCGGCGGCTATCCGGTCAATTACGCGCATCGGCGGAAAGGCACCAATACGGGGACCGACTTCGACTACACGCCCTATTCCGCGGCTGAGGCGGCCGCCGACATGCTGGGGGCGGTGGCGGGTGCCGCGGCGCGCGAGATTGGGGAGGAGCCGGAGATCTGCTTCGAGCCCGGCCGCGCGATGGTGGCTGATACAGCGTTGCTCCTGTCGCAGGTTGAGAACATGAAGCGCCGGGGCGACATGCCCTGGCTCTATCTCGACGCCGGCTACAATCTGCTGATCGATGCCGCGGCCGTCCGCTGGTACTATCACATGGTGAATGCGAGCCGTATCGACCTTCCGGCAGATGGCGAGTTTCGCGTGGTCGGGCCGCTATGCGATTCGGCCGATTGCTTCTTTGATGTCGAAGGCGAGTATCTTTGGGCGGCGCTGAAGGAGAAGCTTGGCAAAGTGGCCGGCATCACGTCGGAAATGCTGGCAGAGATAAAGGCGAAGGTGGTCCGCCTGCCGGAAACGCGCAGCCTGCCGGCGGCGACGGCGCCGGGCGATCTCGTCGCGTTGCTTGATACGGGAGCCTATACGCTGGAGGAAATGTTCCAATATTGCGGCCGCCTGCGCGCCAAGGCCGTGATGATTGGCAGCGACGGAAACCTCATTGTCTTGCGTGAGCGGGACCGGCCGGAAGATCTGCTGGACCGGGCCGAAAACTGACCGAAGGATATCCTCTACGCCGCCCGCTGGAATACGGAGCGTCGATCTAATGGTAGGATCGGCGATCGTATGGCAATGTGCCGGAAGTGCCTGCGGGCATTTGATTTGGGGGAACAGATGTTCAAGAAGGATCTCCTTGCCGGCCACCGGATCCTGATCACGGGTGGGGGGACCGGCATAGGCCGGTCCATTGCCGAGCACTTTCTCTCCCTTGGGGCCGAGATTGTGATCTGCGGGCGCCGGGTCGATGTCCTGGAAGAGACGGCGGCGGAGCTTGGCAGCAAGACTGGTGGCAGGATCCTGTTCAAATCATGCGACGTGCGTGATGCCTCTCAGGTCGAGGCGCTCTGCGACTGGATCTGGGATGAAGCGCCGCTCACGGGGCTCATCAACAACGCGGCCGGCAATTTCATCGCCCAGAGCGAGAATTTGAGCCCGCGCGCGATCGACGCAGTGCTGGGC
>CAZUAL010000074.1:0-14334 GCA_964618305.1 uncultured Dongia sp. | reverse complement strand
GGAATATCCTCGACGCGTTCCCGGAGCGGCGGCAGCGTGATCGGCACGACGTTGAGGCGGTAGTAAAGATCTTCGCGGAAGCGGCCTTGCTGGATCAGCTGGCGCAGATCGCGATGTGTCGCCGCCACGATGCGGACGTCGGCCTTTATCGGCGTGCGTCCACCGACGGGCGTGAACTCGCCGGACTGCAGAACACGCAGCAACCTGGTCTGTGCCTCAAGCGGCATGTCGCCGATTTCGTCGAGAAACAGCGTGCCGCCCGCCGCGGCTTCGAACTTGCCGATACCACGCTGGATGGCGCCGGTGAAGGCACCTTTCTCGTGTCCGAAAAGCTCGCTCTCAATCAGTTCCCGTGGGATGGCCGCCATATTGACCGCAATGAACGGCCGCTCCCGTCGACGCCCGAAATCGTGCAGTGCCCTAGCCACCAGTTCCTTGCCGGTCCCGGACTCGCCGTGAATCAGCGCCGTCATATCGGTGCCGACGAGCCGGGCGACCACGCGGTAGATTTCCTGCATAGCCGGCGAACGGCCGATAATGGGGAGCTTCTCCTCCTTGACCGCGCTTTGCTGCTCCATGGCAACGCTGTCAAGACGCGGCCGCGTCAGGGCGCGATCGACCGCCGCCGTCAGGGCGCTGAGGTCGAAAGGCTTCGGCAGGTATTCGAAGGCGCCCCGCTCGGTCGCCTTGATCGCCGTCAGGATCGTGTTCTGGGCACTCATGACGATGATTGGAATATCCGGCCGTTCGCTCTTGATGCGCGGCACCAGATCCAGCCCGTCTCCATCAGGCATCATCACGTCGGTGATGATGACGTCGCCCTCACCGTTCTTCACCCATTGCCACAAGGTCGCCGCATTGGCGGCCGTCTTGACCAGATGTCCGCGTTCAGCCAGGGCCTGGCTCAGCACCATGCGAATGGCGCGATCATCGTCAGCGACGAGAACGGTCTTGCTCATCTGGTCATACCTCTCCCCGGCCGTCGGCAATCGGCAGGATCACTGAAAAGACGGTACGGCCCGGCTGGCTGTCGCAATCGATCATGCCGCCATGGTCGGTGACAATCTTGGCCACCAGCGCCAAGCCCAGCCCCTTGCCGCCAGCCTTGCCGCTGACGAAGGGCTCGAACAGCTGTGCCTTCAGGCCCTCCGGCACGCCGGCGCCATTGTCCTGGATGGTCACAACCAAGCCTAAGCGGCGACGCGATGCCGAACCTGGCTCGCTGACCGTGAGTCCGGGGCGATACCGGGTACCGATGTTGATCATGCCACCCTTGGCGGGAACGGCTTCGGCCGCATTCTTGAAGAGATTGAGAAAGACCTGGATCAGTTGGTCGCGGTTGCCGAGAACCGGCGGCAGTGACGGATCATACTCTTCCCGGAATGCAATCTCGCGTGCGAAACCGGCCTGCGCCAGGCGCCGCACATGCTCCAGCACTTCGTGAATATTGACCGGCTGCATCGCGGCAGGCCGGGAATCCGTGAACACTTCGAGGCCGTTGACCAAGCCGACGATACGGTCTGTTTCCTCACAGATGAGCTGCGTCAATGGCCGGTCGGTCGGCGCCACCTTGCCTTCAAGCAGCTGCGCGGCACCCCGAATGCCCGACAGCGGGTTCTTGACCTCATGCGCTAGCATCGCGGCGATCGCTTTGGCGGAACGCGCCGCATCCTTGCTGACCGCCTGTTGCGCCAGCCGCCATTCGAGGCCGCGATCCTGCAGCAGCAGCGCCACATGACCGGCCGGATGGCTCAGCATCGCCACGTCGACAGCCGCGTGCTCGATGAAGAGCCGCGGCCCCGAAAGCGACATGTCGGACTCGCCCACTGCACTCGCCCCCGCCCGTGCGGCGTCGATGAGTGCGAAGAGCGGTGAATCGGCGGCGATGTGCTCGCTCAAGGGTTTGGCGATCAGTTGCGTGCGGCTGAGACCCAGAAGGGATTCCGCGGCGGCATTCACGAGGCTGACGCGGTTATCGGAATCAAGGCCCACGATCGCGAGCGGCACGGCTTCGAGCAAAGCCAGGGCATCCGGCATCAGTGGCAGGTGGCGCGTTCCAGGGGCGAGAGCCAGCCTGGGAACGGTCGCGGAAGCTGGCCGGTTCATGCCGCTTCCTGCCGGTCGATCTGCGGTTCGTAGAACTCTCGGATCTCGGCCAAGGCTGCTTCCGGTGTCTCGATCGTGTTGATCCGGACACGGAACTCCGCCGATCCAGGCAGGCCCTTCGAATACCAGGCGACGTGCTTGCGGGCGATCTTCAGGCCGGTGTCGCGGCCATAATGTTCGATCATCGCCGTGTAGTGGCCGGTCAGAAGTTCATATTGCTGCCAGAGCGGCGGATCCGGCAGTCGCTCACCGTGCTTCAGAAACTTGATGACCTGGTTCGGGAACCAGGGACGCCCATAGGCACCGCGCCCGATCATGACGCCGTCCGCGCCGGATTGGTCGAGCGCCTCGCGCGCCTTGTCGATCGTCGTCACATCACCGTTCACGATCACCGGGATCGACACAGCCTCCTTCACCTTCCGGACGAAGGCCCAATCGGCTTCACCGGCATACATCTGGCAGCGCGTGCGGCCGTGCACGGTGATCATCTTGATGCCGCTCGCCTCGGCGATCCGCGCCAGGCTTGGTGCATTGAGGTTCGTTGAATCCCAGCCCATGCGCATCTTCAGGGTGACCGGCAGCTTTACCGACGCGACGGTTGCTTCCAGGATCTTGCCGGCATGCACCTCGTCCCGCATCAGGGCTGAGCCGGCATGACCGTTGACCACCTTCTTCACCGGGCAGCCGAAATTGATGTCGATGATGGCGGCGCCCCGATCCTCGTTGAGCTTGGCGGCTTCCCCCATGACTTTTGGTTCGCATCCGGCCAACTGGACGGACATAGGTGCCTCTTCGGCGCAGTTCGTCACCATCTTCATGGTCTGGCGCGTCTGGCGGATCATCGCCTCGCTGGCGATCATCTCCGAAACGACGAGGCCGGCGCCCTGCTGCTTCACCAGCCGGCGAAAAGGCATGTCCGTGACGCCTGACATGGGGGCGAGGATCACCGGATCCTCAATATGAATGGGGCCGATCTGAATGCTCATTTTTCGGGCAACCGATTGCAATGCCTAAATCTTAGGCGATAATTACCCGCCAACCTCTCGCAATTGCAACAGAAAAGGCGCCGATGAGCCAAAAATCGACGTGGAATCAGCCGATCAGCACATCCTTGACGAACTTGACCCCCGGATAGCCCAAGGTCAGCAGCAGATAGCCGGCCATAACCCACCGCGCCGCCCGCCGCCCGCGCATACCGGTCACCTTATGTACAATCAAAAGTATGACCAATACGAGAAAGGCGAGGACCGACAGCAGCACCTTATGGGTCAGTTCCGGCCAGGCACCCGTTTCCATGAACGTGTTGGCAAAGCCCGTGGCGAGCGCCGCCGCCATGAAGAGCGCCGCCCAGACAAGAAGCTTGATCTGCAACTCTTCCGCCACCAGCAGGGGCGGCAGGGCCAGTTCCGCCCAACCCGACTGGCGGCGCTTGAGTGCGCGCTCCTGCACCAGCACGGCGAGGCCGGCGATCGCCCCGATCGTCATGACCGCATAGCTCGCGACCGCAAGCACGACATGGGCGCGAAACCAGCCAGCCGAGGCAATGACCGGCGTCGCTTCGCTGAAAGATGCGAACAATACGGCAAGGATCGCCAACAGCAGGAGATAGGGCAACAGCAGCGCCGCGAGCTTGTAGGCCTCGCGGTTCACCAAATTGAGGGCGGCGAAGGCGATCAGGGATACCCCGCAGCTTGCCCACAGATTGGCGGAAAGACCCGCTTCCCAGCCGTTCCGAAGCGTCTCGGAAAAGACGCCCGTGCAGCCGGCGATGGCTGCCGCCAAGAACAGCCAGAAATGGACGTTTCTTTGCAGCTTGGCGGTGACGGAGAGGACGGCCAACGGCAGGAGGGTCAGCAGTCCGGCGGATTGCAGCAGAAAGGAACTCGACATGGCGCGCATTATGGTCAGGCCGCGCCCCCTTGGCAAACCAGATCGGATGGCCTAGAGAGCCCACATGTCGACACCAGAAAATCCCCGCAAAGCCAAGGTCATTGCCCTTGTCGTCGCTGCCGGAAGCGGCAGTCGCATGGGCGGCGACCTCCCCAAGCAATATCTGCCGCTCGGCGGCAAGACCGTCCTTTGGCACTGCCTGAACACCTTCCGGAACCACCCGCGGATCGACGCCGTGCGCGTCGTGATAAATGCCGCCTTGCGCGATCTTTACGACCAGGCGGTCAATGGGCTCGACATTCTGCCACCTGTGGCCGGTGGGGCGCGGCGCCAGGATTCGGTCAGGCTGGGTCTTGAAAGCCTCACCGAATTCGACCCGGATCTGGTGCTCATCCACGATGCGGCCCGCCCCTTCCTTGATGCTGGCACGATCGACCGCACCATCGACACCCTCGCCGAGCACGACGGCGCCTTGGTTGCCGTCCCGGTCGTCGACACGATGAAGCGCGGTATCGCATCTGGGCCGACTGTCTTCAGCGGCACCACCATCGACCGCACGGGGCTGTGGCGGGCGCAGACACCGCAGGGCTTCCACTTTGCCAAGCTGCTTGAGGCGCATCGGCATGCGGCGTCTGGCCCGGAGATGACGGACGACGCCGCTGTCGCGGAAGCAGCCGGCATGAAGGTTGCGCTGGTGACTGGTCACGAGGACAATTTCAAGATCACCAATCCGGCCGATCTCGAACGCGCGGAGCGAATGATGAGCAAGCAGATGGAATACCGCACCGGCAACGGCTTCGACGTGCATCGGCTGATCCCGGGCGACGGCGTCATCATGTGCGGGGTCACCATCCCCTATCACCAGAAGCTCGAAGGTCATTCCGACGCCGATGTCGGCATGCACGCGCTCACCGATGCGATCCTGGGCGCCATCGGCGCCGGCGATATCGGCCAGCATTTTCCGCCGTCCGATCCGCAATGGCGGGGTGCCGCGTCCTGGAAGTTCCTCGATCATGCGGCCAAGCTGGTGGCGGCCAAGGGCGGCCATATCGCCCATTGCGACATCACCATCATCTGCGAGAAGCCGAAGGTGGGGCCGCATCGCGCCGCCATGCAGGCCAAGCTCGCCGAGATTCTCAGGATCGATCTCGACCGCGTCAGCGTCAAGGCAACCACCACGGAACAGCTTGGGTTCACGGGACGCGGCGAAGGGATCGCCGCCCAGGCGACAGCCACCATCGCCCTCCCCGCACGACACTGAAGGTCGAGGCCCGTGGATATCGCCGCCCTCCTCGAGCGCTACCGCCGCAACGGTCTGAAGATCGCCACGGCGGAAAGCTGCACCGGCGGGTTGGTGGCCGCCGGTCTCACGGCAATCGCTGGCTCATCCGATGTCTTTGAACGCGGCTGGGTCACCTACTCCAATGAAGCCAAGCACGAAGCACTCGGCGTGCCGGTGGACCTCATTGCCGCGAAGGGTGCCGTCAGCACCGAAGTTGCCGAGGCAATGGCCAAAGGCGCCCTCACGCACTCCCGCGCCGACGTCGCTTTATCGATTACCGGAATCGCCGGTCCCGGCGGTGGATCCGCGGAAAAGCCGGTCGGACTCGTCTTCGTCGGCGTTGCCTGCAAGGACGGCTGGTTCCGGGTCGAACGCTGCTTGTTCGATGGCGATCGCGAGAGCGTGCGCCGGCAGTCCGTCGAGCAGGCCCTGGCCCTCCTTTCTTCCGCACTTGCACCGCATTGACCCGCCTCCTCGGCATCGACTTCAGCGGCGCCCGGGATGCCGGGAGCAAGATCTGGATCGCGGTCGCCCGCCGCAGCGAGGGGCCGCTTGAAATCGAGGCGTGCCTGCCGGCCAAAGGCCTGCCGGGCGGTACAAAGGAGCCACAAGCCGCCATCGCCGCGCTGGCGAAATTCATCGTTGCGGAACCTGATACGATCGCCGGCTGCGACTTCCCTTTCTCCCTCCCGGCGGAGCTCGTCCATGAACCAAGCTGGCGGAGCTTCGCGCTGGGATTCAGGCGCCGCTTCGTGGACCCGCTGAGCTTTCATGACCAATGCCACCGGGCAACAGGTGGCGTAGAGGTGAAACGGCGCACCGACCGCGAGGACAAGACACCCTTCAATTCGTTCAATCTCAGACTCTATCGCCAGACCTGGTGGGGCATCGGGCATCTGCTGGCGCCTCTGGTGGCATCAGATGCCGCACGGGTCTGGCCGCAGATGGATCGGCGCGCCGGCAAACCGCTGCTGGTCGAAGTCTGCGCCGCCTGTTCCTTGATCCGGCTCGACCTCTATCCCTCCTATAAAGGACCGACGCGGCGTCACCATGCTGCCCGCCGCGCGATCCTCGATCACTTGATTGATCGGAAGTTCTTGTTGCCGCCCAAACGGGCGATGCGGATGTTGCTCCTCGGCAACCAAGGAGGCGATGCGCTCGATTCCGTCATTGGTGCCATCGCCGTCAACCGCTGCGCGCTTGCCCACAAGCGTGACCGGATCGACCGGATCGAAGGGCGGGTCTATTACGATCTGGGCTAATCGACGGCCAGGGCTAATCGACGGCCAGGGCAATGCAATCGAGTTCCACCCGAGCGCCGAGGGCCAATCCGGCTGCGGCCAGCCCCGTTCTCGCCGGCCGGTGCGCGCCAACGAAGTCACCATAGATTTCATTAAAGGCGTGAAAATCACTCATATCGGCGAGATAGATCGTGCACTTGATCACCTGGTCAAGCCTGGAGCCAGCCGCTTCGACGGCGTCCTTGAGGTACGCCAGCGCCTGTCGCGCCTCCGGGACCAGGCCGCCCGGCACCAACCTCAACTCGCCAGGCACATGGCCGATCTGGCCTGAGACATAGATGAAATTGCCCGTGCGCACGGCGGAACTGAAAGGGAGTTGTGCCGGCAATGAGGTCAGGCGAATTGTTTGCAGCTGTGTCGTCATTCTTTCCCATCTCCCGGGCTTGAGGCTTTGGTTATCCGATCCCTCGACCTGCAGCATGGATGAGCCTAAAGTAAAGCCTTCCTGCGGCCAACGGGCGCGAGCATCGCGCCCCAATAATGGGGAGATGCACCATGGGCTTTTCCATCCATCCGGCTGTCGATCATGGATTCAAGCCGGCCAAGAGCGGGTTTTCAGGCGGCACACTCCATTGCAAGTGCGCGACGGACAAGGTCGAAGTCGCCATCGCCTCACAATGCAGCACAAACCACGTCTGCGGCTGCACCAAGTGCTGGAAGCCCAACGGGGCCCTCTTCAGCCAGATCGCCGTTGTACCGCGCGACAAGCTCACCGTCACCAAGCATGCCGAAAAACTGAAGATCGTCGATCCGAATGCGCCGCTGCAGCGTTATGCCTGCACGGGCTGCGGCGTCCACATGTTTAGCCGCATCGAGAACAAGAACCATCCGCTCTACGGCCTCGACTTCATCCACACGGAGTTATCCGACGATGACGGCTGGTCTCCGCCGGAATTCGCGGCCTATGTATCCTCGATCATCGAGAGCGGCTTCGATCCCGCGCAAATGGGCGCCGTTCGTGCCCGGTTGCGCGAGCTCAAACTGGAGCCCTATGACTGCCTCTCGCCACCGGTCATGGATCTTGTCGCAACCCATGTCGCCAGGCAGAAGGGTCTCCTGAAATAGCCGGCCTTTATTCGGCGACCACCCAATCGGGGATCTCTGCGACGAGCCCGTCATAGGCCGGTTCGACGCATGGCGGACACTTGGCTGCGATCACGTCGTAATCAACCATGTGATTCATATGGGTGAGGATCGTGCGCTTGGGCTTCAGTAGCTCGACCCAGCTCATCGCCTTGTCGAAGTTGGCATGCGTCATATGGGGTTCGAAGCGCAGGCAATCGACGATGAAGAGATCGAGCCCCTCAAGCTTATCGAGACTCTCGTCCGGCAACTCCACGCAATCGGTCGAATAGGCCATGTTGCCGATGCGGTAGCCGGTCGACTTCGTCCCGAAGCCGTGATCTTGGTCGTAGGCTGCAATCTCTATGCCACCGATCTCAAACGGCTGGTCGCCGATCAGATGCGACTGGATGAAAGGTTTGTAGAGGTGCCCTGACCCCTTGTTGTTCTGCGCGAAGGCGTAATCGAACCGATGACGCAAGGTAGCCAATGTCTCCACGGATCCATATACCGGCACGCGATAGTCGATTGACTTGTCCTTGCTGCGCACGAAGCGCAGATCATCGATCCCCTGCGTGTGGTCCGCATGATCGTGCGTGTAGAGCACGGCATCGAGATGCTGAATACCCGTGCCCAGAACCTGTTCGCGGAAATCCGGACTGGTGTCGCAGATGATGTGCGTATGCTTCTGCTGCACCAGGATCGAAACCCGCCGCCGGCGGTTCTTCGGGTTATCGGGATTGCACGCACCCCAACCCGGACCGATCAGCGGAACGCCGCCAGAGCCACCGCAGCCCAGGATTGTCACCTTCATGCCGCGGCCTTCGCAAAGAGGCGATCGAAATTGCGTGTGGTCTTTTCCGCCAGGTCCGCGAGCGGCAGGCCCAGGAAGTCGGCGACAAAACCCGCCGTATGCCGCACGAAGGCCGGCTCATTGCGCTTGCCGCGCATCGGGATCGGCGCCAGATACGGAGAATCGGTTTCGACCAGCAGCCGGTCGAGCGGAACCGTCTTCGCGACGTCGCGCAGCGCTTCGGCGTTCTTGAACGTGACGATACCCGAAAGCGAGATATAGAAGCCCATCTCCAAGGCCGCGTCGGCCAGATATTGCGTCGACGTGAAGCAATGAATGACGCCGGTGAGGCCGCCTTTCTTGGCCCCATCCTGAAGCAAGCGAACGGTGTCCTCGTCGGCATCACGGCTGTGCACGACGATGGGCAATCCGCTGAGGCGCGCTGCCTCAATATGCGTCGCGAAGACCGCCTGCTGGCGCTCGCGCGGGCTCTTGTCATAGAAATAGTCGAGGCCCGCTTCGCCGATGCCGACGACTTTCGGGTGCCGGGCCAACTCAGCCAGACGCCCGGCATCGACATCAGGTTCGGCCTCCGCCTCATGCGGATGGATACCGACCGTGCAGCGGATATTCTCATGCGCCTCGGCGATGGCCAGCACCTGAGCGAACTTGGTCACCCGCGTGCAGATGGTCAGCATCCGCTCCACCCCGTTTTCCCGGGCGCGGGCAAGAACCTCTAAAAAATCACCGCCGAAGTCCGAGAAATCGAGATGGCAGTGACTGTCGACCAGCCGCACGCTCACGATTTCGCCTCTTCGGCCTCGACATAGCGCGGGAAGATGGCGGTCGGCGCCGGCAGGCTGGAACCACCTTTGATGCGCACCTTGCCGCCAAGCTGAGTGAAGTCCCGCGCATCCGGCGCGATACCCAGGATATCAAGCAGCTTGCCGCAGGAGGTCGGCATAATCGGCTGCGTCAGAATCGCGACCTGCCGAAGCACCTCGGCTGTAACCCACAGCACGGTGCCGAACCGCTCGGGGTTGCTCTTGCGAAGCGCCCATGGCTCGTTGCCCGCGAAATAGCGGTTGGCATCGGCGATCACGGCCCAGGTCGAGGTGAGGATCTGGTGCAGCGCATAGTCGGTCATGCTCTCGCGCGCCTTGCCGATCAGCGCATCGACCTCGGCCAGCATGGCCTTGTCATCGTCGTTAAGCTGCCCCGGCTCCGGCAGTTTGCCGTCGAGATTCTTCGCGATCATCGATAGCGAGCGCTGCGCGAGGTTGCCAAGATCGTTGGCAAGGTCCGCGTTCATGCGCTGCACGATGGCTTCCGGGCTGTAGCTGCCATCCTGTCCGAACGGCACTTCGCGCAGGAAGAAATAGCGCATGGCGTCGATACCGTAGTGGCTGGCAAGCGCGAACGGGTCGATCACATTGCCGACCGACTTCGACATCTTCTCCCCCTTGTTGAAGAGGAAGCCGTGGCAATAGACGCGCTTGGGCAACGGCAATCCGGCCGACATTAGGAAGGCCGGCCAATAGACCGTGTGGAAGCGCACGATATCCTTGCCGATGATGTGAACATCCGCCGGCCAGAAATGCGCCCTTGGATGCGACGTATCCGGCCAGCCGGTCGCCGTCACGTAATTGGTCAACGCATCGACCCAGACATACATGATGTGCTTGGGATTGCCGGGAACCGGAATGCCCCAGTCGAAGGTTGTGCGGCTCACCGACAAATCCTTGAGACCGCCCTTCACGAAGCTCATCACCTCGTTGCGGCGCGCATCCGGCCCGATGAAATTCGGCACACTCTCATAGAGATCGATCAGCTTCTGCTGGTACTTGGAAAGCCGGAAGAAAAAGCTCTCCTCCTCCACCCACTCGACCGGCGTGCCCGTCGGCGCCAGGCGCTTGCCGTCGGCATTCTGGGAAAGCTCGCTTTCATCGTAGAACGCTTCGTCGCGCACCGAGTACCAGCCGGCATATTTGTCGAGATAGATATCGCCGGCCGCGACCATCTTCTCCCACAGGGCCTGACAGGTCTTGTAATGCCGCGCTTCGGATGTGCGGATGTAATCATCGTTCGAGGAATTGAGTGCCGGACCCATCTCGCGGAAGCGGGCCGTGTTGCGGTCGGCAAGCTCGCGCGCCGTAATACCCTCACGCGCCGCGGTCTGCTGCATCTTCTGCCCATGCTCGTCCGAGCCGGTCAGGAAAAAGACGTCGCGCCCATCAAGCCGCATGAAACGGGCGATCGCATCGGTGGCGATCAGCTCATAGCCATGGCCGATATGCGGTGCGCCATTGGGATAGGCGATGGCGGTGGTGATGTAGAACTTCTCTTTCGACATACTTTCCAAACTCGTTCTCAGGGACTTCGCCCTGCTTTTGCCGGCACCCGCCGGCCAATCGCCTTCACTCGCCAGAAGGGAGAATTGTGGCGCCCGGGCCAGCGAACCGGACCAGCGTCGCTAACCCTTGGTCGCGGCCAGAACCAGCCAGGCCGTCGTCCAGGCCTGCTTGCGGTCCAGGTTGGCGCTGGCAACCCGGGCAAATAACCGGGTGACTTTTTCCCATGATTGCAGCCAGTGATCAAGGCTGGCCGCCGCCCTGAGGCGTTGCATGAGCCCCGCTTCGCCGGGAAAAACCTCAGTCATCTGAAGGTCTTGGACGGCGGACCAGCGGATGAAGCGCGTCAGCCACCAATCAAGCAGGGCGACCGCGATCTCGAACTGCCCCTCGCCCGCCTTGCCGGCGAGCTTGTCGCCGATCCGGTGCAGGATGTTGGTGTCGTATTGGGGCCAGCTTGCCAGCAGCTGTGCGAGCGACTGGAAGAGGTCGAGCCCCGTACTGTCGCTGCCGAACTCCAAGGCGCGGCCGAGCGAACCTTCCGCGAGCGCCGAGCAAAGGGCCAGCTCAGCGCTCCCCAGATCGACACCGTGACGTTTCAGTTCCTGTTTGATGACGCTGTCGGCAAGCGGCTCAAGGGCGAGCTTGCGGCAGCGCGAGCGGATGGTGGGGAGAAGCCGTCCCGGCGCATGGGAGATGAGCAGGATCACCGTGCGCGGGCGTGGCTCCTCGAGGATTTTCAGGAGCGCATTGGCGGCGTTGCGGTTGAGTTCGTCGGCGCTGTCGACCACGAGTACGCGCCAATGCGATTCACCCGGTGTCATATGCAGGAATTCGATGGCGCCGCGCACCTCGTCGATCGTGATTTCGGCACGCAGCTTGCCGGTCTTTTCGTTGACACTTCGCCGCAGCACGCGGAGATCGGAATGCGAAAGCTCCTTGACCCGGCGGAAGATCGGATGCTCGGCCGGGATGTCGAGGCTCGTCAGCGTCTCCGGCTGTGCCGGCGCCGGCTCCTCGCCGAACAGTCCCATGCCGGCAGGCTCGGCCGTTGGTGCCGGCAACCCATGGCTCAGGAGAAAGCGCGCCATGCGGAAGGCGAGCGTCGCCTTGCCGATGCCGCGCGGGCCGGTGATCAGCCAGGCATGCGGCATGCGGCCGGATTCATAGGCGCGCAGGAATGATTCCTCGGCCGCCGTGTGGCCGATGAGATGCGTCGTCGCCTCCGGGGGCGGAAAATTAGCCTCGCCACTCATTCGGTCTTGAGGCTGACGCCGAACCTGTTCGCGATCAAGCCCGCGATATCGGCGGCAATCGCCTCGCGGCTCCGGGCGGCGTCGACGATGCGGCAGCGGTCCGGGTCCGCGGCGGCGAGCTTGCGGAAGCCCTCGGCAAGCCGCTGGTGGAACTCAACCCCCATACGCTCATAGCGCTGCTCGGTTTCCGCCCGGGCGAGCCCCTTTTCCACCGGCAGATCCATCATGATGGTAAGGCCGGGCTCGGTGGCGCCGACGATGTGCCGGCGCAGGGTCCACAGCCAGTCGAGATCGAGCCCCTGTCCGTAACCCTGGTAGGCGAGCGTGCTGTCGGCGAAACGGTCGCACAAGACCCACTTGCCGGCCGCGAGCGCCGGTCGGATCACATGGGCAAGGTGTTCGGCCCGCGCGGCGAAATGGAGCAGCGCCTCGGTCTCCGCCTGCCAGCGGCCGGCTCCGCCTTCGACCAGCAGCGCGCGGATCTCTTCCGCACCCTTGGTGCCGCCGGGTTCGCGCGTGACTTCAACCGCCTCGCCCGCTGCCTGCAGGCGCTCGGCCAGAAGCTTGATTTGCGTCGATTTGCCGGCGCCCTCGCCGCCTTCGAACGTGACGAAGCGCAAGGGTTGCCGCGCCATCGCCCGGTCAGTTCGATCCGAAGACGAAATGCTGCAGGGCCGCCGCCACCCGGCCGCCGAAGCCGAGATCGGCCACATCCTTCGCGGCCACCAGCTTGGCGTGGGCCTGGGGCATGCCGGGAATGTCGATCACCAGTTCCGCGATCTCCTGGCCCTTCTTGATTGGCGCCGCGACCGGCCCCTGATAGCGCGCCTTGGCGACGATCTTGTCCCGCTCGGAGCGCGGCAAGGTCACCAGAAGGTCTGATTCGACCGTGAGCGGCACCGTCTTCTCGGCGCCCATCCACACTTCCGCCTCACCGAGCACGGTGCCCGGCGCCGCGATCGTATAATTGCCGTACTCGCGGTAGGCCCAGTCGAGCAGGTTGCCGGCCTCATCGGCACGCTCCTGCATGCCGGTCAGCCCGTGGACGACCATGATGATACGCCGGCCGTCGCGCACGGCCGACGCGGTGAGGCCAAACCCAGCCTCTTCCGTGTGTCCAGTCTTCAACCCGTCGACGCCGGAACCCGTGCGATAGAGCAGCGGATTGCGGTTGCCCTGCTTGATCCCGTGCCAGGTGAATTCATGTTCCGAGAAATATTTGTAATAGTCCGGGAAGTCGTCGATGAGGTGCCGCGCCAGGGTGGCGAGATCCTTGGCTGTCATCAGATGGTTGGGATCCGGCAGGCCGGACGCATTCACGAAATTACTGTCGGTGAGGCCGATTTCCTTGGCCTTCTTGTTCATCCGCTCGGCGAAGGCCTCTTCCGACCCGGCGAGACCCTCGGCCACCACCACGCAGGCGTCGTTGCCGGACTGGATGATGATGCCGCGGATGAGATCCTCGACCGCGATCGACGAGTTGATTTCGACGAACATCTTCGAGCCCTGGGTCGACCAGGCCTTCTCGCTGACATGGAAGGTGTCGGTCAGCTTAACGTCGCCGCGCTTCAGCGCGTCGAAGAGCATGTAGATCGTCATCAGCTTGCTCATCGACGCCGGGTGCAGCCGTTCGGTCCCAAGCTTGTCGAAAAGGACGGAGCCGGTCTGGTAGTCGACGATATAGGCGTGCTGCGCGTTGGTGACGAGCGGCTCGGCCTGGGCCGATGGCTGCGCGGCGACCAGGGCCAAGCTCGCGGCGACGATACCGGCCCACAAGGATTTCAGCATATTCCCGACCTCAGAATGGCGATAAGACTCGGCCCCCAAGGGGCACTTAAGCGCGGCAAATTGATCCCAGCCCCGAATGGCGTCAAGCAACATCAATTGACGGCGATGCGGGCGTCCGGATGCCCGTTTTCAATCAGCTTCTGCAGCAAGGCGTCCGCTTCCTCGACCGAGCCGAGCGGCCCCAGCTGGACGCGGTAGAAGCGCTGCTGGTTGAGCATGAACTGGGTGATGCGTGTCGGCCGCCCAAGGCTGGTAAGCTTCATCTGCAGCTGCTGCGCATTGGCCTGGCGCAGGAAGGCTCCAGCCTGAATGAAAATATTGCTGGGCTTCACCGGCACGATCGAAACCTGGCCGGTCGGCTGCGGCACCTGGACCGAGCCGACGGCCGAACTCTTCGGCGCTTGCGCGGCCGGTTGCGCCGACACGGGCGCGGCCGTGCCGCCACCCACCGGCGGCAGTGCCTGCGACGTCACGGTGCCGGCCGGCGCCGCCGTCGGTGTCGGGC
>CAZUAL010000073.1:0-14417 GCA_964618305.1 uncultured Dongia sp. | reverse complement strand
CCACTGGATCCCCGGGTCAAGCCCGGGGATGACGATTTAAAGAGCCGGACGCACACGTCGTCCGCTTTTTGAGATACAAGCAGATGTTGCTGTTTAGACCACAGCAGTTATGCTTGCACCCAATGCAGTATGATCACGCACAACTTGGATCGCTCTCCAAGCGCCTTGCCAGGGCGATTTTTGCCGTTCGACCTGATCTGCGCCAGGGCGCTTCAATGGAGCGCGGCGCTGAGAGCGATGGGTTTTCCATCGTCATCAACGTGACTTCTCCGACAAATGACGAAGCTCGATCTGTTGGGGTGTGGATTTGCGAGAAGGCTACGCCAAGCATCGGTTTTGGTCCCGACCATACACATGAAAGCCCGGACGACGCCGGGATTGCCGCAATTCTCGATACTCTGCTTGGAATACTCGCCGATCAGATCGTCATTATCGAGGATGTTGGTGGAGACCATCCCGGCTTCAGAACGTGGCTGGATTTGCGTAACGCCGAGGCCTTGGAGGAGGCGCTCACTGACAAATATTCTCCGGGGCGCGCTGTTATAAGATCATGGTCGGGCCGAGCGGATCGGCAGGTTGAACTGTAACCCGTCGACCAGTTTCAATTGGCAACGTCCGCTTCGAACGAAGGAATAGAATCGAAGCTCAACTAAACTCTCCGCACCCCCACGCGCATCGCGTGCGTGGGGGCTTGCCAAATTGTCGCGCACCCTTTATGTTCTCCTTCTCTTTACCACGCACCGGGAGGCCCGCATGACTTACATGCTCGCGTTTCACATTCCCGGTCTGATGTCGATGCGACCGAAGCAATACTAGGTCCGCGCATCGACGTTCAGGCCGCTTCGTTTTTCGCAACGGCCTGATCCCCGTTCTTACTTTCATCGCTTTTACATAGCCGGAACTGTCGCGTTTCGGGGTTTCGCTACCGGTCCGCCGCGCGCCTTGCCACGCATGCGCGGCGCCGATGCCCCCGCCGCTTCCCGTTTTCTTTCCGGACAAAGCTCAGAGGCGGTGCGCGTGACGCGCACCGACAAAGCCATGACCGACCTTTCTATGCCGGCCGCTTCCGTGACGCCGGCCGCTGACACCACCAGGCGCCGGAAGCGCAGCCCCTTCGCTTCCGTCACGCGCTTCGCCTTCACCTATTGGCGCAAGGAATGGCGGCTTGCCTGCTTGACCGGCGGCGCCATGATGGCAGCGACCTTCATGGACATCCTCATCCCGCTCTATGCGGGAAGGCTGGTCGACGCCGTGAGCCTGGGCCGTAGCGAGGCGGCCCTCGCGGCGGCGCTCGATGCGCTCGGCGCCATCGCGGGGCTGGGCCTGCTGGCGCTTGCCACGCGCTTCCTCTCCTTCTTCGGTATCGTGCGCTTCACGCTCGCCATCATGTCGCGGCTGGTGGCGGACAGCTTCTGGCGCGTGCAGCGCTTCGCCACCGACTGGCACGCCAACACCTTCGCCGGATCGACCGTGCGCAAGATCACGCGCGGCATGTGGGCGATGGACAGTTTCGACGACACGCTGCTTCTGGCCCTGCTGCCGGCGGCGGTGGTGCTGGCGGGATCGAGCCTGATCCTGGCCTGGCATTGGCCGCTGATGGGGCTGCTGGTCCTCGCCGGATCGGTCTTCTATGTGACCATGGTGGTAACGCTGGCCTTGAAATATATCGGCCCGGCGGCGGCGCTTTCCAACCAGTGGGACACGAAGCTCGGCGGCGTGCTCGCCGACTCCATCACCTGCAACGCCATCGTCAAAAGCTTCGGCGCCGAGGCGCGGGAGGATGCGCTGCTGTCCCGCATCATCGCCAAGTGGAAGAAGCGGTCCAACCGCTCGTGGATGCGCATGACGGTGAACGGCATCGCGCAAGGCTCGATGCTGCTCATCTTCCGGATCGTCATCATCGGCATGGCGCTGCTGCTGTGGTGGGAGGGTTCGGCGACACCGGGCGAGGTGGTCTATGTGCTGACCGCCTATCTGGTGATCCACGGCTATCTCCATGATATCGGCTATTACATCCGCGACCTGCAGCGCTCGGTCAACGATATGGAGGAGCTGGTCGCGATCCACGAAGCGCCCTTCGGCGTCAAGGACAGCTATTGGGCCCGGCCGATTGCCATCACGCGGGGCGAGATCGCGTTCGACCGCGTCACCTTCCACTATGCGGGGCACGAGACGCCGCTCTACCGCGACTTCTCGCTTACCATCCGGGCGGGCGAGAAGGTGGGGCTGGTGGGCCTGTCGGGTTCGGGCAAGACGACCTTCGTCAAGCTCATCCAGCGGCTCTACGACATCCAGGGCGGCGAGATCCGCATCGATGGGCAGAACATCGCCGCGGCCGCGCAGAGCTCGCTCCGGTCGCAGATCGCGCTGGTGCAACAGGAGCCGATCCTGTTCCACCGCTCATTGGCGGAGAACATCGCCTATGCCAGGCCCGGTGCGACCATGGCGGAGATCGAGCGGGCGGCAAGGCTTGCCAACGCGCATGAGTTCATCGCGCGGCTGCCCAAAGGCTATGGCACGCTGGTGGGCGAACGCGGGGTGAAGCTGTCGGGCGGCGAGCGGCAGCGCGTGGCGCTGGCGCGGGCGTTCCTGGCCGACGCGCCGATCCTCATCCTCTATGAAGCGACCTCGAGCCTCGATTCCGAGTCCGAGCACTTGATCCAGGAAGCGACGGCGCGGCTCATCGAAGGGCGCACGGCGATCGTCATCGCCCACCGGCTTTCGACCGTGCGCGCGCTGGAGCGGATCCTCATCTTCGACCGCGGCCAGGTGGTCGAGGAAGGGAGCCATTCCTCGCTGCTGGCGAAAGAAGACGGCATCTACCGCCGCCTCTTCGACCGCCAGGTCCTGGGCCTCATCGACGAGGATGAGGCGGCGTGAAGACCGAGCCCAGCTGAACCGCCCCCTCTCCCTAACCCTCCCCCACGTTGGGGGGAGGGAATTCCAGCCAGCTTGTCGCGACGGCCGAAGCGAACTCGGTGAGCCCCCTCCCCCCAACGTGGGGGAGGGTCGGGGAGAGGGGGTGCAACTGAAAGACCCAACACAAGAGCCCCCCATGCTGACCTTTCTCATGGCCCGCACCCCCGTTATGATGGCGGAAAATGCAACGCGAGAAGATGTGACGGGAGATTCCGCGATGAACAAGCCGGTGAAGAACGAGCTGCCGCATCCGACCAGTGAACCAAGGGGTGTTGAGGCGACCGAGCCTCTGCTGCCGCGCGAGAGCTGGCCGCAAATCTTCAAGGACAGCATCATCTGGGACGCGCATGCCTGCCTGCCGCTCCTCCCCAATTACGATTGCCGCGCGCTGGAGCGGCACCGGGCGGCGGGGGCGAGTTTCGTCTCGGTCAATGTCGGCATGGATTTCAACCCGCTTTCGCAATGCATCCGCGTCATCGCCGGTTTCCGCGACTGGATCGCGAAACACCCCGACCATTTCATCCTGGCGGACAGGCTCGACGATGTGCGCCGCGCCAAGCGGGAGGGGAAGCTCGCGGTGGCCTTCGACCTCGAAGGCTCGGCCATGCTGGATGACGATCTCGCCATGCTCGGCGTCTACCGCGATCTCGGCGTGCGGCAGATGCACTTGGCTTACAACCGCGACAACAATATCGCCGGCGGCTGCTTCGGCAAGAATCAGGGCCTCACAGATTTGGGCCGCGCGGTGGTGAAGGAATGCAACCGGGTGGGCATCACCATGGATTGCTCGCACTCGGCCAAGCAGACGAGCCTCGACGTGATGGCGGTCTCGTCAAAGCCGGTCGTCTTCTCCCACAGCAATTCAAAGACGCTCTGCGACCACCCGCGCAACATCGACGACGAGCAGATCAAGCGTGTCGCCGAAACCGGCGGCCTCGTCTGCGTCACCGGCATCGGCTTCTTCATGGGGAAGGATATCGAGACCGACACGCTCATCGACCATATCGATTACATGGTGGGAAAGATCGGTGTGACCCATGTCGGCATCGGCATCGATTATTCCTTCGACACCGAGCATAGCGACCTGCCCGCCGGCGAAGACCCCGCGCTCTGGTGGCCGAAGGTCCAGAATATCGAGTTCGATTTCTCCAAGATCCACTTCGTCGCCCCCGAACGCCTGCCCGACATCGCCGTCAAACTGCTGAAGCGCGGCTACAAGGAAGCAGACGTCGCCGCCATCATGGGCGGGAACTTCATGCGGGTCGCGGAGGCGTGCTGGAGATGAACTCTAAGAGTTAACAATGGGGCAATTTCTTGAGACGCTGACGCAGCGATATAAATACTCGGAAACCTATCTCCGACATTTGGATGAACTACTCTCGGACTACAATGCTTCAGGCATAGCGCCGCCGCATCTAGGGCAAGAGCTTAGCACTGCGGATGACGGGAAGTTGCATGCACATGCCTGGGAAGCCATTCTTTTTCGCCATATAAAATCCCTCGGACTCGAGTTGCTTCCGAGCCTCGTAACGAAGGCGGGTCAAGATGGGCCGGACTTTGGCGTGGTCTTTGCCGGCAAGAGAATTTGGATTGAAGCAATTGTCCCCTCGCCAGAAGGTATTCCAGCGGACTGGTTGACTCCGCCGGAAGTCGGCGAAGTACGCTTACGAAGCATGCCCCACGAGGCTATGTTGCTTCGGTGGACAAGCGCTGTGGCCGCAAAGAAGGCTAAGATAGATACTTACTTCACAAAAGGAATAGTTCTGCCCGACGATAGCGTCGTCACCGCAATCAATGGCTGTCGCCTTTCAGATTATAGCTACGATGATCACGGCGTCAGTCGACTGCCCTTCGCTGTGGAAGCTGTATTTCCCGTTGGCCCTCTCGGTATCCCGATATCCAAGGACGGGAAGCTGGATGGCGAGCCGAGGCCGATACTGAGGTACTCGCTTAAGAAGGTGAATGGTTCAGAAGTGCCAACAGCAAACTTTCTGAATCCAGAATATCGCAGGATTGGCGGCATAGTTGGATGCATACAAAAGCATTTAATCGATTCCGAGTTGAGGTTGACGTTGGTCCACAATCCTCTAGCGGTCTGCCCTCTTCCTTATAATTTCCTGAAAGCGACTACTGAGTATTCAGCAGTCGAGGACGGTGAAGACTATTTGCTAGAAGAATTGCGGTTGTGAGTCCTTACGTCTCGCCGATCGTATTGGCGCCTCAATCGTCATCCCCCGCGAAGGCGGGGGATCCACGAGTTGCTTTCTTCACTTGCCAACAAACTCGTGGATGGTCCGCCTTCGCGGACCATGACGGGTGGGGCTTGGCGGCTTGGTCAGAGCCTTTGCTCCAGATCGACCACGTCATCCAGTTTGAGCGGCTTCGTTTCGAGGCACTTGGCGATACGCTCCAGTGCGTCCGCCGTGCGGCGGGCTTGCTGACCGATCACATACAGTCGGCCAACCACAAACCCAAGCGGTGCCAGAAATAGGAGGACGTAAAGAGATAGGAACATACTGGTATCGGGAAGATGCATCTTGCCGCTCCGCTGCCGCTTTCAAATTTTCATCCGCTTCGCCTATGCTTCCAGACCGCTTTGATTCCTGCAACCTCAAGCAAGGCCATCATGCCCCCCATCCGCATCAAAGAGTCCCGCGTCCTTTCCGACGATTATTATCTGCTGAAGAAAACCACCTTCGAGATGCAGCGCCGCGACGGGTCGTGGGTGACATGCACCCGCGAGACGTATGACCGGGGGAATGGGTGTTGTATTCTGCTTTATGACCCGAGGCGGGGGACCGTGCTGCTGACCCGGCAGTTCCGCTTTCCGGCCTATGTGAACGGGCACGCGGAGCCGCTCATCGAGGTGTGCGCGGGGCTGCTCGATGAACACGATCCCGAGACCGCCATCGTCAAGGAGGCGGCGGAGGAATGCGGCGTTGCCGTCACCAACCCGAAGCGCGTGTTCGAGTGATTCATGAGCCCGGGCTCGGTCACGGAGAAGCTCACGTTCTTCACCGCCGAATATTCGCCCGCGACCCGCACGGGTGAAGGCGGCGGGCTTGCGGCGGAAGGCGAGGATATCGAGGTGCTGGAGATGAGTTTGGGGGAGGCGCTCGGGATGGTGGCCGATGGCCGCATTTGCGATGCCAAGACCATCATGCTGCTGCAATACGCGGCGCTCAACAAGGTGATGGGGTAAGGGCCTGGGCCTGGCCTGAGCCTGAGCCTGAGCCTGAGCCGGGCCCGCTGTCCCTTTCTTGTCATGCCCGCGAAAGCGGGCATCCATTCTTCCGCCGCACCAT
Source organism: uncultured Dongia sp. (assembly GCA_964618305.1). Lineage (GTDB taxonomy): Bacteria > Pseudomonadota > Alphaproteobacteria > Dongiales > Dongiaceae > Dongia. The sequence continues at coordinate 8,193 of CAZUAL010000073.1, read as the reverse complement.
CTCGCCAGCATACCCATGGATCCCCGCTTTCGCGGGGATGACAGGCTTGGGGGCACTATCTTCTCGTCATCCCCGGGCTTGGCCCGGGGATCCACGAGTTTCTTCATGTTGCCGACAAACTCGTGGATGCCCGCACCAAGTGCGGGCATGACGGTGTTGGGTGGGGCGAGGGCGATGCGACTTGCTTAAACCCGCACCCCTTAAACCCTGAGGCCCCGCATCAGCTGCGCGACGTGGCGGCGCAGGGTCGCCTTGGCTTCCTTATCGAGGATGCCGCTCGCCGCATCGCCTTCGCCGGCGCGAAGGCCGGCGAGCCAGCGCATGAAGTACCAGAGGTTCAAGGCCCCCAGCATCTCGGCCGCCGCGTCGAGATCGGCCTTTCCGTCGACCGTGCCTTTGGCGGCGAGGACGGCGAGGAGTTTCCTGAACTGGTCGACGCGCATCAGCTCATCGGAGACGAAGGCGTTGGAGAGGCTCTGCTGGTCGGTGAAGCTGGCGCCGAAGAGGGCCGACCAGACGGCGCGGTCGAGATAGCCCACCTCCGTCTCGAAATCGGTTTCCATCAGGCGGCAGATGGCGTCGACGGGATCAGCCGGCGGGTTGGCGATGACCTTGTCGGTCGCGGCATGCACCAGGTCGCGGTCGGCCTGGTAGATGGCAAGGCCGATCTCCGCCTTCGACTTGAAGTAATTGTAGACCGTGCCGACCGAGAGTTCGGCCGCCTCCGCGATATCCTCCATCGAGGCGGCGTTGAAGCCCTGCTCCTGGAAGAGCCGCGCCGCTGCGATCATAATCGCTTGTTTTCGCTTCTCTTTTTGTCGTTCGCGCAAGCCGCCTTCGGCCATAGTCTTTTCCTAGATTGACTGTAATTTTGAAGTCACTATAATATTTTTCGGATTTCAATAATAGCGTTCCGTGACCGCATTCTAGGGAGAAGTGAGATGACCGGCCACCTTGCCATAGCGAGCCTCGACCAGGTCGACCCCAAGGACATCTGGCAGAAGGACAAGGACCATTTCGTCCATCCCTGGACACATTTCGACAGCTTCAAAAAGGACGGCTCGCTGGTGATGGGCCGCGCCGAGGGGCCTCACGTCTATGACCTTTCGGGGAAGCGCTATCTCGACGGGATCGGCGGGCTGTGGTGTGTGAACATCGGCTATGGCCGGCGCGAGATCGTGGATGCGATCGCGGCCCAGGCGGCGCGCCTCGCCTTCTACAACCCGTTCGTCGACACGACCAACGTGCCGGCGGCGGAGCTGGCGGCGAAGCTCGCCTCCCTCGCACCGGGCGATCTCAACAAGGTCTTCTTCACCTGCGGCGGCTCGACCGCCAACGACACCGCCGTGCGCATCGCGCATTACTATCACGCCAAGCGTGGGCATAAGTCGAAGAAGCACATCATCAGCCGCATCGACGCCTATCACGGGTCGACCTATCTCACCGGCTCGATCACCGGGCGGCCGGGCGACCGTTCGCCTTACTTGCACTTCATCGACGAGTGGATCCATCACGTCTCCTCGCCCAATTACTACCGCGCGCATGAAGTGCTGCCGGGCGGTGTCGGCAAGGGAATGTCGGAGGAACAATTCTGCGACTATCTCATCAACGAGCTCGAGGAAAAGATCCTGGAGGTCGGCCCCGACAACATCGCCGCCTTCTTCGCCGAGCCGGTGATGGGTGCTGGCGGCGTCATCGTGCCGCCCAAGGGCTATCACCAGCGCTCGCTGGAGCTGTGCCGCCGCCACGACATCCTCTACATCTCCGACGAGGTGGTGACGGCCTTCGGGCGCTTGGGCCATTTCTTCGCGTCTGAGGCCGTCTTCGGCATCGTCCCCGACATGATCGTGACCGCCAAGGGCCTCACCTCCGGCTATCAGCCGCTGGGGGCGGTGATCTTCTCCGACCGCGTCTATGAGGCGATGTCGGCGGAAGATCCCGATGGCTGGTTCACCAATGGCTATACCTATTCAGGCCATCCGGTCGCCTGCGCGGCGGCCCTTGCCAACATCGCCCTCATGGAGCGCGAGGGCTTGAACGCCCATGTGCAGAAGATGGGGCCCTATCTCGAAGAGCGCCTGCGCTCGCTCCTTGATCTCCCCATCGTCGGCGAGGTGCGCGGGCGCCAGTTCATGATGTGCGTCGAGAACGTGATGGACAAGACGACGCGCGAACATTTCCCCGATGCGGTCAATATCGGCAAGCGCATCTCCGACCATTGCGAGCGGCTGGGCCTCATCGTGCGGCCGCTGGGGGCCTTGAACGTCATCTCTCCGCCGCTCACGCTGGGCAAGGCCGAGATCGACGAGCTGGTCGCCATCCTGCGCCAGGGCATTGAGGCCACCATGGCCGACCTCAAGGCCGAGGGGCATTACAAGGGCTGATTCAGTGGCGGAAGTGGCGCATGCCGGTCAGCACCATGGCAAGACCCGCTTCGTCCGCCGCCTTGACGATGTCGGCGTCGCGCATCGAGCCGCCGGGCTGAATGACCGCCGTCGCCCCCGCTGAGGCCGCCGCGAGCAGCCCATCGGCAAAGGGGAAGAAGGCGTCTGAGGCGACGACCGAACCCTTGGCGAAACTTGTCGGGGCACCCGCGGCCTTCGCCGCTTCGTCGGCTTTCCAGGCGGCGATGCGGGATGAATCGACGCGGCTCATCTGCCCGGCGCCGATGCCGACCGTCGCGCCCTCTTTCGCATAGACGATGGCGTTCGACTTTACGTGCTTGGCCACCCGAAAGGCGAAGAGGAGATCGCTGATCTCCTGCGGGCTCGGCGCGCGCTTGGTGACGATCTTCAGATCGGCCTCCGTGATGTGGCCGAAATCGCGATCCTGCACCAACAAGCCGCCGGAGAGCGACTTCACCACATGGCCCGGCGCCTTGGGGTCAGGCAGCGCCCCCGTTTCCAGCACGCGCACATTGGGCTTTGCCGCGAGCACCGCCTTCGCCGCGTCGGAAACCTTGGGCGCGATGACGACTTCGGCGAAGAGCTTCACGATCTCAGCCGCGGTCTCGGCGTCGAGCGGGCGGTTCAAGGCAATGATGCCGCCGAAAGCCGAGACCGGATCGCAAGCCAAAGCCTTCGCATAGGCCTCGACCATCTTCGCCGCGTCATCGACGCTGGCGACACCGCAGGGATTGGCGTGCTTGATGATGGCGATCGTGGGCTTGTCGAACTCCGCCACCAATTCGTAGGCCGCATCGGTGTCGTTGAGATTGTTGTAGGAGAGTTCCTTCCCCTGCAATTGCACGGCCGTCGCCACACCGGGGCGCGCCGGGCCGGAACGATAGAAGGCCGCCTGCTGGTGCGGGTTCTCGCCATAGCGCAGCATCTGCACGCGGGCGCCGGAGAAGGTCACGCTCTCGGGGAAAGCCTCGCCCGCCTCCGCCGCCATCCAGGCGGCGATGGCGCCGTCATAGGATGAGGTGTGGGCATAGGTCTTGCGCGCCAAGTTGCGGCGGAAGGGAAGCGTGGTCGCCCCGCCATTCGCCTCCATCTCGGCAATCAGCGTCGCATAGTCGGCGGGGTCGGTGACGACGCTGACGAAATCATGATTCTTGGCCGCCGCGCGCAGCATGGCCGGGCCGCCGATATCGATATTCTCGATGCAATCGTCCCAGGACCCGCCGCCCGCCACCGTCTTCTGGAAGGGATAGAGATTGACCACGAGCAGGTCGATGTCGGGAATGCCGTGCGTTTCCTGCGCCTTCACATGCTCGGGCAAATCGCGCCGGGCCAGAAGGCCGCCATGGATCTTGGGGTGCAGCGTCTTGACGCGCCCATCCATGATCTCCGGGAAGCCGGTATGGGCCGCCACTTCCTTCACCGCGATCCCGGCGGCGCTCAAGGCCTTGGCCGAGCCGCCGGTCGAGAGGATCTCGATCCCCTTTCCGCTCAGATACTTGCCGAGATCCTCCAGCCCCGCCTTGTCGGAGACGGAAATGAGGGCGCGGCGGATGGGGCGGTCGGTCGAGGACATATTCGTATTCCGGTGAAGATCGTTGGATTCCCCGGTGGGTTTATTGCCAGGGATTGCCACAGGCAAGCCCTTTTCCCCTCCCCTCTAAAGGTGGGAGGGATTCAGGAGAGGCCTATTTCTTGCCGCCTTCCCGCTGCAGCAGCCAGCGGATTTCGGTCTGGTCGCTTTCGATCGTGCCGATGACGACGATCTGTTGCGAACGCTTCACCTGCCCGCCCTGGCCGATATGGACGCTTTCGGCGAGCGCCAGATCGGCCCCGTCGACGCGCAGGCGCCAGCCGGAGCCCTTGGGCATCTTGATGAAGGCCGCCTGGCCGTTCTGCGTCAGGCTGACGCTGACCTGCGGGTGGAGGTGGAAGCGCAGCGCGTAATCGTTGCCGCCGGGGCCCACCAGATGCTCCTCGCCCATGAAATCGTGACCGTCGGCGGAGAGATAGAGCTTGCGCCGGTGCACGAGGCCGAAGCCTTCCTCGTAGCCGTCATGGGAGGTGTCGAGCCAGATCTGCCCGTCCGTCTCCTCGCGCCGGCAAGTGACGACATCCGGGCGCAAAGCCATGCCGCCATGGGGGAGCAGCATCGAGGAATTGGTGTTGTCGACGATGATGGTCGAATGGGCGGCGGTTGTCCGCTGCACTTGGCGCCATTCCTTGTTCCAGGGATGGGCGCCGCAATTGACGATCATGCGTTCGCCATCATGGCTGAGCTCGAAGGAGAGCGTGCCGGCATGGGCGTGGCTGTCGAGCCCGTGCCTGGGCGGCGCGCCGCAATCGAGGATCACCACGCTCTTGCCGCGGTCGGCCCGCTGGAAGCCGGTCAAGGGCAATTGGTTGAGCGGCCGCAGCTTGTCGCCCGTGCGCTCGAAGACCTGCAGGAGATGCGTGGGCTCAAGCTCCGGCGTGTCGTTGAAACCAGCCAGGACCGCATCACCGTGACTGAGCATCAGGAGGACCGAGCCCAGATTGTTGATCGCCATTGAGAGCCCGTCGGGCAGCTTCTCCCCCGCCATGCCATAGACATCGCGCAGATCGATGAGATGCTGCAGCAATTCCAGCATCATCTGCGGCGAGCGTTCGACATGGCCGCCATCGGCCAGCATCTGAGCGGCCAGGGTCGGTCCCAAAATCAGCTGACCCTTGGCGAGCCACTTCTCGCCCCGGGGCAGCATGAGACCGGCCAGCGTCAGGCTGATCACGGCCTTCACCAGCGCGCCGCCGGCAAGCCCATCAGGCAGCGCACGCGCGAGATGTTCCGCCTGGCGCGAGAGCGAGAGCAGCAATTGCGAGCGGAAAAGCGCGTCGCTGTTCACCTCGAGATAGGTGTGATTGAGCAGCACGTTGCGCAGGCGTGCCGCCAGGATATCGGCGCGCCAGGCGAATTCGTCGTAGCGCTCATTCTCCTCCAGCCAGCGCGTCACCAGCGCCTTGGCAAGTGCGCGGGCGGATGGTCCGCCGACGGCGCGCAGATCGTTGAGCCAGGCAAAGGAATTGACCACCTCGCGCCAGCCCTCGCCCATGCCGATCGGATTGCCGAGCGGCTTGGGGCTGCGCACCATTTCGCCGGCGAAGCGGAATTCATCATTGAGCAGCAGCAGCCCCGCTTGCGCATCGCCCGGCCAGGGTTCGGGCGACGGGTGGAGAATCTCGCCGACCGAGCGCTTTCCCAGCGTCATGTGATAGAGCCCGCTTTGATAGACGGGCTGCATCAGGCTGCGGCGCAGGCGCTGCCAAATGAGGGCACCGGGCAGCGAGAAGAAGGTCTGCAGGCGCGGCGCGACGAGCTTCGGCCGCTGGTTGCCGCGCCGCGGCCCGGTCTTCTTCGTCTCAGGGAGCGCGCCCTCGGCCATCGCGGCGCCGCCCTCCGCGATCAGGCGCGCAGGCCGGCGATATTGCCGGCATAGGCGGTAGGACCATTTTTGAAGGTCGCCGTGCCGGCCACCAGCACGTCGGCACCGGCCGCGATCACCTGCTTCGCGGTTTCGGCGTTGATGCCACCATCGACTTCCAGATCGATCACCCGGCCACCTTGTGCGGCACTCACCTTGTCGATGCGGCGGCGGATCTCGGCGATCTTTTCGAGGGCGGAGGGGATGAAAGCCTGGCCGCCGAAGCCGGGATTGACGCTCATCACCAGGACCATGTCGAGATCGGGCAGCAGATAGTCGAGAATGTCGAGCGGCGTTGCCGGATTGAGCGAAACGCCCGCCTTCTTGCCGAGACTCTTGATGAGCTGGACGGTGCGGTGCGGGTGCGGCCCCGCTTCCGGGTGGAAGGTGATGATATCGGCCCCGGCGGCGGCGAATTCGGCCACAAAAGGATCAACGGGTGCAATCATCAGATGCACGTCGAAGGGGATGGAAGCGTGCGGCCGGAGCGCCTTCACCACGGCCGGGCCGATGGTGATATTGGGGACGAAATGCCCGTCCATCACGTCGACATGGACGTAATCCGCCCCGGCCGCCGCGATGGCGGCAACCTCAAGGCCCAATTTGGCAAAATCGGCCGACAGGATCGACGGCGCTATCTTCGTTTTCTGCTGCATGGGTGCCTAACTAGCATCCGCCCCGCGCCGCGATCAAGGACGGGTGGGAGAAGCTTTCGGCTTGCGCCGACACCCCCACCCTAACCCTCCCCCTGTAGGGAGAGGAAATCCGACCCGGCTAGCCGTGACGTCGGTGCGAACTCGGGCAAGTCCCCTCTCCCTACAGGGGGAGGGTTAGGGTGGGGGTGCGCGCCAGCGAGTGGAACGAAGCAAATCCGCCCCCGCGCATGACACCCCCGCATTACTGGCTCTTTGTCCTGGGCGCTTCGGCCTTATATTGCTGAACCAACGAGTTTACCTGCCAGGAAGCGCTTGATGGCCGCCCCCCATGCCCACGCCAACGCTCAGCCGAAACCGGCCGGCGATACCAACCCCCATACCCAGATGCAGGCATTGCGGGCCTTGCTGCCCCATCTGTGGCCCAAGGGGCAATGGGATCTGCGCAGCCGCGTGATCCTGTCCGTCCTCTGCCTCGTCATCGCCAAGGTGGCGAACGTCTATGTCCCGATCCTCTTCAAGCGCATGGTCGACGCGCTGGGACATAGCGTGGGCACCGCGGCTGGCACGGCCACCAGTCTGGTCGGCATTTCACTGGGTCTCCTCCTCGCCTATGGCGTGGCGCGCGTCATTTCCCAGGCCTTCGCCGAATTCCGCGACGGCATCTTTGCGAAGGTCGCCCAGCGGTCGATCCGCGCCGTGGCCCTCTCGACCTTCCGGCACCTCCACGCTTTGTCACTGAAATTTCACCTGGAGCGGCAGACGGGCGGGCTCAACCGCGCCATCGAGCGCGGCGCCAAGGGCATCGAGTTCCTGCTCTTCTTCATCCTCTTCAACGTGCTGCCGACCTTGATCGAGATCGGCATGGTCTGCGTCATCCTGTGGACGCTTTACGACTGGACCTATGCCGCCGTCACTTTCGTCACCATCCTGGTCTATATCTGGTATTCGCTGAGCGTCACCGAATGGCGCATCCAGTTCCGCCGCGACATGAACGAGAGCGACCAGTCGGCCAACACCAAGGCGGTCGATTCACTGCTCAATTACGAGACGGTCAAATATTTCGGCAATGAGGAGCATGAGGCACAGCGCTATGACGTGGCGCTGCAGGCCTATGAGAAGGCGGCGGTGAAGAGCCGCACCTCGCTCGCCATCCTCAATACCGGCCAGGCCTTCATCATCGCCACGGGCCTTGTGCTGATGATGGGCATGGCGGCGCGCGGCACGGCGCAGGGCACGATGACGGTCGGCGATTTCGTGCTGGTCAATGCCTATCTCATCCAGCTTTACCTGCCGCTCAATTTCCTGGGCTTCGTCTATCGCGAAATCCGCCAGTCGCTCATCGACATGGAATCGATGTTCGCGCTGTTGCGCGTGGATATCGAGATCGCCGACCGGGAAGGCGCCAAGGCGCTCGATGTCGCCAAGGGCGAGATCCGCTTCGAGAATGTCGAGTTCGGCTACGATCCGAGGCGCCCGATCCTGAAAGGTGTGAGCTTCACCGTGCCGGCGGGGCGGAAGCTCGCCATCGTCGGCCCGTCCGGTGCGGGCAAGTCGACGCTTTCGCGCCTGCTGTTCCGCTTCTATGACGTGAATGCGGGCCGCATCCTGATCGACGGGCAGGATATTCGCGACGTGACGCAAGCCAGCTTGCGCGCCGCCATCGGCATCGTGCCGCAG
>CAZUAL010000072.1:0-14477 GCA_964618305.1 uncultured Dongia sp. | reverse complement strand
CACCCTACAAACGGTTGCCGGACACGATAAACGACCGCAGCCCAAACGCGACAGGTGACATGAAACAGCAATGAGCGAAGCATACGCCCGGTATCTCTTCCTGTCTTCCCACCTTGTTCAGGCTGGCAACTTACCCGCCGCGCATTGACTTTCCCTCGCCGCACCTTATCTCCTGACATCTGCCGCACGGGGGAATGCGACATTGCCAGGTCAAGTGGCGATCCTGTCGGCGCTGGGGAAATGATCAATAAATCAATTAGTTAAGGACCAGACAGGCCCATGTTTGAGCTGCTATCCGATCCCAACGTCATCCTGAGCTTCCTGACCCTTGCGGCGCTCGAAATCGTTCTCGGCATCGACAATCTGCTGTTCGTACAGATCGTGGCGTCGCGCTGCGCGCCGGCCAAGCAGATGCTGGCCCGCCGCGTCGGGCTGCTCCTGGCGCTTGGTACGCGCCTCATGCTGCTGGCCTCGATCGCCTGGGTTGCGAGCCTCACGACGCCGATCTTCAGCATCGGCTGGTTCGGTCCGGAGAATGTCTTCGATCTTTCCTGGCGCGACGTCATCCTGCTGGGCGGCGGCCTCTTCCTGCTCGCCAAAGCGACGACCGAAATCCACCATCACATCGAAGGCGGCGAGGGCGAACGGAAGGGCGGCAAATATCTGAGCCTCGCCGCCGCCATCACCCAGATCGCCATTCTCGATATCGTCTTCTCGCTCGACAGCGTCATCACGGCGGTTGGCATGGCGGATCATCTTTCCGTCATGGTGTCGGCGGTCATCGTGGCGATGATCGTGATGATCGCCGCTGCCGGCCCGGTCGGCCGTTTCGTGGATGAGCATCCGACGGTGAAGATGCTCTGCCTTTCCTTCCTGCTGCTGATCGGCATGGCGCTGCTCGGCGAAGGTCTGCACTTCCACATCCCGAAAGCCTATCTCTACTTCGCCATCGCCTTCTCGGCTCTGGTCGAGTTCCTCAACATGTGGGCGCGGAAGAAAAAGGTGCGGGTGCGGGCGTAGAGCGGCGGAGACAAGACAGGGACGGCTACCTCATCCTAGCTCCCCCCTAAAGGGCGGGGGGTAGGGTGGGGGTCGGCTCGTTATTGGCCTAATGCCATCTCACCCGAATTTGGCGGCGAGGTCCATCGTGCTTTCCCAGCCGATGCGGTCGAAATTCTCGGTGACCCATTTGTCGGCGGTCTCATAGCCCAGCTGGTGCAGGTGCTCGAGGAAGGCACGTTCGGTGTTCATCTTGCTCAGGGAGCCCATCTCGGCCAGTTCCACCTCGGCGCTGATCTCGTGGAAGCGGACGGCCGTGTAGCGGTCGTTATGGAGCTGGCCGCTTTCGATGAGGCGGGTGATGGTGGCAAAGCCTTCCATCTCGCGCACGAGCGAGGCGTTGAAGGTCATTTCATTGATGCGGTTGAGGATGTCGCGCGCCGTCACCGGCACGTCCGGCCGATTCATCGGATTGATCTGCACGATCACCACGTCGGAAGAGTCGCATTCGTGAATGAGCGGATGGATCGCCGGGTTGCCGAGATAGCCGCCGTCCCAATAGAACTCCCCCTCAACTTCGACTGCTTCGAAGAGCAGCGGCAGGCAGGAGGAGGCCAAGAGGCATTCGACCGAGATTTCCGGCGTGCGGAAGATGCGCGAGCGGCAGGTGCTCACGTTGGAGGCGGTGACGAAGAGCTTCACTTGCGGATGTGCCCGGAGATTGTCGAAATCGACCAGGTCGCGCAGCAGATCGCCCAGGGGATCGTAACGCAGGGGATTGATCTGGCGCGGTGCCAGCAGGCGCGTCGTGAAATCGAGCCACATGAAGCTCGGATCGCGGTCGACATCCCAGCCCTCGGAAAGGCCCGGAATGCCGCGCGGGATCGCACGGGGCAGGGGGTTGAGTTCGGCAATCCCCATCCAGAAGGCCTTGAGCGCATCGATGGCGCCCTGGCGCTTGCCCTTGAGGAAGCCGTCGGCGAAGACGGCGGCATTCATGCCGCCGGCGCTGGTGCCGGAAAGACCGTCGATATAGAGGCGCGGTTCGCTGATGAGGCGGTGCATGACGCCCCAGGTGAAGGCGCCGTGCGAGCCGCCGCCCTGCAGCGCCAGGCTGATATGCTTCACCCCCGGCTTGTGCCGCCGTGGCGCGTCGCCGCTATCCGGTGCCATCTTGTCGCCGATCATCATCCAAGGTCCGAAATCGGCGACCGGGTGCGTCCCGGCCGCCATATCCTGGCGCCATCATCCGGCGTGATGGTTTATTTTTAGTGAAGCCTGGATTTCCGCCGCGTCAGTCGCGCAGCAATTCGATGAAGTCCTTGGCCGGCATCGGCTTGTGCCAATGCGACCCCTGGCCGAGATCGGCGCCGAGCGCGCTGGCCCGGCGGGCGACGTCGGCATTCTCGATCCCCACCATGACGATGCGCCCGTTGCACTTCTTGGCAAGGCGCACGAGTTCGGCGACGAGGCCGGAGACCGGCCCGCCATTGCCCGAAAGCGAAACGAAGCGGCGGTTGAGCTTGACGAGATCGGGGTTGAGCGACGAGAGGTATTCGCTGTCGCCGCCACCGATGCCGAAATCGTCGATCGAGATGCGGAAGCCGCGCTGCTTCAGATCCCAGATGGCCGGCCGCAATTGCCGGTCGGCGGCATCGATCTCATTGACCTCGATGGCGATGCGATGCGGCGGAACGCCGGCCGCTGCAACCCGGCCCATCAGCGCTTCGCGCTTTGACGCGTCGGCGAATTCCTCCGGTTCCAGATTGAGCGTCACGCAAATCTCGCGCTCGCCGCTCAGCACGGGCTTCAGATCCCGCAGCACCATTTCGATGACGCGCTGGTTGAGCCGCGTCGAAAGGCCGAGTGCCTTCGCCATGGGCAGGAAGTCGGCGGGCGAGATCGCGTCGCCCACTTCGGTCGTCCAGCGCAGCAGCGGTTCGGCACCGACGACCGTGTGGTTGGCATCCAGCGTCACGATCGGCTGATAGGCCATGGAAAGCCCACCTTCTTCAACCGCGCGCACGAATTGCTTGCTCAAGGGTTCCGGCCGTTCCACGGCCATGGCGGCGACGAGGCCAAGGATGACGCCCATGACGGCGCCGAAACCGAGGAGCATGTGGGGATTGTTGGAGCCGATGAGGGGCGCCGCCATGCCAAGCAAAAGGGCGATCGCAAACACCAGCAGCTTCAGTTTTAGTCGGCCTGACATAGCCACTTCCGGACCTTAAGATTTTTGTGTCGTCCCCAGACCCAAAGTGACGGATACAAGTACAAATGGTCAAGTGCGACTGAAAAACGTCATTATTCAGGATCGCCATTACCGTGAGGCAAACTGCGCCCTTAAGAAATTGTAGATTCGCGCGTCCTGGCATTGGGCGACGTTAAAGCGCAGGTGGTTCGGCCAGGATCCGGTCGGGCTGAAGACGTTTCCGGGGGCGAGCACGATCCCCTCATCCTGCGCGGCGATTGCCAGATCGACTGCCGTGTTGCCGCTTTGGCTGCTACCTTTCCGCTTGCTGTTTGGCATAACCAACCACAGAAAGAGGCCTTCCCCCGATTCGAGGCTTTCCCGGTGCCATGGCGCGAGACCCAGGGAAACGAGCTTCCGGCCGACCTGGAAGCGCACGCGGGAAAGGCGCTCGCGGATGCCGGCGACATGCTTGCGGTAGCTCCCGTCGCCAAGCAGCCGGTGGACCAGCTGCGCGGCAAGCTCGTTGTTGCCGAAGCTCATGGCGAGCTTCAAATCGGCCAGCGCCGCGATGGTCTCGGCGTCGGCGGCCAGGAAACCGAGCCTTGTCGCCGCCGACAGTGTCTTCGAAAAACTGCCGAGATGGATGACACGGGAAAGGCCGTCGAGGGCGGCAAGGCGCGGTGCCGGATGCGCTTCGAAATCCCCGAAGATGTCGTCCTCAAGGATGCGGAAGCTGAAGCGCTGGGCGAGCGCCAGCAGGCGGTGCGCCGTGCTGAGGCTCAACTTGGCGCCGGTCGGATTCTGAAGCCCCGCATTGATGAGATAGAGCTTGGGCGCGTGTGCCGCGGCAAGGCGTTCGACCGCCTCGAGATCTGGCCCCTGCGGCGTCATCGGCACCGGCAGCAAGTCGCCGCGCTGGGCGCGCACGGCGGCGTGGAAGTTGAAATAGCCGGGATCGTCGACCAGCACCTTGTCGCCGGGCTCGACGAGGTACCGGCAGACGAGGTCGATCGCCTGGGAAGCCCCGTCCATCAGCAGCAGCCGTTCGGGCGATGCCGGAATTTCGATCTCGTTGAGGCGCCTTGCCAGAAGATCGCGCAAGGGCCGGAAACCGAGCGGCACGCCGTATTCGAGGAGGTTGCTGTCCTTTGCGCGTGAGACCGACCGCAAAGTGGCGCGGATGGCTTCATCCGGCAGCCAATCATCGGGGAGCCAGCCGCAGCCGGGCCTCGGACTCTGCGGATCGAGGCTCAAGGACCGGCGCATCATCCAGACCGGGTTGATGCCGACCTTCGCGCTGGGGAGCGGGTCGAGAATGAGCGGGCGCGAAACGGTCGGGCGCGGGGCGACGAAGAAGCCGGATTTGGCGCGCGCGATGACGAGCCCGTCGGCGACCAGCCGGTCATAGGCCGCGACCACGGTGAAGGGGCTGACACCCTGCCGGGCGGCAAGGCGGCGGACCGAGGGCAGCTTTTCGCCAGCTCCGAGCCCGCCCGACGTGATTCGCCGCGCCAGCGCATCAGCAAGGCGGCGGACCAGCGGACCTGTTTCACGGCTGAGATCGATATCCATCTGTATTGGTAATTGTATTGGTATAGATTGGCAAAGTGTACCGCATGTGTGTCTGTGCGGGGAAGGGCCGGCGGCGCAGGATTGGCTGATCAATTTCGATCCGACCGGAGCCTTGCCCTGCCATGACGAGCGCCGCCCTCTCCCCCCTTTCCATCAGTCCGGTGACGCGGGGCCTCATTCTGGGGGCCATCGGCGTACTCATCTTCGGCGGATCGCTGCCGGCGACGCGCGCCGCCGTGCTGGCGCTCGACCCCTGGTTCGTCAGCGCCGCGCGCGCCGTGGGTGCGGCCGCGCTCGGCGGCATGTGGCTGCTCGCCAACCGCGAGCGGCTGCCGTCGGCGCACGATCTGGCGCGCCTCTTCATCGTCGGGCTTTGCGCAGCGGTGGCGTTTCCGGTCTTCACCGGGCTCGCCCTGCGCCATGTGCCGGCGAGCCACGGCCTCCTCTTTGCCGGGCTCTTCCCGCTCGCAACCTGCTGCGTTGGCGCGTTCCTGGGAACCGTCCGGCCGCAGACGCCCTTTTGGTTCTGGGCGGCTTTGGGATCGGTTTCGGTTGCCGCCTATGCGATCTACAAGGGCGGCAGCGATTTCAGCCTGCCCGATCTCTTCATGGTGGGGTCGGTCGTGGCGACCGGGATCGGCTATGCGGAAGGTGCGCGCCTGTCGCACCACATGAAGCCTGCCGCCGTCATTTCCTGGGCGCTCATCGTCTCCCTGCCGCTCACATTGCCGGCCCTTCTTCTAACCTGGCCGGATTTCGAGGTGCCCGTGCCTTTTTCGGCCTGGATCGGGCTTGCCTATGTGACCTTCTTTTCGATGTTCATCGGTTTTCTCTTCTGGTACCGCGGGCTGGTCCTGGGCGGTACGGCGCGGGTGAGCCAGATCCAGCTCTTCCAGCCATTCATCGGCCTGGGGTTGGCCGCGCTGTTCCTTGGCGAACATGTCGGCTGGGAGATCCTTGCCGGCAGTGCCATGGTGACAATTTCCGTGGCCAGGGCCCGGCGCTATGCCTGAATGCCTCACATCAGTGGCGACGCATTGCCGCCTTGCGTGGAAATAGGGGCAATTTGGGTTGCCTGAGGTGGGGGTGGGGGCTATCTTCCGGCCCGATTTTTACCCCTCTACAGGTGATCCAGATCATGGCCTTCCTCGCCGACCGTCTCGACCGCATCAAACCCTCGCCCACGATCGCCGTGACCATGAAGGCGCGCGAACTCAAGGCGCAGGGCCGTGACGTCATTGGCCTCGGGGCCGGCGAGCCGGATTTCGACACGCCCGAGAATATCAAGCAGGCGGCGATCAAGGCGATCAACTCGGGCGACACCAAATACACCAATGTCGACGGCACCGACGCGTTGAAGAAGGCGATCATCGCCAAGTTCAAGCGCGAGAACAATCTCGACTACAAGATCGATCAGATCACGGTGGGGACCGGCGGCAAGCAGGTGCTCTACAACGCGCTCGTCGCCACGGTGAATCCGGGCGATGAAGTGATCATCCCGGCGCCCTATTGGGTCTCCTATCCGGACATCGTGCATCTGGCGGAAGGCACGCCGGTCTTCGTCGAATGCGGTCAGAACCATCAGTTCAAGCTGCAGCCGGAAATGCTGGAAGCGGCGATCACGCCGAAGACCAAGTGGCTCATTCTCAATTCGCCGAGCAACCCGACGGGTGCTGCCTATACGGCGAAGGAACTCCGCGCCATCGCCGATGTGCTGTTGAAGCATCCGCATGTCTGGGTGCTGACCGACGACATGTACGAACATCTCGTCTATGACAATTTCAAGTTCGCGACGATCGCCGAGGTCGAGCCGAAGCTCTATGACCGCACGCTCACCATGAACGGCGTGTCGAAGAGCTATTGCATGACCGGCTGGCGCATCGGCTATGCCGGCGGTCCGGCCAACCTCATCAAGGCGATCGCGAAGATCCAGTCGCAATCGACCTCGAACCCCTCCTCCGTCAGCCAGGCGGCGGCGGTCGAGGCATTGAACGGCCCGCAGGATTTCATCGCCAAGCACAACGTGTCGTTCAAGGAACGCCGCGACATGGTGGTCGAGATGCTGAACAAGGCGCCTGGCCTCCACTGCCACAAGCCGGAAGGGGCGTTCTATGTCTATCCGTCCTGCGCCGGCGTCGTCGGCAAGATGACGCCCGAGGGCAAGAGGATCGCGACCGACGATGATTTCGTGACCTATCTGCTGGAAGCCGAAGGTGTGGCGGCGGTGCAGGGCTCGGCCTTCGGCCTGTCGCCCCATTTCCGCATCTCCTACGCCACCTCGACCGAGGCGCTCAAGGAAGCCTGCTCGCGCATCATCCGCGCCTGCGAGAAGCTGAAGTAAGAGCCTGCCGGAACAGTCCTTGCCGCCGGTGATCGAGGGAACCGATCACCGGCTGCGACAAAATTCACCGCTGTCGGCACCAATTCGCCTTGCGATTGTTATGGTTTAGGGCCAAGTTTAGAGCCAACCAAACAAACGAGGTGGTTGTCATGGATATTGATATCGGCATCTCCAAGAAGGACCGCAAAGCCATTGCCGACGGCTTGTCGCGCCTGCTGGCCGACACCTATACGCTCTATCTGAAGACCCACAATTTCCATTGGAACGTCGAAGGGCCGATGTTCAACACGCTGCATCTCATGTTCGAGACGCAGTACACAGAACTGGCGCTGGCCGTCGACCTCATCGCCGAGCGCATCCGCGCCCTCGGCTATCCGGCACCGGGCTCCTATGCCGCCTATTCCAAGCTTTCCTCGATCAAGGAAGAGCAGGGCGTGCCTTCGGCCGAGAACATGATCAAGCAGCTGGTCGCGGGGCAGGAAGCGGTCGTGAAGACGGCCCGTTCGGTCTTCCCGGCCGCCGACAAGGCGGGCGACGAGCCGACGGCGGACCTCCTCACCCAGCGCATGCAGATCCACGAAAAGAACGCCTGGATGCTGCGCGCGTTGCTCAGCAAGTAAACGCAATTAGATCAAGCGGTTATGAAGGCGCGGGGGACCTCCCCGCGCCCTTTTTCTTTTCTCCCCTTTCAGGACTGCTGTAATCTGCGGGCGGCAGCGCTCGTATCTATTCTCGGAACCCCAATGGAGACGAAGATGTGGATTCGCAGGCTGAAAGGTTGGGAGATCAGGGAATCGGCGCTGACGCCGGAAAGCGTTTTCCGTGGCCGCCGGAAATTCCTGGCCGGTGCCGCCGGTGCCATCGTAGCCCCCGCTCTCATCGCCTGCGAAAAGAAGGCGTCGGCAGAAGGCGAAACTGGTGGAGAGGCGGCGGTCGATCCCTCGGCCGGGCTTTATCCCGTGAAGCGCAACGCCACCTACACGCTGGACCGCGACCTCACGGCGGAGGCGGATGCGACGACCTACAACAATTACTACGAATTCGGCACTTCGAAGGATATCTGGGAAGCAGCCCAGGCGCTGCCCATCCGCCCCTGGGCGATCACCATCGACGGCATGGTGGGAAAGCCGCAGACCATTGCCATCGACGACCTGCTGAAGCTGATGCCACTCGAGGAGCGCACCTATCGCCATCGCTGTGTCGAAGCCTGGTCGATGGCGGTTCCCTGGAGCGGCTTTCCCCTGAGCGCCTTGGTGAAGATGGCCGAGCCGCAGGCGGGCGCCAAGTTCCTGCGCTTCGAAAGCTTCATGGATCCCAAGGTGGCGCCGGGGCAGGGTGATCCGATCTATCCCTGGCCCTATGTCGAGGGCCTCACCATTGAGGAAGCGACCAACGATCTCGCCTTCGTCGCGACCGGCATCTACGGCAAGCCGTTGCCGAAGCAGAGCGGCGCACCCTTCCGCCTGGCGCTGCCTTGGAAATATGGCTTCAAATCAGCCAAGGGCATCCAGCGCATCACTTTCACTGACCAGCAGCCGGTCGGATTGTGGCAGGCCCTGCAGGGCAGCGAGTACGGCTTCTATGCCAACGTCAATCCGGCCTTCGCCCATCCGCGCTGGAGCCAGGAGACCGAGCGCGTGCTGGGTTCGGGCGAGCGCGTGCCGACGCAGATCTTCAACGGATATGGCGACTTCGTCGGCAAGCTCTATCCCGACCTCAACGACCGGACCTATTTCTTCTAGGCCCTCACTTCGCGCAGGAATTCGTCGACCTGCGATTTGAGGAGCGCGCCATTCCTCGCCAACTCGCTTGCCGAGCTGAGGAGGTCGCCGGCGGCAACGCCGGTTTCACGTGCCGCGTCGGTCACGCTGCCGATGTTCGATGAGACTTCGGTCGTGCCCTGCGCCGCCTGCTGGACCGAACGCGAGATCTCCTTGGTGGCGGCACCCTGCTCCTCGACCGCCGAGGCGATGGTGGTGGAGATTTCGCTGACCCGGTTGATCGTCTGCGTGATGCCAGTGATCGCCGTCGCGGATTCCGAGGACGCGTCCTGGATGGCGCGAATCTGGCCCGAGATTTCGTCGGTCGCGCGCGCTGTTTGCGTTGCCAGTGCTTTCACTTCCGACGCCACCACGGCAAAGCCCTTGCCGGCTTCGCCGGCGCGGGCGGCCTCGATTGTCGCATTGAGCGCCAGCAGGTTGGTCTGGCCGGCGATGTCGTTGATAAGCTGCACGACATCGCCAATCTTCTGCGCTGCGTCAGCGAGGCTCTTGACGCTGGTGGTCGTTCCGCTCGCCTGTTCCACCGCATGCCCGACGATGCGGGTCGATTCCGTGACCTGCGACGTGATCTCGGCGATCGAAGCGGACAATTCCTCCGTCGCTGATGCCACCGTCTGGACATTGGCCGTCGTCTGCGCGGAAGCCGCGGCAACGGCACTGGACTGGCGGGTCGTCTGCGCGGAAGCCGCGGCAACGGCACTGGACTGGCGGGTCGTCTGTTCGGCCGTGGCCGACAGGGCCTGTGCGGTCGTCTGCAGGGTCGCCGCCGAATCCGTCACCGACTTCAGCACCGAGCCCACCGTGCCTTCGAATCGGTCCGCCATATCCTGCATCATCCGGCGCCGATCGGCCTCGGCCTGCTTCTTGGCCGCTTCCTGCTCCTCGCGCAGGCGATGTGCCTCGAGAAGGCCATCTTTGAAGACGCTGACGGCACGGGCCACGTCGCCCACTTCGTCCTTGCGCTCGCCACCCACGACCGCGACGGAGAGATTGCCGGCGGTGAGCTGGTTCATGACGCCGATGATGCCCCGCAGGGGCGCCGTGATCGATCGCGCGATCGCGAAGGCCGTTGCGGCACCGATGAGAACGGCCAGGGCCAATCCGCCATAGAGCATCCATTCGTCGAATTGCGATGTCGCCTGGCCCTTGTTGAATTCCTGCTGTGCGACATCGACCTGTAGTTTGCTGAGCTCGTCGAGGACCTGCATGAGGGCGGCGAGCGTTGGCCCGCCTTCGCTCTTGGCGAGGGCCTTGGCGCCATCGGAATCACCGGATGTCAGTGCGGCAAGGACACGCCCGCGCGCCGTGTCATAGGCGGCGAACCTCTTCTTCGCGTCCTCGACCAATTCCGCCTCGTGCGGGGTGAGGTAAGTTGACGTGTATGCGTTCCAAACCTTGGCGGAGTCAGCCACTAGGCCGTCGATGGTTGCCACCGATTTCTGGACTGCCGCCGGATCCGTGCTGCCGAGGGCGGAGATCACAGTGATGCGGACATTGTAATAATCATTGGTGATCTGGCGCAGCTGCTGCATCGGGATGACGCGGTCCACATAGACGGTGCGCAGCGCCTCGCCCATATCCGTCAGTCCGTTACGGCCGACAATCATGATTGCGAACATCAAGACGAGCATGATGGCCATCAGCAGCACGAGGCGGGCGAAGATCTTCATCCGGGAAAGCATGATTCACTCCTCACTGGCTGAGATAGGATAATAGTCCTATTATCTTTTTTCTTATTCCTACTGAATTTTCCCGTACATTTTCTGTGGAATTTATTATGAATGAATTAACTCCCTCAACTGGCTCCATTCATCAGGTCGTGCTGAGCCCATCCCCGGCCGTGGATCGGCGCCCGGATGCCGATTTCAGAGAAGTCCGCTAACCATGTCGGCCGCTTCCACCCCACTCGCCCAGGCGCCGTGGACGTCACCGATATAGTCGCGGGCGCAGGCCTCACCGGCGAAGAACAGCCGGTCATCAATGCTGCGGGCAAGGTCGAAACGCGCATCGGCGCGGCCGGGGCAAGCCGCGGAGAAGCAGCCGCGTGTAAAGGGATCTGCATCCCAATCCGCGATGGCGGTACCCGCCACGATCTGGCGCAGGATGGCACTCCCGAACAGGCCGCCGAGGCGCTCCAGGGCGAAATCGGTCATGGCTACCGGCCCCGCCGCGCTCAATTCTTTCGCCTGCGGACCATTGATGAGGCAGGTCGCGATCTCCGCCGATCCTTCGCGCACGACAATCTCGACGGATTCGTTGCCCTTGAGCGGCAGGATGAGGCTTGGCGGAAAATCACCAAAGACGGGCCGCTGAAAGCGCAGGATCACCTTGTTGCAGGATCCCATCGGCAAGTCGGCGATGGCGCCACGCTTCCAGTCCGGCAAGCGGGGCGTGAACAGAATGTGTTCCGCCAGGATGCCAGTCGATACCGTGATGATGACCCGGCGCGCCTCGATCGGCCCGCGCGGTGTTTCCAGGCGCACCTTACCTTGGCCCGACCAGTCGATGGCGGTGACCGGCGTCTCCGTGCGGATATCGAGATCGCGCGCCAGGGCCGAGAGCAGCGTGCCATAGCCGTCCAGGACCGGCAGGTCATCGCCCTCCCAGACGTAGCGGGCAAAGTCGAGGGTCGAGCAAAGATGCGGTGCCACACCTTGCTTGGCCACGAGCTCGGCACGGAAGGCGCCGTGCCAGGGATGTGCCGCGGCATCGGCAAGGAGCTCGGTGATGGGGATATCGATGCCGGCCCTGCCGGCGTCACCGATGCGGACGAAGCATTCTTCAATATGTGCCGTGCAATCGGCCATTTCCGCGTCGCTGAGAAAACGCCCGTCAACGGCCATGCGGCCCGCAAGAGCCGCCGATCCGAACCGGATGCCGCGCTGTCGGGCCTCGTCAACCAGCGGATTAAGTGCCGGCGAGTGCAGCCAATGAGCACCGAGATCGACCGGCACACCGAGCGATTCACGATCTGTGATGCAGCGACCGCCGATCACCGGCTTGGCTTCAAGCAGGATGAAGTCGCGGCCCAATGCCCCGAGCCGCCGCGCCGCTGCGATGCCGGCGGCGCCGGCACCGATGATCGCGACCTCGCTCATAGATCGGTTGCCAGGGAGGCGATGGAAGCCGCATCGGCATTGCGCGGCAGCGCCCGGATGGCGATACCCGGTGCGTGCCGCGCGAGCACTTCGACCGTCTCCGCGAGCGGCACCGGACTGACCGGCGATTCGTTGACGATGACGCGGTGGGCCGAAAGACCGTGGAGGCGTAAGGCTGCCAGCGCCGCCAGCGTGTGGCTGATGGTGCCGAGATAGGAACCGGCGACAAGCAGAATGGGAAGGCCGAGATCCTTCATCCAATCCATCACCGTATGCTGATCGTCGAGCGGCACGAAAACCCCACCGACGCCTTCGATCAGCAGGCGCCCCTCCGCCGGCATCGACGCGGCGACCGATCGGCAGGTGTCGATCAGGCGATCATAAGGAATGGTTCGTCCCTCGCGCGCGGCTGCCATGTCCGGCGACAGGGGCGCTTTGAAGCGCCAGGGCGAAATCAGGTTGAGGCCGCCTTCATCCATGGGGGCCGCCATTGCTGTGAGGAGCTGGCCAGCGTCAGAGGCGGCGGCATCGGCGGGATCGAAACCGCTCATCACCGGCTTCAGCGCCGCGACGGCCAAGTCGCGCGCGCGCCAATGGCGCAGCAGGGCCGCGCTGACATAGGTCTTGCCGATATCGGTGCCTGTGGCGGTGACGAAATAGCCAGTCATTTTCCGGTGTTATTCGCTTGATCAACGGGTGCCGGCGTCAGCTTGACACCAGGGGGTGGCGAGCTTAGCGTCCGCGCCAATTCGAGTGAAGCGCGAAAGGTCTCCCCTAGGATGGATGCACGGCAAGCGGCGGATGTACGCCACGATTGGTCGGTTGAGGAAGTCGAGGCGCTATTCGCGCTGCCCTTCAACGATCTCATCTTCCGCGCCCAGAGCGTGCACCGGCAGCGCTTCGATGCCAACGAAGTGCAAATGTCGACGCTGCTCTCGATCAAGACCGGGGGATGCGCCGAGGATTGCGCCTATTGCCCGCAGGCCGCGCAGTACCAGACCGGTGTCGAGGCCGAAAAGCTGATGCAGGTCGAGAAGGTCATCGCCGCTGCCCGGGAAGCAAAGGAAGGCGGCGCGTCCCGTTATTGCATGGGCGCCGCCTGGCGTAAACTCAAGGACCGCGATGTCGAGACGATCTGCGACATCGTCAAGGGCGTGAAGGACCTTGGGCTTGAGACCTGCATGACGCTTGGCATGCTGACCGAGCCGCAGGCCCAGCGCCTCGCCGCCTCCGGCCTCGATTACTACAACCACAATATCGACACCTCGCCGGAATATTACGGCGAGATCATCACCACGCGCACGATTGAGGACCGCTTCGAAACTTTGCAGCATGTGCGCGACGCCGGCATGAAGGTCTGCTGTGGCGGCATCGTGGGCCTGGGGGAGGGCCGGCGTGACCGTGCCGGCATGCTGGTGACGCTTGCCAATATGGAAGAGCATCCGGAATCGGTGCCGATCAACATGCTGGTGCAGGTGAAGGGAACGCCGCTGCATGGCACGGGCAAGCTCGATCCGCTGGAATTCATCCGCACCATCGCCGTCGCCCGCATCATGATGCCGGCTTCGATGGTGCGCCTCTCCGCCGGTCGCGAGACGATGAGCGACGAAGTGCAGGCGCTCGCTTTCCTTGCCGGCGCTAACTCGATCTTCTGCGGGCCGAAGCTGCTGACCACGGCCAATCCGACACAGCCGAAGGACGAGGCGCTCTTCGACAAGCTGGGCCTTAAACCCATGGCGCCGCACGCGCATCATGCCTGAGATGCCGCAGCCGGACTGGCTGCGTGAAGGGCTCAACCATCTGTGGCTCCCCTATGCCCAGATGCAGACGGCGCCGATGCCGCTCCCGGTCGAGCGGGCCGAAGGCGCGCGGCTCTACCTTTCCGACGGCTCATCGCTCATCGACGGGATCGCCTCCTGGTGGACCCAGGCCCATGGCTACAATCACCCGCATATCCGCGCTTCAGTCACCGAGCAGCTGGGGAAGCTGCCGCATGTGATGCTGGGTGGTTTGGCGAACGAGCCGGCGATGCGGCTCGCCTCCAGGCTCGCCAAGCATACACCGGGCGATCTTGATCACGTCTTCTTCTCGGAATCGGGCTCGGTCTCGGTCGAGGTCGCGATGAAGATGGCGATCCAGTACTGGATCAATCGCGGGATCGGCGGGCGTACGCGCTTCGTCAGCTTCCGCCACGGCTATCATGGCGACACGATGGCCTGCATGTCGGTCTGCGATCCGGACGAAGGCATGCACGGCCATTTCAAGGGCTATCTCCCGGAACAGATCGTCATTGACCTGCCACGCGACGCGGCCGGTGAGGCGGCCTTTGGAGATCTGCTGGCAAAGCGTGGGCACGAGATCGCCGGCATCATCCTGGAGCCGCTGGTGCAAGGTGCCGGCGGCATGAAGTTCCATGATGCGTCGGTGCTGAGATTCCTGCGTCAGGCGACGGAGGCGCAGGGCCAGCTTCTGATCCTCGACGAGATCATGAC
>CAZUAL010000071.1:0-14619 GCA_964618305.1 uncultured Dongia sp. | reverse complement strand
GGCCGACGCCGATCACGGAATAGACGAGGTTATGCGGCGTGAAGGGCACCTTGCCGTGGCCGCGGCGCTTGCCGATCATCAGGGCCACGACGAGGCCGGAGATGCCGGAAGCGATGTGGACCACCGTGCCGCCCGCGAAGTCGAGCGCGCCCAGATTGAAGAAGTAGCCCGTGCCCGCCCAGACCATGTGGCAGATCGGCGCGTAAACGATGAGCGACCAGAGGATGTAGAAGACCAGCAGCGCCGAGAACTTCATGCGGTCGGCGAAGGCGCCGATGATCAGGGCCGGCGTGATGATGGCGAAGGTCATCTGGAAGAAGAAGAAGACCGTCTCCGGAATGGTGCCCGCGAGCGTGTCGGGTGCGACACCGGCGAGGAAAGCCTTCGAGAAATCGCCGATGAAGGCATTGCCGCCACCGAAGGCCAAGCTATAGCCGGCGATAAACCAGACCAAAGTGATGACGCAGCAGGCGGCGAGCGACTGGGCGAGCACCGTGAGCACGCCGTTCTTTCGGACAAGGCCGCCATAGAAGAGCGCCAGGCCCGGCACCGTCATCATGAGGACGAGGACCGAGGAGGTCAGCATCCAGGCGGTGTCGCCCGAATTCGCACTCGGCGGCGCGTCCTGCGCGAAAGCCACGGCCGGCGCCAGGAGTGCCGCCAAGGCGGCCGCGCCGAGTTTCACTGCACGGGCGGCCCCGAACGCCTTACCCGCCTTATGAGCCTGCAAATCCCCGTTTGCTTCGGCCCCGCCAGCCTCTGTCCAGACTGCCCCAATCTCGCGCATGCGCCCTCTCCTGATTGACCAAATATTTTGCTGCAAAGCAGCACCAGGAGAGCAACCAGCGTGCCAATTGTCCGATTTATTGATTCAAAAGAAGAATTTAGCCGGGCGATGGGTGGCGGCGCCCAAAATATGACCACTCACCGTCGAACTGCCTATTTTTTGGGCTATTTGGATTGCGAAGCGACGGCAAACCGTCAACTCGCCACCACCTGCTCAATCAGCGCGTTGATCTCCTCATGCTTATGCCCGTACAAGGAGCCGTGGCCCATGCCGGGGAGCAGATGGAGCTTGGCGCCGGGGATGAGGCTCGTCAGTTCCTCGCCGTCCTGGGGCGGGGCTTCGATGTCTTCTTCGAAGGCGAAGACGTGGGCCGGGACGCGGACGTTCTTCAACGCTTCGCGCTGGTCGAAACGGAGCGAGGCGTCCCATTGCGGGACGAGCGAGGTTTCGTTGCTGTCATCCGCCATCCATTCCAGCATGAGCGCTTTCAGCTTCGGCCAGAGTTCGCGGTCGCCGAGCGCCCGCGCCGGGTAGAGAATGGCGGCATAGTGGGTGACGCTCATCATCCCGTCGAGGCGGCCGCCGCCTTTCCGGAACTCGATCTCCGCCTCCTGATAATCCCAGCCCCAGCCGGTCGACCAGGCGCCGGAGCCCATGAGAACGGCCACGCGCACGAGGTCGGGATAGTCGATCATCACCTGCTGGATGATGGCCGAGCCCAGCGACGAACCGACCAGCGCCACTTTCCGCCCGCCGCACGCATGGCGGATGAGGGCCGCCACGTCGGCCGCGAAATCCTCGATGGTCCAGGGCATGGGGGCCGTGCTGGTCGTGGCGCCGATGCCGCGATTGTCGAAGACGATGCTTTGGAATTTCGCGTCGAAATAGGGCGTCTGGAATCGTTGCCAGTCGCGGCCCTTGGTGCCGCCGCCACCCACCCAAAGGATCACCGGCGCGCCATCTGGCCCTGATTTGTTGTAGAAAATGCGGGCCGACGGCGTCTCGCAATAGGGCATGGTACGCGCTCCCTGACTTATATATTTATACAATCGTATAATACATGTATACAGCAGTCAAATCTCGCCAGGGTTGCAGGAGATCGGTTAAAAGGCTTCATCGCAGTGTGGGGACCCGCGCGAATCGGCGGGGCAGATAATGGTGGATATTCCGGAGATTGAGACCGAGCGGCTGATCCTGCGCGGGCATCGTTTGAGCGATTTCGAGATCGCGGCCGAAATGTGGGGCGACCCGCTGGTGACACGCTTCATCGGCCGTCCTTTCACGCGCGAGGAAAGCTGGTCGCGCCTTATGCGCTATGTCGGGCACTGGGCGCTGCTCGGCTACGGCTTCTGGGCGATCGCCGACAAGACGAGCGGACGCTTCATCGGCGAAGGCGGCATCTGCGATTTCTGCCGCGACATCACCTGGCCCGATTGCGTGTCACCCGAGGAATGCCGACGCGAGATCGGCTGGGCCCTCGGTGCCGATCATCACGGCAAGGGGATCGCCACCGAGGCGGTCCGCGCCATGACCGATTGGGCCGACCGGCACTTCAAGGGGCAGCGCACGATCTGCATCATCGATCCGGTCAACGAACCGTCGCTGAAGGTCGCGGCGAAGTGCGGCTATGGCCAGATCGGCACCGCGCCCTACAAGGAAAAGGAGCTGAAGGTCTTCGCGCGCGGCGCGGCCTGACCCTCAGCCATGCTCGCCGACCGTCTCGACCGGGCCGGCGGCGTTCTTCCAGGCGGTGAAACCGCCTTTCAGATGAGCGACGGGCTTAAGCCCCATCTCCTGCGCGGTGCGTGCCGAGAGCGCCGAGCGCCAGCCGCTTGCACAATAAAAGAGGAAGCTCTTCGCCTCGCCGAAGACCGGCTTGAAATAGGGGCTCTCGGGATCGATCCAGAATTCCAGCATGCCGCGCGGGCAATGGAAGGCGCCGGGTATCTTGCCGTCCCGCGCCAGCTCGCGCGGGTCGCGCAGATCGACAAAGAGCGTTCCTTCATCGCCCAGGCGCTTCAGCGCCTCGGCGGGGTCGATCGTGCTGACGATGGCGTTGGCTTCGGCAAGCAATTCCTTGATGCCCTTGGTGATCGGCATGCGGCGTACTCCGGCAGGATGGGACTGCAACCATCCTGCCGGAGCTTCCCTCCCCGTCAATAGTCCCGTTCAATCAGGGTGCCGTGACCTGGGTGTCAGGCGCCCATATAGACGGCTTCGACATTGTTGCCGTCGGGGTCGATGAGGAAGGCCGCGAAATAGGTGGGGCTGTAATCGGCGCGAAGCCCTGCCCCGCCATTGTCCTTGCCGCCGGCCTTAAGGCCCGCCGCGTGGAACTTCTCCACCGCCTTGCGGTCGGGCGCGGTGAAGGCGATGTGTGTACCGGGGCCTTTCGCCCCCTTGTTCGCATAGAGCCACAGGATTGCATTGCCGTCGGGACCGAGCCCCGCGCCATTTTCGTCTTGCGAGCAGACCTTGCCGCCGAGCGGCGCCATCACCGCCTTGTAGAAGGCGACGCTCGCCTTGACGTCTTTCACATGAAGACCGAGATGATCGAACATGATGTCATTCCCTCAAATGGAGTCGAGGGCGGCATCATCAGGCGGCGGCGGCGTTCCGATCTTGGCGGAAATTGCGCTCGGTTCTTTGCGATGCGGAGATGCCGTGCGCGCGGCGGCGATAGGCACGCGGCGACAGGCCGGCGGCGCGGCGGAAACTGCGCACGAAGTTGGAGAGATCGCCGAAGCCGCAATCGAAGGCGATGTCGGTAACAGGGCGATCGGTCAGCGCCAGATCTGTGGCCGCCCGTGCAAGGCGCGCCCGCACCAGATATTGATGCGGCGTCAGGCCGACGACGCCGGCAAACCGGCGCAGGAAATGAAAGGGGCTCAGGCCCGCTTCCGCCGCGGCGGCGGCGAGGTCGATCTCCTCATGGGCGTGGGCATCGATCCAGTGCGCGGCGGCGACGATGCGCTTGCGCTCCGGAGCGCTCATCCGTGCCGCGCCGTGCTTGTCGCCATCCTTGAGCGATGCGAGCTTCGCCGCGAAGGCAAGGCCGATCTCCTCCAGCGCCATGTCGCTTTGCCCTGTGGCCGCCGCTTCGGCCAGCGCGCCCAGCGTTGCGAACTCGGCCCGGGGTGCGAGGCCGCCGATCGTCCAGCCGCTCTCGCCGATCGCCTCGACCGTCTCCGGCGCCAAGCGGAAGCAGAGGCACTCGTCGCCGCAGGCATGATGTTCGTGGGTGCAGATATACTCGTCGCCCGGCCGGCCGATCAGGAGCGCGCCCGGCACCAGGTCGAAATGGCGGCCGCGGTTGATATAGCCGAAGCTCCCCTTGCGCACGAAGGCGATGCTCCAGGAATCGTGCATTTCCGCAAAGGGCTTGTCCCCCGGCCCCGCCTGGCAGCGGTAGAGGGTCGCGGAAAAGCGGGAATTCGATATTAGTCGGGTCGCCAGCATGATCGGATGAGCCTAACGGGGCCGGGGATCATCGGGCAAATCACGATTGCCGACTTGGCAAAAATTGCGCTTCAGACCGGTTTCAACGCCCGGTGGGGGCCAGCCGGCAGGTCGATGCTGATCGAATCGTCCACGCGCACGTCGCCGCCCTGGATCACGACGCCCATGATGCCGGCCCTGCGGATGAGATTGCCGTCCGTGTCGCGGTCGAGCACCGCCTGCATGAGGCCCGACTGGAAGCGGTCGATCTGGACGCAGGGGTTGCGCAAGCCGGTGATCTCGACGATCGCGGCCCCGCCGATCCTGAGGCGCGTCGCCTCGGGGAGGCCTAAAAGATCGATCCCGCGGGTGGTGATGTTCTCGCCCATGTCGCCGGGCTTCACGGTGAAGCCGCGCGCGGCGAGCTCATCGAAAAGCTCGGCCTGGATGAGGTGGACCTGGCGCAGATTGGGCTGGGTCGGATCCTTGGCGACGCGGGAGCGGTGCTTGACCGTTTCACCCATATGCGCATCGCCCGCGACACCGAGGCCGGAGAGGAGCCTGATCTCGAAAGCCGGCTGCTTGGAGAAATTGTGCCCGCGCGCCAGCGCGACGCCGACGACGTGCGGGGTCTCGCTCACGCTTTCTCCCCTTCCCCGCCATGGACCTTGGCGGCCAGCGAGGCGGAGAGGAAGAGGTCGATGTCGCCGTCGAGGACGCCCTGGCTGTCGCTCGTCTCGGCGCCGGTCCTGAGGTCCTTGATCATCTGATAGGGCTGCAGGACGTAGGAGCGGATCTGGTGGCCCCAGCCGATATCGGTCTTCGAGGCCTCGACCGCCTGCGCCTTTTCCTCGCGGATGCGCAGCTCGCGCTCGTAGAGGCGGGCTTTCAGCATATCCATCGCCATGGCGCGGTTGCGGTGCTGCGAGCGGTCGGCCTGGCACGAGACGACGATGCCCGTGGGCTCGTGCGTGATGCGGATGGCGCTGTCGGTCTTGTTGATGTGCTGACCGCCGGCACCGGAGGCGCGGAACGTGTCGACGCGGAGATCCTTGTCGAGGATTTCGACCTCGATATTGTCGTCGATCACCGGATAGACCCAGACCGAGCTGAACGAGGTGTGGCGCCGCGCGTTGGAATCGAAGGGCGAGATGCGCACCAGACGATGCACACCGCTTTCCGATTTCAGCCAGCCATAGGCGTTGGGCCCCTTGATCTCGATGGTGGCCGACTTCAATCCGGCTTCTTCGCCGGGGCTCTCTTCAAGCCACTCGACCTTGTAGCCATGCTGTTCGGCCCAGCGCGTATACATGCGCAGCAGAATCTGCGCCCAATCCTGCGCCTCGGTACCGCCGGCGCCGGCATGGACTTCGAGATAGCAATCGTTCTGGTCGGCTTCGCCGGAGAGCAGGCTTTCAAGCTCGCGTTGCGCGGCCTTCGCCTTCAATTCCTTGATGAGCTTTTCGGCTTCATCGACGCTCGCATTATCGCCTTCCATCTCGCCCAGTTCGGCGAGGGTCAGCGCGTCGTCCAATTCGCGCTCCAGCGACTTGAAGCCGTCGATGGAATTCTGCAGATGGGTGCGCTCGCGCATCACCTTCTGCGCCCTTTCAGGCTTGTCCCAGAGGGTCGGGTCTTCGGAGAGGGCGTTCAGTTCGTCGAGACGACGCAGGGCGTTGTCCCAGTCAAAGATGCCTCCTCAGGAGGGCCAGGGAAGACCGGATCTCCCCCGCCGCCGCCTCGATCTCAGCGCGCATGCTTTACCTCGAATGTCTCAAAATCGGGGCCGGAAGATGCCGATTGCGGCCCGCCCCGTCAACCTCGACCGTTCAATAGAGCCCGGAATCCCCGCTCCCGCTCGCCGGCGGCGGCACCAGGACCGGCGCCTGCTGCTGTGCCGGATATTGCGGCTGCACCGGATATTGGGGCTGCTGATATTGCGGCTGAGGCACCGGCTGGACCGGTACCTGCTGGGCTGGCACCTGCTGGGGTTGGGGCGGGATCAAGACAGGCGCCTGACCCTGTGGATACTGACCCTGTGGATACTGACCCTGTGGATACTGACCCTGCGGATACTGACCCTGCGGATACTGACCCTGCGGATACTGACCCTGCAGATACTGACCCTGCGGATACTGACCCTGTGGATACTGCCCTTGTGGATACTGCCCTTGTGGATATTGGCCTACCGGCAGCTGACCCTGCGGGTATTGCTGCTGCGGATAGGCCGGCTGCTGGCCATAGACCTGCGGCTGCTGGCCATAGGCCGGCTGCTGGCCGCCGCCCTGATAGACGCCGGTCGAATCGATGATCGTCGTGCCGCTGTCATTGTAGACGCCTTGGTTGCCATAGGGGCTGCCGAAGGGGCCGACCGGAATGACCGAGCCATAGCCCGCATCCTGGCCGTAATTTGAATAGCCTTCGATGATCTGCTGCTGGCCCGTGGGCTCGGTGCCCGGCTTGAAGGCTTCCCAGATCGCCAGGCCCTCGTCGCCCGCCATCCAGCGTTCACCCGTCTTTTCGTTGACCTTGACGAGGCGGACCCCCGGCGGCACGCGGAAGGGGGTCGCAGGCTCGTCCTTCAGGGCTTCGATCATGAAATCGCGGAAGATCGGCGCCGACAGGCGGCCGCCGGTGGCTTTGGCACCAAGGCTGCGCGGCTGGTCGAAGCCAAGATAGACACCAGCCACGAGATCCGGCGAGAAACCGATGAACCAGACATCACGGCCGTCATTGGTGGTGCCGGTCTTGCCGGCGAGCGGCTTGCCGACAGCCTTCACCGCCGATGCCGTGCCGTGCTGGACGACACCTTCCATCATCGAGACCATCTGATAGGCATTGGCGGGATCCAAGACCTGCGGCCGCTCGTCAGGCAATTCCGGCGGCGGCGATCCGTCATAGGCCGCAAGCTGGCAGCGCTCGCACTTGCGCTCGTCATGGCGATAGATGGTCCAGCCCTGCGCATCCTGCACGCGGTCGATGAAGGTGGGTGTCACCTTCTTGCCGCCGTTGACGATCTCGGCATAGGCGCCGACCATGCGGAGCGCCGTCGTTTCCTGGGCACCCAGCGACATGGCGAGCGTCTGCTGCAGCTTGTCGACTACACCGAGCCGCTCGGCCACTTCGGCGACCTTGGACATGCCGATGGTCTGCGCCATGCGGATGGTCATGAGGTTCCTGGAATGCTGCAGGCCCTGGCGCATGGTGGCCGGCCCGAGGAAGTTCTTTTCGAAGTTTTCCGGCTGCCAGAGCGGCAGGCCCGGCCCCTGGTCGATGGCGATCGGCGCATCGAGAATGATGGTGGAGGGCGTGTAGCCCGCCTCGAGCGCTGCCAGATAAACGATCGGCTTGAAGCTGGAACCCGGCTGACGCATCGCCTGCGTCGCCCGGTTGAATTCGCTCTGCTTGTAGGACCAGCCACCGGTCATGGCGAGGACGCGGCCCGTATGCGGGTCCATGGCGATAAGCGCGCCGGAGATTTCCGGCACCTGGCGCAGCAGATAGACCGGCAGGCCTTCCGCCTTCTGCTGCTTGCCCTTCTCGCCTGACGTGTCGAGATCCTCGACATCGTCAGCCTTGTCCTTCTCCGAAATCTTCGGTTCGACGGCGATGACGTCACCCACCTTGAAGACATCGGCAGCGCTCTTCACCGCCGGACCAACCTTGCCTTCGGCCGAACG
The DNA here is from genome assembly GCA_964618305.1 of uncultured Dongia sp. Taxonomy (GTDB): domain Bacteria; phylum Pseudomonadota; class Alphaproteobacteria; order Dongiales; family Dongiaceae; genus Dongia. Next base: position 6,714 of record CAZUAL010000071.1, on the reverse strand, counting down.
GCGCCGCGCCCAGGCGAGATCCTCGAGACGCACCAGGCCCTGCGTGCCGTCGACAAAGCCGATCTTGGCCTCAGGCTTCGCGACATCGAGCACGATTGCCGCCTGCCAATTGTAGAGCCAGGGCACGCCGCCGAGCTTCTCGAGCGACTTCTGCCAATCATCAAGCGTATCGGCATGCGCCAACGGCCCGCGATAGCCCTGCGTCCGGTCATAGGAGACGAGGTGCTTGCGCAGCGTGCGGTCGGCAATCTCCTGCAGACGCGGGTCGACCGTCGCCTTGACGGTCAAGCCCTTCTTATAAAGCCCGTCTTCGCCGAAACGGCTGACCAGTTCGCGGCGCACTTCCTCGGCGAAATAATCGGCTTCGAAGCGCTCCGCCGTGCTGCGCGTGCGCGATTGCAGCGGCATCGCCGTTGCTTCCTGGGCTTCGGCATCCGTGATGTGGCCGTCTTCCAGCATGCGCGAGATGACCCAGTCGCGACGCGCCTTGGCGGCATCCGGAAACTTGGTCATCGAGTAATTGTTGGGCGCCTTCGGCAGGGCGGCGAGATAAGCGGCTTCCGCCACCGTAAGCTCGTCCAGCGACTTGTTGAAATAGTTGAGTGCCGCGGCAGCGACGCCGTAATTGCCCTGCCCCAGATAGATCTGGTTGAGATAAAGCTCGAGGATACGATCCTTCGAGAACGCCTTCTCGATGCGGAGTGCCAGGATCGCTTCCTTGATCTTGCGGTCGAGCGAGCGCTCGTTGGTGAGCAGGAAGTTCTTCGTCACCTGCTGGGTGATGGTCGAGGCTCCGACCGGGCGTTTGTCGGACCCGTAATTCTTGACGTTGACGATGATCGCGTTGATGAGGCCGGGAATGTCGATGCCGGCATGGGTGTAGAAGGACTTGTCCTCGGCCGCGAGGAAGGCGTTGATGACGCGCTTCGGGATGGCCTTGATCGGCACGAAGACCCGGTTCTCCACCGCATATTCCGCAAGCAGGCGGCCATCGCCAGCATAGACGCGCGTGGTGACTGGCGGATCGTAGGCGGCGAGCTGGTAATAATCCGGCAGACCTTGCGAATAAAGGCCGTAGACCAACCAGGCAGCGATGGCGCCGATGGTCGCCAACACCATGAAGATGCCGACCAGGAAAGAGAGGATGCGCGTCAATCGTTTCATTTGGTGCGGTTCGTTTCTTCTATCTCGCCACCGGTATTTCACCACTGGGTCGCCCAGGGTTCGGCTGCCGCTGCTTCGGGTAAGGCAGGGATGCCCCAAGATCAAGGCAATTTTGCGACCGGGATGGAACCAGTGCGACCGGCGCCCCCACTCTGCGCCGCCAAGACAGCAGGTCGGATAAGATCATATTTTTCAGATAGTTATAGGACGGTCACGCAGAACCAGCCGAAGGGGACCAGCAGCGCGGACTGGGCTCAGGTCCGCTTGATGCTGTTCTGCCAGTCGAAGAAATTCTCGATCGCGCCGGAAATGGCTTTGGCCAAGCTCTTCTGGTGCGCCTTGCTGGTAAGCAGCCGCTGATCCTCATCCGACGAAATGTAGCCCATTTCGAGGAGGACCGACGGCACGTCCGGTGCCTTCAGGACGGCAAAGCCCGCGAAGCGGTGGCTCTGCTCCAGCATCAGCGTGTCCTTCTTGAGCGATTTCACCAGCATCTTGGCAAAGCGCGCGGAAAGGTTCGTCGTCTCGCGCTGGGCAAGATCGATAAGGATGCCGGTCACGACCTTGCTTTCATTGCTGAGGTCGACGCCGGCGATGACGTCGGATTTGTTTTCCTTGGCGGCCAGCGCCTCGGCCTCGGAATCCGATGCCGTTTCCGACAGCGTGTAGACGGAAGCGCCGCGCGTCTTGGCGTTGGCGTGGCTGTCGGCATGGAGCGAAATGAAGAGATCGGCGGCACCATCGCGCGCGATCTTGAAGCGGTCGCGCAGCGGAATGTAGATGTCCTTGTCGCGCGTCAGCTCGACGCGAAAGCGGCCGGTCGCTTCGAGCTGTTTCTTCAGCGCCTTGGCGACGGCGAGTGTGATCGTCTTTTCCATCGTACCGTTGCCGATGGCGCCGGGGTCGATGCCGCCATGGCCGGGATCGATGACGATGAGCGGTTTGCGCTTGGTCTTCTTCTTCAGCGGCTGGTCGCCGGGCTTCAGCGTCGGCACCAGAATGGCGGCATCTGCATCCGCCACGTCGGGCACGGCGATGTCGCCCTGGCTCTTCGCCGACACGGGCATCGCCAGCGGATCTGGATCGCTTGATGGCGCGCCGGCATCCCCGACCGGCCCTTCCTGGGCCAGCGCGGGTTCCTTGATCTTGGCGCCGGCGCCTGCTTCCGGTACGGCTTCTGCCGTTTGCGTGGGTGCTGTCGCGGCACTGCCGTCGCCGGCAAAGAGCGTGCGCTTGATCTGCCCCATGAAAGCCGCTTCGTCGATCGGCTTCAGATCGATGAGCAGGCGTTCCGGCGCATCGGCCGTCTTCTCAAGAAGGCTCACCTGCACGACCGAGGCCGGCGCCGCGAGGTCGAGCACGATGCGCGACGTGCCGACCTTGAACAGGCCGTAGCGCATCGCGGCGACGAGGCCGCGGCCCTGCAGCTTGCGCCCGGCCGGTATCTGCCAGTCAACCTCGTCGAGATCGATGACGACCCGCATCGGGTCGGCCAGGGCGAAGACCTTGAAGCCCGTCTTGCCGGAAAGATCGAGCACGACTCGGGTCAGGTCCGGCTCGACGCCGAGCTTGGCATCGGTGACCGACGGCTTGGCGGCGGCAAGCGGCGACAGCCCGGCCAGCCCGACAAAGGCAACCAGGAGCCAAAGCGCCAATCGCGCAGGAAAATTGAGGCGGTTCCGCATCTTGCCGGTTCGTTGCGTGAATCTCTTGTAATATAGCCGCGTAACTAGCTGAAATGCAACAAGTTATGGCTTTAACGCCAACTCCCACATGGAAGTGTGGATTTTACGCCTGACTGTCTTTCGGCTTCTTTAAGGGTTGGGCCGGCGGGGCAATTGCAGTTGTATTGCCGGTCACCGGTCAGTATGGTGACGTTCCGCGACCGTTCGTGTCGGTTCCGGGCCGCTCCTTGGTTTCCAAGGAAGCTGGCCAGGGATGGGCCGGCGGTCGGTCGTGAACCCGGACCACCGAATGCCTGCGCTCCATCGGATAATGACGGAGCCGGGCCGGCCACCGGGCAGCGCTCGCGCGAGATATGGGGTCGCTCCCGACCTGAGACGGACCGGAGCTGAGCCAAATTTCGTCGCTATAACAACAGGTTGACATGAAGCCACCCTGCCATTCGATAACCCTTTACGCGCCGCCGGTCGCAGCTTTCGCGACCGACGCTGGGCGCGTTATGGAGCTTTGCATCTATGACCAAAATTATGCTGATCGACGCCACCCACCCGGAAGAAACCCGCGTCGCGGTGGTGGACGGCCGCAGGCTTGAAGAATTCGACGTCGAAGTCGCCAGCCGGCACCCGCTTAAAGGAAATATCTATCTCGCCAAGGTAACGAGGGTCGAACCCTCGCTGCAGGCCGCCTTTGTCGAATATGGCGGCAACCGCCACGGCTTCCTGGCCTTCAGCGAAATCCACCCGGATTACTACCGCATCCCGGTCGCCGACCGCGAAGCCCTGATGCGCGAGGATCTGGAGGAGGAAGCGGAGGAACGGCAGAGCCGGCCGCCGCGCCGCCGCCGGCGCGGCAACGGTCAGTCCGCCGGCGCGCCGGAAGGCGATACAGGCTCCGCAGCCATTGAGAGCCAAGACGATCATGACCAGGGCGATCATGACCAGGGCGATCATGACCACACGGATCATGATCATGCCGATCACGATCACGCCGACCACGACCATCTCCACGATGACGGCTTCGAACACGAGCATGCCTCCGACGCCGAGGAAGGCACCAGGGAGCACGCCGACTCGCCAGCCGTGGCCGAGACAGAGCGGGCCGAAGAGGCGTCTGAGCCGGCGCGTGTCGCCGAGCCGATCCAGGTGATGCCGCTTTCGAGCGGTTACGACAGTCTGCGCAGCGAGCCGGTGGCGGAAGCGGCTGAGACGGCGGCAATGGCTCCGGCAACCGATGAAGCCGCAGTGGCAGAGCCCGTTTCCCCGGTCGAAGTGGTGGATTTCCCCGGATCGACCCATACCGCCTACGAAATGATCGGCGATCCGGCAGATGCCGAACTGCCGGCCCCGTCGCACGGCGACATCGTCGAAGTGACCCAGCCGCCGGAAGTGATCGACACGGTGGGCGGCGAGGAGCCCGGTGCCGAAGACGAGGACGAGGAGGAAGAGGAGGATGATTCCGCCCGCCGCCGCCGTCAGCGCCATCTGCGCCGCTACAAGATCCAGGAAGTCATCAAGCGCCGCCAGATCCTCTTGGTCCAGGTCACCAAGGAAGAACGCGGCAACAAGGGTGCCGCCCTCACCACCTATCTGTCGCTCGCCGGCCGCTATTGCGTGCTGATGCCCAACACCGACCGTGGCGGCGGCATTTCGCGCCGCATCACCTCGGTCGCGGACAGGAAGCGCTTGAAGTCGATCGTCGACGAGTTGGATCCGCCGGAAGGCATGGCGGTCATCGTCCGCACCGCCGGCATGGAGCGCCAGCGTAGCGAGATCAAGCGCGACTTCGAATATCTGCTGCGCCTGTGGGACGAAATCCGCGAAAAGACCCTGCGCTCGACGGCGCCGGCGCTGATCTACGAAGAAGCGAGCCTCATCAAACGCTCGATCCGCGATCTCTATACGCGCGATATCGGCGACATCATCGTGGCGGGCGGCGAGGCCTTCAAATCGGCGCGCTCCTTCATGCGCATGCTGGCGCCGGGCCACGCCAAGCGCGTGCAATTTTATCGCGATCCATCCGTGCCGCTGTTCCAGCGCTACCAGATCGAAAGCCAGATCGCGGCGATCCACCATCCGGTCGTCAATCTGCGTTCGGGCGGCTACATCGTCATCAACCAGACCGAAGCCCTCGTTGCCGTCGACGTCAATTCCGGCCGTTCGACGCGCGAGCGCAACATCGAGGAAACGGCGCTTCGTACCAATCTCGAGGCGGCCGAGGAAGTGGCGCGCCAGCTGCGGCTGCGCGATCTCGCCGGCCTCATCGTCATCGACTTCATCGACATGGACGAGGGCCGCAACAACGCGGCGGTCGAACGCCGGATGAAGGACGCACTGCGGAACGACCGCGCGCGCATCCAGATCGGCCGCATCTCCTCGTTCGGCCTTCTGGAAATGTCGCGCCAGCGTCTCCATGCGAGCCTTCAGGAAGCCTCGACCGAGCTCTGCCCGCATTGTCACGGCACCGGCCGCATGCGTTCGGTTGATTCGACCGCGCTTCACGTGCTGCGGATGGTCGAGGAAGAAATCACCCGCAGCCCGAGCCCCGGCGTCACCGTCTTCGTGCCGTCCGCCGTGGCGCTTTATGTGCTCAACCAGAAGCGCCACGCCCTGGCGCAGCTGGAGCTTCGCCGCGGCGTCCGCATCTACATGACCGCCGATGACGATCTTACGCCGCCGGACTACCGGTTGGAGCGCCTGAAGCAGCTGGTGCCCGGCGAAGAATTGCCGCCGGTGCCCGAGCCCAAGCCGATCGAAATCGATTTCGATGAGAGCGAGGACGAGAATTTCGTCGAGGAATTCGACGAAGCCGAAACAAATGCCGACGCGGATGGCGATCAGGCCGAAGCCGGCGCCGAGGAATCGGCGGGCGGCAATGGTGAGGATAGCGGCGAACGCCAGGGCCGCCGCCGGCGCCGCCGGCGCCGCGGTCGCGGTGGCCGCTTCCAGGCCGACGAATTCACCGAACAGGCTGAAAGCGCCCCCGGCGAAGGCGATGCGGGTGCGGAAAGCGAAGCGCGGCACGTGGCCGATCTCGATGAAGTCGGCGCCGACAGCGACGAAGCCGAAGATGGCGACGAGACCGCTGAAGGCGAGGACGGCGCTGATGGAGCCGAGCCGGGTGCCGGCAGTGACGAACAACGCCGCCGCCGCCGCCGCGGTCGCCGCGGTGGACGCCGCCGCTCGCGCCGCCAGCAGGATGGCGCCACGAGTGGTGAGGAGCAGGTATCCGCCGCCGACCAGGATGGCAATGCCGGCCCTGCAGCCGAGGGTGGCTTGCCGGGCTTCGGCGAGCAGCCGGAATTGCCGCAGAACGCCGGCGACTTGCCGCCGGCCTGGCGCAGCGAGGCCGCAGCCGCCGAAGGCAGCGAAGGCCGCGACGAGGAAGAAAGAGGATCCGATCGGCCGCGCCGGCAGCGCCGTCCGCGCCGCGACCGCGAAGATTCGGAACCGGTTGCCGCCGAAGCGGGCGCCGCGATCATGAGCCGGGCCGCACCAATTGCGGCGCCGGCCGTACCCGCGCCTGCCGCCCCGGCGGCCGCGGCTGCGCCGGCCGAGGAAGTGGTGGCCGAACGGCTGACCCTGATCGAAGTGCGCGACAGCGGCGAAGCGGTCGCCGCCAGTGTCGAAGGTGACGACAACCAGCCCAAGAAGCGCGGCTGGTGGCGCCGGCTGATCGAATAGCCGGAAGTTCACGGTCTTAAAAGAATGAGGCCCGGTCTATATGACCGGGCCTTTTCTTTTCGCTACAGGCTAGAGGAGCCTCAAGCGGCGGGAGCCGGGGCCTTCCCTTGCGCCATGGCGTCGAGCAGGCGCCCCTGATAGAGCGAGAGGCCGAGCTTGGCGCCCACATCCAGCGCCTGCTCGGAAT
>CAZUAL010000070.1:0-14705 GCA_964618305.1 uncultured Dongia sp. | reverse complement strand
GACATCACGGGCGGTCTGCCGCGCGTGGCCGAGCTGTTCGAAGCGCGCCGCCCGAAAGATCACGCGGTCATCGCGGAGATCGAGGGGCGGATCGAGTTCGGCAAGGACTACAAGGCCAAGCGCCGTATCGTCGTCGTGTCGGAAGATGCGAGCGTCGAGCCGGTCGAGTACTTGATCCCGAAGGGCAAGCATATCTCGGTCCAGGAAGGCGATTACGTGCAGAAGGGCGACCTTCTCATGGATGGCAGCCCCGTGCCGCACGACATCCTGAATGTGCTCGGCATCGAGGCGCTGGCTTCCTATCTCATCAACGAGATCCAGGAGGTCTATCGACTGCAGGGCGTGAAGATCAACGATAAGCATATCGAAGTGATCGTCCGCCAGATGCTGCAGAAGGTCGAAGTGTCCGATCCGGGCGATACCACTTTCCTCGCGGGCGAGCAGATCGACCGCACGGAGATGGAAATCGAGAACGAAAAGGTGCTCAAGGAAGGCGGCCGTCTCGCCACGGCGAAGCCGGTGCTGCTCGGCATCACCAAGGCCAGCCTCCAGACCCGCTCGTTCATCTCGGCGGCGTCGTTCCAGGAGACCACGCGCGTCCTCACCGAGGCTTCGGTCTCGGGTCGTGTCGACTCGCTCATCGGTCTTAAGGAAAACGTCATCGTCGGTCGCTTGATCCCGGCCGGTACCGGCTCGGTGATGGCGCGCCTGAAGCAGGTTGCGGCGTCCCGCGACCGTGCGCTGCAGGAAGCAGCCGGCGAAGACAAGGCGGCGATCACCGATCAGTCGCCCAAGGCAGAGGTTGCGTAAGCAGCCGAGGCCTGATGGTTACGAGGAACCCCGCTGCTATCGGCAGCGGGGTTTTTCTTTTCCGAGAAGCGAGGGGAATCAGGGGCGCCAGCGGCCGTCGTAGCGCTGAGGGAAAGTGAGGGTCGCGGTCGTGCCGACATTGGGCGCGCTGTCGATGGCGAGTTTGCCGCCGATCAGATGCAGGAAGGCAGCACACAGAGCCAAGCCACCGTTCGTCTGATGCTGATTTGAGTCGATCGACTTTTGCATCTGCCGCAGCTTGTCGACGGCAAGGCCAGGTCCGTTGTCGGCAATGGTCAGCACCACTTGGTCGATGTCGCGCTCGTCATCGTGCCGCAATACGGCAATGATCTCGACCTTGCCGCCGAAGCGGTTGTACTTGATCGCATTGGCGACGACATGGCCGATCATCTTTTCAAGCGTTTCATCGTCAAGGACCACCGGGATCGAGCCGCGCCGCAGATTGTGGTGCAGACGGATGCCCTGAAGCTCCGCCTCGACTGCATTGGCGGCAATGACACGTTCGATGATTTCGGCCAAATCGGCATTGCGCGTATGCGCGACCGCCATGCGGCCTTCAAGGCTCGCGACGTCGATGATCCGCTCCACGACATCGGCAAGCTGGCGGCCGCTCTTGCAGATATCGGCGGCATAGGTCTTGTAGAGCTTGACGCCGAGAGGCCCGAACATCTCATCTCGCATCACTTCGCCAAAGCCGATGATGGCGGCAAGCGGTGTCCGCAATTCGTGCGAGAGCTGGCTCAGAAAATCGAGCTTTGCCACGTTGGCGCGCTCGGCATTCTCCTTCGCCGTGGTGAGGACGTGCTCGCTTTCCTTCCGGTGGGTGATATCGCGGATGGCAGCAATGACGACATCGGTGCCTTCGTGGCTCGTGCGCATGGTGGTGACTTCGACCGGGAAGCTTTCGCCGCTCAATCTATGTGCGACGGCTTCAATCGTTTGGCCGTCGCCGCTGGCGAGAGCAGCGATCAGGTTACCAATCGACGATCCGCGCAAATTGACGGAAATCTCTTCCAGGAAAGCGCCGATATGGGCGCCGACAATGAGGCGGTTGTGGCAATTGAACATCTCGGCGGCCAGCTGGTTGGCACCGAGAATCGTTCCATCCAGGGCGAGGCATATGAGCGGATCCGGAGAAGGCCCCAGTTGCGGAGAGCCCGTGACAGCGATGGGCTGCTCGGCCCGGTTCGCCGGATCGGGAATGCGGCCCGGCTGGTCCGGGCTGTGGTTGGTCACTGACATGCCCTCCCGTCAGCCGGTCAGCCGTGGCTCAACCGGCTGGTTCCGCTGATCACCGTTCGCCCGCGGTGATCGTTGCCCCCAACGCAGAAAGCTTGGCTGCAAAAACGGCCTGTTGCAAGCGCCGCCGATGTCGCGCCTTGGGGGTGGAATGGAGGGGCCAATCCGGCTATAGGAACCCTATGTCGGAATTCCTTATTGCAATGGCGGGTGTCCCCGCCGGTATTTGGCTCTATTTGCTGCTGTTTCGCGGCGGTTTCTGGCGCGAGCGGCCGGAATCCGATGTCGACGTGACGGGAGTGAATTCCTGGCCTGAAGTCGCCGCGATTGTACCGGCGCGCAATGAGGCGGGCGTCGTCGGCGACGTCATCGGCGCACTGCTCCGGCAGGACTATCCGGGCAAGCTCACCATCGTCCTGGTCGACGACAACAGCGAGGACGGAACAGCGGACGAAGCCAGAGCGGCCGCGGTGAAGGTGGGCGAGGAATCCGGCCAACACAGATTGCGGGTCATCGCTGGCAAGAAGCTGGCGGCCGGTTGGACCGGCAAGCTGTGGGCCGTCAGCCAAGGTATCGGCGAGGCGCAGCGCGTGGCCGCTAGTGCAAAATTCTATCTGCTGACCGATGCGGACATCCTGCACGCGCCCGATAGCTTGAGGCGATTGGTGGCACGGGCCGAAACCGGGCAATTCAATCTCGTCTCCCTGATGGCGCAATTGCGGACCGACACGTTCGCGGAAAAGGCGCTGATTCCAGCCTACATCTTCTTCTTCCAGAAGCTCTATCCCTTTGCCTGGGTGCGCGATCCCAAGCACAAATTGGGCGCGGCCGCCGGCGGCTGCATGCTGGTGCGGACCGCGGCGCTGAAGAAGATCGGCGGCATCGGCGCCATTCGCGGTTCCCTCATCGACGATTGTGCACTGGGCCGCGCGATCAAGGCGACCGGTCCCATCTGGCTCGGGCTGGCGAGCAATGTGACCTCGCTCCGAGGCTATCCGCGCTGGAGCGACGTCTGGAACCTCATCGCCCGCTCGGCGTTTACACAGCTCAACCATTCCGCTCTGCTGCTGCTCGGCTCCGTACTCGGCATGATCGCGACCTATCTGATGCCGCCACTCCTCGCCGCAAGCCATGATCCAGGCATCCGTCCGTTCGGATTCCTTGCCTGGGCGATGATGGCCGGCGCCTATCTGCCGACACTCGCCAATTACAAACGCTCGCCGCTCTGGGCGCCGCTCCTGCCGCTCGTTGCCTGCTTCTACACCGCGGCGACCATTGCCTCGGCCATCCGCTATTGGACCGGCAAGGGCGGGCAGTGGAAGGGCAGGGCGCAGGCCGAGCACATCAAGAAGAGTGCGGCATGACGGACGGCGCTGCCGATATCGCGACACCTTCGGGCAAGTCCGCGGCGACGGAGAATTTTCCCGTCGGCTCCGCGCTGATCCGCGCCGACCTCAGGCCCCATGTGCATTGCTTTTATCGCTTTGCACGCATGGGTGACGATATAGCCGACAATCCGACGCTTTCGCCCGAGGACAAGGTGGCGCGGCTCGACCTCATGGAAGCCGTGCTCCTAGACCCCTCCCGCGAAGATGTTCCAGAAGCGTCGGACCTGCGGCGCTCGCTGGCCGAGACGAAGGTCTCACCTGTGAATTCGACCGATCTCCTCAAAGCCTTCCGCATGGACGCCACCAAGCAGCGCTATGCGAACTGGGACGAACTCATGACCTATTGCCGCTTTTCGGCATCCCCGGTCGGACGGCAGCTGCTTGATCTGCACGGCGAGCCCGCCAAGGCGCGGCCATCATCCGATGCGCTGTGCGTGGCGCTTCAGGTCATCAATCACCTGCAGGATTGCGGCGTAGACTATCTTGAGATGGACCGGGTCTATGTGCCGCAAGACCATCTGGCGGCCCATGGGGCTGAGACGCGGCACCTGTCCGGGCGGACGACGAGCAGCGGCCTCCGCCACTGCCTGGACGATCTGCTGGGTAAAACGGAGGCGTTGATGGTCGAGGCGCGGCACCTGCCCGGCCGTCTCAAGGATTTTCGCCTGCGCGCTGAATCGGCGACCATCGTTCGCCTGGCCGACAAGATGATCGGTCAATTGCGTCGCAACGATCCGTTGGCGGGGCGGGTGAAACCAACGAAGATGTTCTTTCTGATGGCGATGATCGAAGGAATTGCCTGGGCCATGATAGCGAGGGACCGATGACGGATTCAGCTCAGGCGATCGCCGAGCAGGTCAAGGCATCCGGCACCTCCTTCTATTCGGCGATGCGCCTGCTGCCCGAGGCGCGGCGCAATGCCATGTTCGCGATCTATGCCTTCTGCCGCGAGGTGGACGATATCGCCGACGAGGAAGCGCCGCAGGATGACAAGAAGCGTCGTCTGGCGGAATGGCGGACGGAGATCGACCGACTCTATGCCGGGACGCCCGGCATGGCGATTTCCCGTGCCCTGCTGAAGCCCGTGCGCGAGTTCAAGCTGCGGCGCGAGGATTTCATTGCCGTCATTGACGGCATGGAAATGGACGCGACCGACACGATCCAGGCGCCGGATCTCCAGACCCTCGATCTCTATTGCGACCGGGTTGCGTCGGCGGTGGGGCGGCTCTCCGTGCGGGCGTTCGGGGCGACAGAGCCAGTCGCAGACGATGTCGCCTATCATCTGGGGCGTGCGCTGCAGCTGACGAACATTCTGCGCGACATCGAGGAGGATGCGGGCCGGGGCCGGCTCTATCTGCCGCGCGATCTCCTTGCCCAGCATGGGATTGTGAGCGACGACCTTGCGGTGATCCGCGCGCATCCCAACCTGAAGAATGTCTGCCGCGACTTGGCAGCGATGGCGAAGGCGCATTTCGCCGAGGCTGATTCTGCGATGCGGCAATGTGCCAAGGAGCCGATGCGGCCGGCGCGCATCATGGGTGCTGTATATGGCGCGCTACTCGACAAGCTGATCGACTGGGACTGGCGCGACCTGACGACGGAAATCAAGGTGCCGAAATGGCGCAAGATCTGGCTGGCCGTGCGCTATGGCTTCCTCTGACATAACTATGCCTGGCCGTGTCCATGTCGTTGGCGCCGGGCTTGCCGGGCTCGCGGCAGCGACGCGCCTGGCGCGCGCCGGCTATGAGGTGAGCCTCTACGAGGCGGCACAACAAGCTGGCGGCCGCTGCCGATCCTATGATGATCCGGAACTCGGTTGCCGCATCGACAATGGCAATCATCTCATCGTCTCGGGCAATCTGGCGGCGATGGCCTATATCTCCGAAATCGATGCGGCTGCCACGTTTACTGCACAGGAAAAGGCCGTCTTTCCGTTTGTCGATCTGGCGAGCGGCGAACGCTGGTCGGTGCGGCCGACCGAGGGGCTCTTTCCGTGGTGGCTGCTGGTCCCGAGCCGTCGCGCCAAGGGAACATCGCTCCTTGACTATCTCGATGCCGAGCGGCTGGCGCGGGCGAGCGAGAATGCGGTGGTGACCGACATCGTCGACAGGAAGAGGATTGCTTTTCGCAGACTCTGGGCTCCGCTATGTGTGGCGGCCCTCAACACGGCACCGGAGGAAGCATCGGCGAAGCTCCTGGGTCGCCTGTTCCGCGATACGTTCGGGCAGGGTGGAGCGGCCCTCCATGCGCTGATGCCGCATGCAGGCTTGTCCGAGAGTCTGGTTGACCCGGCCATCGCGCAGCTGCAAGCCAGAGGCGCCGAGATAAATTTCGGCCATCGGTTGCGGGCCATGCGCTTCAGCAACGCGGCTCTGACCCATCTCGATTTCGGCAAGTCTGAAGTGGCGCTTGGGCCGGAAGACAAGGTTGTGCTCGCCGTCACCGCGCCGGTTGCAGCCGATCTGCTGCCGGATCTCCTGGCGCCGACAGCCTTTCGCGGCATCGTCAACGCGCATTTCAAGTGGCATGGCGTGGTGCCGAAGGAGCCATTCATCGGAATCGTCGGCGGGATCGCTGAATGGATCTTCGTGAAGCCGGGCATCCTTTCGACGACGACGTCTGCGGCCGAAGCCGTTATCGACCGGCCGGCCGAGGATCTGGCCGAGCAATTGTGGCGCAACGTGGCCGCGGCCTGCAATCTCGGCGCGGTTCCGATGCCGGCTTGGCGCGTTGTGAAAGAGAAGCGCGCAACCTTCGCAGCAACGCCGGAGCAATTGCGTCGCCGCCCGCGAGCCCGGACCATCTGGCCGAACCTGGTTTTGGCCGGCGATTGGACCGACACCGGCTGGCCCTCGACCATCGAAGGCGCCATCCAGTCGGGCTTCACCGCGGCATCCGAGATTGTTGGATGAGCTTTCGTCCGCTCTCGCAGATTTCGGCGGAGGAGCGAACAGTAATTGCCGACAGAGTCTGCGATGACTCTCTGCTTTCCTTTTATTGGCAAGCGGGCATTGAGGACCTCGCGCGCGGCATCGACAATCGGCTGCTGTGGCAGGACGGTGCATGTGTCGTTCTGGGTGCGCAATTCGGCACGGTCTCGGTGTTTGCTCTCTCGGGCCCCCTGACAAGATCGTGCGCTGAGGCGATCACTGCTATTGCCGGACCGATCGAAGTGCATGTGAAGCAGCCTTTTGCAATCGGCGCGCAGTCCCTCCTGGCGGACCGGCTGGGAATGGCGCGGGAGATGCTGATCCTCGAGCGCATGATGGTGGCATTGCCGGATAGCAGCGGAGAATGCGTGCGTCTGACATCCGCTGACAGCGCCCTGGCAACAGCATTTTATGAGGAAGTCTATCCCGGCGCGGTCTTCGCTCCCTATATGCTGGATATGCCGTTCGTTGGGGTGAAAGAGGCTGGTGATCTCATCGCGTGTGCCGGAACTCTTGCCTTGGGCGCCAAGGATACCACGGCATTGTTAGGGCATTTTGCCACTCGACCGACGGCCCGCGGCCGGGGACTGGCACAATGCTTGGGGGCGGCCCTTTTGCGAATGCTTCACGAGAGGGGAGTTGAGCGCGTCTTGCTTGCCTGCAACAGCGACAACCCCGCGGCCCTGCAGGTCTATCGGAAGCTCGGCTTCGCGCTTAGGGAGCGCTGGATCGAGTTCGATCTAACGCATTGAATTAATGATGTTTTATGAGACGCTCCTACCCCCGCCGGCATACTTTTCAATAGCTGGGCCGGCGCGTATACTCCGGCCAAATTTTCAACACCAGCAAGGATTTCTCCGATGACGCAAGCCGCTATGAAGGCACAGAAATTTGTCCTGCCGATCAAGGATAAGGGCCTGTTCCGCGAGCAATGCTACATCAATGGCCAGTGGGTCGATGCTGACTCGGGCAAGACGATTGACGTCACCAACCCGGCAACCGGCGAGGTGATCGGCACCATCCCGAACATGGGCGCTGCCGAAACGAAGCGGGCGATCGAGGCTGCGAATGCAGCCTGGGCCGGCTGGCGCAAGAAGACGGCGAAGGAACGCTCAAACCTGCTGCGCAAGTGGTTCAACCTGATGATGGAAGCGCAGGAAGATCTCGCGATCCTCCTCACCGCCGAGCAGGGCAAGCCGCTCGCTGAGGCCAAGGGCGAGATCGCCTATGGCGCCGCCTACATCGAATGGTTTGCCGAGGAAGCCAAGCGCATCTATGGCGACATAATCCCACCGCACCAGGGCGACAAGCGTATCGTCGTCACCAAGGAGCCGGTCGGCGTTGTCGCGGCGATCACGCCGTGGAACTTCCCCAATGCCATGGGCACGCGCAAGGCTGCCCCGGCAATGGCCGCGGGTTGCCCGGTCGTGATGAAGCCGGCCACGCAGACGCCGTACTCGACCCTGGCGATTGCGGTTCTCGCCGAGCGCGCGGGCATTCCTGCCGGTGTTCTCAACGTGGTCACCGGATCGGCCACGGCCATCGGTGGCGAAATGACCAGCAATCCGATCGTGCGCAAGCTGACCTTCACCGGCTCGACCGAGATCGGCAAGCTGCTGATGCAGCAATGCGCCGCCACGGTGAAGAAGACCTCGATGGAACTGGGCGGCAACGCGCCGTTCATCGTGTTCGACGATGCTGATCTCGACGCCGCGGTCGAAGGCGCCATGATGTCGAAGTTCCGCAATACCGGGCAGACCTGCGTCTGCGCCAACCGCATCTATGTGCAGGACGCTGTCTACGACGCCTTTGCCGAGAAGCTCAAGGCGGCGGTTGCCAAGATGAAGATCGGCGACGGCCTCAAGGGCGAAACGCAGCAGGGCCCGCTCGTCGACATGAAGGCGGTGGAGAAGGTCGAAGAGCATATCAACGACGCCGTTGCCAAGGGCGCCAAGGTGGCCCTGGGCGGCAAGCGCCATGCGCTGGGTGGCAGCTTCTTCGAGCCGACCATTCTGACCGGCGTCACGCCGCAGATGGCGGTGGCGAAGGAAGAGACCTTTGGTCCGCTGGCGCCGCTCTTCCGCTTCAAGACGGAAGAAGAGGTGATCAAGATGGCCAACGATACCGAGTTCGGCCTCGCTTCCTACTTCTATGCCCGTGACTTGGGCCGCGTCTGGCGTGTCGCCGAAGCGGTCGAATACGGGATCGTCGGCATCAACACCGGCATCATTTCCAGCGAAGTCGCTCCCTTCGGCGGCGTCAAGGAATCCGGCAACGGCCGCGAAGGCTCGAAGTACGGCATCGAGGATTACCTCGAGATCAAGTACATGTGCATGGGCGGCATCTGACGCCGCTTCGATCGGGCAAAGAAAAACCCCGCATCGGGCAACCGGTGCGGGGTTTCTTCTTTTGGGTAGCCTTAAGCCTTCGGCGCTTCCTGGAGGCGGGCGATGCTTTCCTCCTTGCCGAGGATTTCCATCACCTCGAAGATCGGCGGCGATTGCGTCGAGCCGGTCAAGGCGGCGCGGAGCGGCTGTGTTGCGGAGCCGAGCTTGACGCCTTCCGTTTCGGCAAAGGCGCGTGCCTTCTCCTCCAAGGCCGCCGCCTGCCAGGAATCGGCGGCGGAGTAGGCCGCGATGAGCTTCGGCAGCAACGCTAGTGCTTCCGGCGTGGTCAGCATGGCCTTCGCCTTGTCGGTGAAGGGCAGTGGCCGTGCCTGGACATAGAAGGCTGAGTTCTCGGCCAGTTCCTTCAGATTCTTGGCGCGGCTCTTCAGGCCAGGCATGGCGCGGGTAAGGACCGCTAGGCTCGCCGCGTCACCTTTGCCGAGGCGCTCGGCGACAGCCTTGGCAAGCTCGGCATCATCGGCCTGGCGCATGTAGTGGCCATTGAGGTTGTCGAGCTTGGCGAAGTCGAAGCGCGACGGCGAACGACCAATGCCGGAAAGCTCGAACCACTCGATCGCCTGCTCGGTCGAGATGATCTCGTCGTCGCCATGACCCCAGCCGAGGCGCAGCAGGTAATTGCGCAGCGCCTCGGGCAAGTAGCCCATCTCGCGATATGCCTCGACGCCGAGCGCCCCGTGACGCTTGGAGAGCTTCGCCCCGTCCGGCCCGTGGATGAGCGGGATGTGGCTGAAATGCGGCGCCTCCCAGCCCATCGAATCATAGATCTGGCGCTGGCGGAACGTGTTGGTGAGGTGATCGTCGCCGCGGATGACATGGGTGATGCCCATGTCGTGATCATCGACCACGACCGAGAGCATGTAGGTGGGCGTGCCGTCCGAGCGCAGCAGGATCATGTCATCGAGCTGCTCGTTGGAAACGCGCACTTCGCCTTGCACGCCGTCGACCACCACGGTTTCGCCGGCCTGCGGCGCCTTGAGGCGAATGACGGGCTTCACCCCGGCGGGCGCATCCTTGGGATCGCGGTCGCGCCAGCGTCCGTCATATTTCATCGGCTTGCCGGCAGCCTGGGCGGCCTTGCGCATCTCGTCTAGTTCTTCAGGCGAGCAATAGCAGCGATAGGCCTTGCCGGCCTCAAGAAGCTGCAGCGCCACTTCGGCATGACGGGGGGCGCGGGCAAACTGGTAGACGATCTCGCCGTCCCAATTCAGGCCCAGCCATTTGAGGCCGTCGATGATCGCTTCGATTGCCGCCTCGGTCGAACGAACACGGTCGGTGTCTTCGATGCGCAGGTGGAAGATGCCCTTGTGGTGGCGGGCAAACAGCCAATTGAAGAGGGCCGTGCGCGCGCCGCCGATATGCAGGAAGCCGGTCGGTGAGGGGGCAAAACGGGTGACGACGGTCATGTTCCTTTAGTCCGCTATCAGATTGATTTTGGCCGATAGAATTTGGCCAGGGTTCTATCACGAATTGGCGCTTCTGGGGCAAGGCAAGAAGGCTATCCATAGAGCGCGCGATCTGCTAGGAGGCTTTTGCAACTTATCAGAGATTCTGCTTTTGACCGTGGCGTTCTTGGAGAAGCTGGAAGCATTCGTGGCGGCGCAGCGGCCGAACTGGCCGTGCTGGGTCGCCGTGGCCATGGGGATGGGGATCGCCGTCTATTTCGGCCTGGAGCGCGAGCCGCCGGTCTGGCTTGGCCCCCTGCTGGCCGCCGGTCTCCTGCCGCTCTGCTGGCTCACTCGGCGATCACCGCTGCTGATGCTCGCCATGGCAGGGTGCCTCGCGGCGACGATCGGATTCAGTGCCGCCGCGCTGAAGGCGGAGCTGGTGAAGGCACCACAGCTTTCACGCTCGATCTACCGGGCGGAGATCACCGGCCGCGTGCGCGAGGTCGAACTCTATCCGGGAAGCTTGCGGGTCACGCTGGACGAATTGACGATCACCAGCGAGAAGACGGGGCCGCTTGGTCCGGATCTTCTGCCGGAGCGGGTGCGCATCAAGCTTGCCAAGGTGAACGAGCCGGTCGAGATCGGCGATTGGATCAAGCTCACCGCGGATCTGCAGCCGCCGGCTCCGCCCGTGGCGCCCGGCGCGTTCGACTTCCGGCGGCAGGCCTATTTCGAGCGTCTGGGCGGCGTCGGTTTCTCACTAAAGCCGGTCGAAAAGATCGCACAACTGGAGAAAGCCGGCGGCGTTCTCCAGGGCATGGGTGACTGGTTTGATGCGCTTCGCCTGTCGATCGGGCGGCGCATTCAAGCGGAACTGCCAGGGGCCACAGGCGCCATGGCGATGGCGCTCATCGTCGGCAACCAGACGGCCCTCAGAGCCGACGACGTGCAGGCGATGCGGGATTCGGGGCTTGCGCACTTGACCTCAATCTCCGGCCTGCATATCGGCTTGGCGGCGGGCATCTTCTTCTTCGGTCTGCGCGCGCTGCTGGCGCTGATGCCGCCCATCGCGCTCCGCCATGACATCAAGAAATGGGCGGCAATCCTGGCGCTTCTCGGCGCCTTCTTCTATGCGGGCCTGGCCGGCATGCCGGTGCCGACGCAAAGAGCCCTGGTGATGACTGGGCTGTTCTTTTGCGCCATCCTGCTGGATCGCTCGCCGATCTCCATGCGCGTCATTGCCTTTGCCGCCATCATCGTCCTGCTCGTGGCGCCGGAGGCGCTGATTGGCGCCAGTTTCCAGATGTCGTTCGCGGCCGTCCTGGGATTGATCCGGGTCTTCGACGGCGGCCGCGCGCAATTCGCCGCCCTGCGCCGCGTGGGCCGCGACGCGCCGGATCTCGTCGGCCGTATCATTGGCTTTGGCGAGCGCGGTCTGGTCTGGCTTGGGACCTTGATGCTAACGAGCCTTATTGCCAGCTTGATGACGGCGCCGTTCGTCATTTATCACTTCAACCGTCTGACCCTCTTCGGCTTGGCCGCGAACATGCTGGCCGTGCCCTTGACCGGATTCTGGATCATGCCGCTTGCGGTCCTTGCTTTGATCGCGATGCCGTTCGGACTTGAGCACTGGCCGCTGGTGGCGATGGGATGGGGATGCGACCTCATCATCGCCATCGCGCATTGGGTGGCCGACTGGCCTGGTTCCGTCATTCTGGTGCCGGCAATGCCCGGCTATGGCCTCATCATCGCGAGCCTCGGTCTCCTTGTGCTCTGCCTTATTGTCGGCCGCCTCAAGTGGGTTGGGCTACCGCTGATCCTTGCTGGCTTCCAATCCCCGGATATCCTGGCCTTCGCGGCGGGCCAAAAGAGCCGGCTGGTAGCTGTCCTGGGACCGGAAGGGGGCTATTATTTCAGTTCAACGCGCACTGGAAAAATCGCCGCGGAAACGTGGCTCCGACGCAATGGTCAGGAACGGCGATTGCCCTTCCCGAAGCAGGTATTGGCCGAGCCCGCTCTATCGACGCATCAAAGGCGGATCGATGCAGTGCATGCGCGTGCCATGGCAGCGCCGGAGGAGGGCGCCGATTTCGGAAGCTGCAACGCTGATTGGTGTCGCTTCAATACGCGGATGGGTTTCATCGCGATCGCCCAGACTGAGGCGGGGATCGAGCCTGCCTGCCGCGCCGCGCGCTTGGTCATCGCCCTGGAACCAGTGAGCGGGCCCTGCCTGTCGGCCGAACGCGTGATCGACTTCTTCGATCTCTGGCGCAGCGGCACGCATGCGGTCTCGATCAACGGCGACGGCTCGTTCATAGTGCAGCGAAGCTTCGATACCGGAGATCGGCCATGGTCGCTGCGGCGCTTCAAAGAAACGGCGCAGCCCGTTGAGGCTGCGCCGGATCTGAACAAGAATGACGGCGCGGTCAGTACTGGCGCATCAGACCAATCAGACGACCCTGGATCCTGACCCGGTCAGGACCAAAGATACGCGTCTTGTGATTGGGGTTGGCCGGTTCAAGGGCAATCGAATCGCCCTTACGGCGCAGACGCTTCAGCGTGACTTCATTGTTGTCGACAAGAGCCACGACGATGGTGCCGTTCTCGGCTGCCTCGCAGCGTTCGATGAGGACGGTGTCGCCCTCATGAATGCCAGCATCGATCATCGAATCGCCTTCGACGGTCAGCGCGTAGTGTTCGCCACGGCCAAGCATGCCGGCCGGCACGTCGACCGAGTTCGACTGATCGCGGAGTGCTTCGATCGGCGTGCCGGCGGCGATCTTGCCATAGAGCGGCAATTGCACGGTGTGGCTGGCTTGCGCCACGACGGCACCCGGCAGCGACGGCGTGAAATCGCCTTGAATGACGCTGGGCGTGAAGCCGCGCCTTCCCGGCTCGGCGGTCGGTGCCGTCGTGGTGCCGGGCTTCGTGCCGACCTGATCCTCGGCCAAGCGCATGACTTCAAGTGCGCGGGCGCGATGTGGCAGGCGGCGGATGAAGCCCCGCTCTTCCAGCCCGGTGATGAGGCGGTGAACGCCCGATTTGGACTTCAACCCCAATGCATCCTTCATTTCATCAAAGGATGGAGAGACGCCTGTCTCGGCCAGGCGATCCTGAATGAATTGCAGCAATTCACGCTGTTTTCTGGTCAACATACCCGCTCTATCCCCTCAGAAAGTTGCCGCCGGAACCCATCCCCGTTAGCGAGTCGCCGGCCGCTGAAAACCCTGTGGAATGTTCTTCCCGTTCCCCAAAAAACCGCTCTTGACCGACATCTGGGGCTGGAACAAACAATCAACAACTACATATGTTCTAGTTTAGTTCATGATAAAGTCAAGTGCTTTGCTCAGGGTGCGGCATTAACCGCCGCAAAGCGACAGATGGCAGGTGCGAGGATGCACCTCTGAATTGAGAATCAGCGCCGCTTTTGCGACGCTGCACGCAGCTCGCAGGAGCTTCCTGGGGGCGCTTTGACCGAGGAAATAATGAATCAATCCAACAGCCTGCCGCGCTTCGGCGCGGTCACGAGAATGGTCCCGGCGCTGGCCGCCGGCATGCTGTATTTCGGCGCGTTCTCTCTCCCCGCGCGGGCCGATTGCGAAGACCCGAAGAATGCCTTCGACGATGTGTATTGCTATTCGAAGCTCTATATCGAGGCCGACGCGGACCTCAACAAAGCCTATGGCGACCTCGCGAAACTGCTGTCCAAAGATGAAAAGTCGATCCTCAAGAAGGGCGAACTTTCGTGGATGCGGGCGCGCAATGCCAAGTGCAGCCGGCAGGAGGGCGAAGACAATTTTGTCGATCTCAATTGCGCGGTCGATGAGACGCGATCGCGTATCGGCTTTCTTGAGGAGCGCGCGCAAGAATGCAAGGCAAGCAAGTGCCAAGCAGGGAAGCTCGGCGACTGATCGTTTGCGCTTGATCCGGCGCTTCATGTTGCAGCGCGGCGTAGTGCTGAAAGAAGCGTGGTGATCTTTTCCCGTCCGCGGCCTCACGCTGCGCCGGCCCCAGCGTGAGGGTGCGGGTGCGAATAGTGAGAGCGAGCGTTAAGCGTTCTGTGACATAATTTACAACCATAAAGAGCTATCTATATAGACTCTGTATGGGAATAATTAACCCCAATTTCCTTGTAACAAGATATTTCTAAGATCTGATTCCTTGTTTTCGTGAAAGTTTGTGTCTGAAAGTCAATTGAATCGGCGAAAAGCCACACAATAGTATTAAATTTTACTAAGGTGCGCTGAGACAGCCAAATGGGCCAATGACAATCTCATTCTCGTAAAGGTTAGGCATCAAATCGTATCGCCCGTTGATCAAGTGGGTGGAGCGAGGAAAGCCCGGCCAGCCGTCACCCTATCGAGAAAGAGATTGTCATGGCCACCGACACCACGGGTCTTCCGCAGAGCAACAACGAGTCAGCCGCAGTTCCCCATGAAAGCGATGTGGGCCAAGTTCACCTGACGCAGTCCGGTGCGCCGGTTCAGGTGCAGGTCCCGCAGGGCCAGAACGTGGTCCGCGTGC